>SYJA01000003.1 GCA_005798555.1 Actinomycetota bacterium
CGTCGACACTTGGTGGCAGACCGAAACCGGTGCCATCATGATCTCGCCGCTGCCTGGCGTAACAACTTGCAAACCTGGTTCTGCGATGACCGCCCTACCCGGTATCGGCACTGCCGTCGTCGACGATCAGGGGCTGCCAACCGGCGAAGGCACCACCGGCTACCTAATCCTCACCGAGCCCTGGCCGTCAATGCTGCGCGGCATCTGGCGCGATCCGGAGCGCTACCAGGAGGGCTACTGGAAGCACTTCCCCGATGTCTATTTCGCCGGTGATGGCGCCCGCCTGGATCATGACGGTGCGATTCGCCTACTTGGCCGAGTTGACGATGTCATGAATGTCTCTGGTCATCGCATCTCGACCACCGAGGTGGAGGCCGCACTTGGCTCCCACCCAAAAGTTGCCGAGTCGGCGGTGGTCGGGGCCACCGATGCCACCACCGGGCAAGGCATCGTGGCATTTGTAATTCTCAAGGGGGGTGTTGCCGAGGAAGGCACCGGCCGCACCTCGGTGGTCAAGGAGTTGCGCGATCACGTAGCGCAAGAGATCGGGCCTATTGCAAAGCCGCGGCAGATCCTCATCGTCGCTGAACTGCCGAACACCCGCTCCGGAAAAATCATGCGCCGCCTACTTCGTGATGTGGCCGAGCAGCGTGATATCGGTGACGCCACCACCCTTGCCGATCCCGCGGTGATGAGCCTGATTGCCTCCGGCCTTGCTGCTAATAAGTCCGAGGACTGATAATTAGCCGGTGACTACGCCTGATGACTTTCTGGCGCGGCCATCCCTTCGTGAGCGCGGCTGGCTACTCAAGCAACTTCGTGACGAGACCGTTGGCGGGGTGCTGCTGCTCATCGCAGCTGCGCTCGCGCTGATCTGGGCTAATTCGATGTGGAGCGGTGCCTACTTCGCCTTCGTGCAAACCGAGATTGGGCCCCCATGGCTGTCGCTACCGATATCCGCCTGGGCTGCTGACGCATTACTCGCGGTTTTTTTCTTTGTTGTCGGAATCGAGCTTAAGCACGAATTCGTTCTCGGATCGCTCTCCAAGCCCGCGAAGGCGGCCGTACCGATTGCCGGAGCGCTCGGTGGCATGGCGCTATCGGCAGCCATCTACTTTGTCATTAACTCAACTGCCGCGGACGGCTCCACTCGGGGCTGGGGTATTCCGATGGCAAGTGACATCGCATTTGGCCTCGCGGTACTTGCCGTAGTTGGCCGAGGGGTGCCGGTTGCGCTGCGCGCATTCTTGCTCACCTTGGCGGTGGTCAACGACCTCGGGGCAATCGTCGTCATCGGAATTTTCTACTCAAGTTCATTTAATCTCTGGTGGGTCCTGTCGTCTATTGCCTGCTTTACCATTTATTGGTACGCACAGCGTCGGCGCATCACTGCCGCCTATCTCTACGTCCCACTCGTAATATTCACTTGGGTTTCCATGTATGAAAGTGGGATTCATGCAACCGTTGCAGGCGTAGTCCTCGGGCTGCTCACCCGCGTCAGACTTGATCCCGAAGAGGCCCTCTCCCCCGCCGATCGAGTGGGGCATCGGTTGCACCCACTAAGTGCCGGGTTCGGTGTTCCTGTCTTTGCCTTCTGCGTTGTCGGCGTTGATCTCACGGCCATCGGGCTCGGTGGGGTAATCGGCACCCCAATCGCGCTGGGCGTAATCATTGGTCTTGTGATAGGCCAACCCATCGGAGTTGTAGGCACCTCGTGGGTTGTTGCACGCTTCACCCGGGCATCGCTGGCGGCACCCCTTAAGTGGCTAGATGTAGCGGCCATCGGGTTGCTTGCGGGTATCGGCTTCACCGTCCCGCTTTTGATCGCAGAGATCGCATACGGTGAAATCCCCGTGGATCTGGACACCGCCAAAATGGCCATCCTGGCTGGTTCCATAACTTCCGCCCTACTCGCGTCAGTCGTCCTCGTCACCCGAAACCGGCATTTCGCCAATATCGCACTGGTTGAGGAGCAAGACGAGGACCAGGACGGAATCCCAGATGTGTACCAGCAGGGGCCCGGGCGGTAGCCTCTACCCGGAGGATCACCATGGCGGCTAAAACCGAACCGAGCATCTCTGAGCTAGTGGGCAAGGTTATTTCTGATGCCCAGCGGCTGGCAATGGCGCAGTTGGCCCTGGCCAAGGATGAATTCGGCAAGGCCGGTTCGCGCATCGGGGCCGGTGCGGCACTTGGGATCGCAGCACTGAGCCTGATCAGTCTGGCGACGGTTTTCCTGCTCATCGCCTTGGCCTACGGCCTGGTGCAACTAGGGCTGCAAACCTGGCTCGGGTTCTTGATAGTGGCACTTCTCCTGATTCTCGGTGCTGTCATCACCGGGCTGATCGCGCACAAGAAACTTCTCGAAGTTCGTGTCGGCACGATGACCACCATCGATGAACTCGGCAAGACCGCGAGTGCCTTAGGGGCCACCGATCCCGAGAGTTCCGGCACCTAACCCGTGCCGATAGCCGACCCAGAACAGGCTATCCGGGTACCCGGTCCCTGGACCCATCGTGATGTCCCCGCGCACGGCGCCCGCTTCCACGTGGTTGAAGCAGGTGAGGGCCCAGCCATGGTGCTCCTGCACGGTTTTCCCACCTACTGGTGGACTTGGCGAAACCAGTTAACGGCACTAGCCGAGGCCGGTTACCACGCCATAGCGATGGACCTGCGCGGCTACGGCGGCTCTGACCACACTCCGCGCGGCTATGACCCGATGAGCCTTTCGGCCGACGTCGCGGGTGTGATTCGCTGCCTTGGCGAATCCGAGGCGATCGTCATCGGCCATGGTTGGGGTGGCTTGATCGCCTGGTCAATGGCGGTTACCCAACCAGACGCAGTCCGTGGCATCGTCACGGTTTCCGCCCCACATCCACGGTTGATGCGCCGGGCGGCACTGCGGCCACGGCAATTGGCGAAACTGGGTTACCTTGCCGGTTTCCAACTTCCGTTCCTGCCGGAAAATTCATTCATGAAAGCTGACGGCAAGCGCATCAGTGACCTACTGACAAAGTGGTCGGCCGACCCGGCTTGGGTTGACGAAGCCGGTGAGATGTATCGCGCGGCATTTCTGCGCTGGCCGACCGCGCATACCGCGATCGAATACCACCGTTGGTCGGTGCGATCCCTGCTGCGTCCAGACGGCCTGCGGTATATGTCGGCCATGTCGACGTCAATCAAGAAAAATGTGCTCCAGATCCACGGTACCGAAGACCCAATGGTGCTACTTGCTAGTTGTGAAGGCAGCGATAAGTACGTAAGTGGCGAATATAGTTTCCAGACCCTGCCGACCGGGCACTTCCCGCATGAGGAATCCCCGGCGGCCTTTGGCGAACTCATCTTGCCTTGGCTCGCTAAACAGCATACTTAGTTTCATGCCGCGCCCGCGTGATCGCTACGGCCGCCCGCTCCCGCCCGATGCGCCGGCAGCACAGATAACCCCCCCGGCGCCCGAAAAATCCAGCATCACCAGCGCCGCGGCCTGGAACGAGGCGATCAGCTATCTGAATCAGGACTTGCCCTTTCACGCGCACGAAGTCTTCGAGCAGCGCTGGCGTTGCTGCCCGCCCGCCGAGCGTGACTGCTGGCGCGCACTTGCGCAATGGGGCGCAGCACTTACCCACCTTGCCCGTGGCAACCCTAAGGGCACTCGTGAAGTAGCGCGCCGAGCAGTTGAGCTATTTAGCAACTGCACCATCGTCGCCCCGGTGGATAGTGAATTCGTCCTGAATTCGCTCGCCCGACTCATTAAAAAGTAGTTTCGGGTGGCTAGGAACCGAGGACTACTTTGGGGGTGGGGATGCCAACTGGCGGCCGGGTAGGGCAGGGTTAGGTCACTGAGTCTATGTCGCGACCCGGAGGCACAAATGACCCGCATTGCCCGGCTCGATGTCGAGACCCTCAAGCGCGAAGTCGAGGCCGGCAATATCGACACCGTCGCCGTCGCCATCACCGACATGCAAGGGCGCCTGCAGGGCAAGCGGATTCACGCACACTATTTCGTTGACGAGGTCCTGGGCCATGGCACCGAGGGCTGCAACTACCTCCTTGCCGTCGACGTCGACATGAAAACCGTCGATGGCTACGCGATGTCATCGTGGGAGACCGGTTACGGCGACCTAGTGATGCGCCCCGACCTTGGTACCTTGCACTACCAACCGTGGCAGCCCGGCACCGTTGGGGTGTTATGCGATGTGCTCTGGCAGGACGGCTCCGAGGTCGTCGCATCACCGCGCCAGATCCTGCGAAGGCAACTCGCTCGCCTGGCTGATGCGGGTATGGGTGCCTTCGTTGGCACCGAGCTTGAGTTCATCGTGTTCATGGATTCCTATGAAGAAGCATGGGAGAGCGGGTACCGCGACCTGACTCCCGCGAATCTTTATAACGTTGATTACTCAATGCTCGGCACCGCACGGGTCGAACCACTGCTTCGCCGCATCCGGAATGAGATGACCGCAGCCGGCATGACAGTTGAAAGTGCCAAGGGCGAGTGCAATCTCGGACAGCATGAGATCGCCTTCAAGTACACCGATGCACTAGCGACCTGCGACAACCATGTGGTTTACAAGACCGGGGCTAAGGAGATAGCCGCCCAAGAAGGCGTTTCTCTCACCTTCATGGCCAAGTTCAATGAGCGCGAGGGCAGTTCCTGCCACATTCACCTATCCTTCCGCGGCAACGACGGCTCGATGGTGATGGCTGATGATAACGACCCGTCTGGGATGTCGGCGTTGGGTAAAGCATTCATCGCCGGTCAGTTGGCACATATTGATGAACTCACGCTGCTCTACGCACCCCAGATCAACTCTTATAAGCGCTTCGTCCCCGGTTCCTTCGCGCCAACAGCGGTGCGCTGGGGTCGCGATAACCGCACCTGCGCTTTCCGGCTTGTCGGCCACGGTCAATCACTTCGCCTTGAGAACCGAGTTCC
Organism: Actinomycetota bacterium; assembly: GCA_005798555.1. GTDB lineage: Bacteria > Actinomycetota > Actinomycetes > S36-B12 > S36-B12. Next base: position 4,934 of record SYJA01000003.1, read on the forward strand.
AGGCGGTGATGTAAATCCGTATCTCGCCGTCGCCGGGATGATCGCTGCCGGCCTAGATGGCGTCGAGCGCAACTTGCCACTGGAGCCGGAGTTCGAAGGCAATGCCTACTCGAGTGCTTCAGCCCATGTGGCTTCTGACATGCGCGACGCCCTCGAGCTCTGGGAGTCCTCGACCTGGATAACCGACACCTTCGGTGCCTCGGTGCAGGAGCACTACTCGAATATGGCGAGGGTGGAACTAGCCGCCTTCGGCAAGGCGGTTACCGACTGGGAGCGCTATCGCAGCTTCGAACGCCTCTAGACCCAGCACCCTCACCGCCGAATTCACTACTCAGGAGACGAAATGCACGCCGTAATCAACCCCGCTACCGAAGAGGTAGTTGCCAAGATCGCGGCAACTTCCGCTGAGGAAGCAGACCACGCCATCGCCAGAGCACATGCGGCATTTGACTCCTGGCGTGCCATCGCGCCTGGCGATCGAGCGAATCTGCTGCGCAGGTTTTCTGATGTAGTACGCGAGCATGTTGAGGAACTGGCGTTGCTTGAAGTCAAGAACTCCGGTCACACCATCGGCAATGCCCGCTGGGAGGCCAATAACGTCGCGAACGTCCTGAACTACTACGCCGGCGCCCCGGAGCGGCTCTTCGGGCAGCAGATCCCGGTGCCGGGGGGAGTCGACATAACTTTCAAGGAGCCACTTGGCGTGGTCGGGGTGATTGTGCCGTGGAACTTCCCGATGCCAATTGCCGGCTGGGGGTTCGCGCCCGCCTTGGCCGCAGGGTGCACCGTGGTGCTGAAGCCAGCGGAGCTAACTCCCCTCACCGCCATCCGCTTGGGTGAATTGGCCCTTGTCGCAGGTATCCCGGAAGACGTCTTCAGCGTCCTACCCGGCAAGGGATCGATCGTGGGTCAGCGGTTCGTTGACAACCCGCTCGTGCGCAAAGTGGTTTTCACCGGGTCAACATCGGTGGGTGCGGCAGTCATGGCCGGATGTGCATCACAAATCAAGCCGGTAACCCTTGAGTTGGGCGGCAAGAGCGCGAATATTGTTTTCGCCGACGCCGATATCGAGAAAGCCGCGGCCACCGCGCCGTATGGGGTGTTCGATAACGCCGGCCAGGATTGCTGTGCGAGATCACGCATCTTGGTGCAACGCTCAGTACTAGATCGATTCATGGGGCTGTTAGAGACCGCCGTCAAGGGCGTCGTCGTTGGCGACCCGACACTCGAGCAAACCGAGATGGGTCCACTTATTTCACGCGGGCAACATGACACTGTTTCTTCGTATGTGCCAAGCGATGCCCCCGTCGCATTCCAAGGTAGTTGCCCAAGCGGGCCGGGCTACTGGTTCGCCCCGACCGTTCTGGCCCCGGTAGCGCCCAGTGCCCGGGCATTTCGCGAGGAGATTTTCGGCCCGGTTGTTGTGGTGACCGCCTTCGAGGATGAAGCAGATGCGATCGCCTTGGCAAATGATTCAGAGTTTGGGCTTTCAGGCTCCATCTGGACGCGAGATGTCGGTCGCGCCCTGCGTGTTGCCCGTGGAGTCGAAGCCGGCAACCTCTCGGTGAACTCCCACTCCTCGGTTCGCTACTGGACCCCGTTCGGCGGCTTCAAGCGCTCCGGGCTCGGCCGTGAACTCGGCCCTGATGCACCAGATGCCTTCACCGAAACCAAGAATGTTTTCCTGAGTACCGAGGACTAAGTTCACCACCAGCAGCGATCCCACTTATTAGGAATTGAGGAATCATGAGTGACAGCAACTGCCGCAGACTCGTTGGTCGGGTCGCGGTCGTAACCGGCGGGGCCAGTGGCATTGGCCTGGCAACGGTTCGACGGTTCGCTGACGAAGGTGCACTTGTCGTCATCGGTGACGTTGACCCGACAACCGGTGAGGCCGCCGCGGCCGAAGTCGGCGGCCTATTCATCAAAACCGATGTCACTGACGCCGACCAGGTCGCTGCCATGTTTCAGGCGGCGAAGGATACCTACGGCAGCGTAGACATCGCCTTCAACAATGCGGGCATCTCACCACCCGATGACGACTCAATCTTGGAGACCGGCATCGACGCCTGGCGTCGAGTCCAAGAAGTCAACCTCACCTCGGTGTTTCTTTGCTGCAAGGCGGTGCTGCCCTACATGCTCGAGCAAGGCAAGGGTTCGATCATCAACACGGCTTCATTCGTAGCCACCATGGCCGCCGCCACTTCGCAGATCTCCTACACGGCCTCAAAGGGCGGTGTCCTCGCAATGAGCCGCGAGCTCGGCGTGCAATTCGCACGCTCCGGGGTGCGGGTCAATGCCCTTTCCCCCGGACCGGTGAACACTCCTTTGCTGATTGAGCTCTTCGCCAAGGATCCGGAGCGCGCAGCTCGTCGCCTAGTCCACATTCCGTTCGGCCGCTTTGGTGAGCCCGATGAGATTGCCGCCGCGGTCGCCTTCTTGGCCAGCGATGACTCGTCGTTTATCACCGCAGCTAACTTCTTGGTCGACGGTGGGATCTCCGGGGCGTACGTCACCCCGCTATAAAAACCTGCTCGCTCCGTCAAAAATCGCCACGGAAATGACGGATCGAGCAGGTTCAAGGACCGGGTTAGCGGTCAGGTGCGGTAGCTGCTCGCCGCGGCCAAGAAGGCGCCGATCAGGTTCGCATCGGGAACCCTGCGGTCTGGGTGCTCCGGATGCCACTGCACCCCGAGGCAGAAGTCAGCGCCCAAGTCCTCGCAAACTTCGATGGTGCCGTCAGCGGCCCATCCGGTCACCGTTAGATCACCGGGGCTGTCAATGCCTTGGTGGTGCGAGGAGTTGACGGTGGTTGCGGTGGTGCCCATTACCTGGGCAATGAGCGAACCGGGGGCGAAAGTGGCTTCGTGTTCCACGAACTGCCCGGGCACTTCACGGTGCACCGTGGCCAGCCCCAGATCGGGCAGGTTCTGGATCAGCGTGCCGCCGTGTGCCACCGCCATGATCTGCAGGCCGCGGCAGATACCCAGCACGGGCATCCCGCGCTCCCGTGCCCCTCGGTAGAGCAAGGTTTCAGATTCATCCCTTGACTCACGTGGCGCATCCGCCGTCCCATGGGGTGCGGCGCCGTAGCGGCGTGCATCGACGTCGGCGCCGCCAACGAGTACCAAGCCGTCAAGGCGGTCCAAGGCGTCGGCGTTGGTCGCAGGGGGTAGCAACACGATCCGCCCACCGGCATCTTGGAACAGGTCTAGATACCAGTGCGGGAGTTCGGCCGCCTTGATATCCCAAGCCCCCCATTTGGCCTGCTCGAAGTAGACGGAGACACCGACCACGGGCGCTGACATCCGGCAATGCTCTCACAGCCGCGACCCCATGCCGTAGATTGCCCAGCGTGCAATCTGATCTAACCTCGCTCCTCGTCATCGTCTCGATCGCCGCCATCGTGCCGCTGATCGTCGGGCTCACCAGGGTCAAGGTTGCCGAGGTGGTGCTGCTCCTGGTCGGAGGGATCGTCTTTGGTCCATACGTCCTGAACTGGATGCAGGTGGACGCCGCCATTGGCCTCCTCGCCGAGATGGGCTTGGGCCTGCTTTTCTTCCTTGCCGGCAATGAACTAGAGCGGACCGCCATCTCCGGCCGGACTGGCAAACTGGCCGCCATCGGCTGGGGCACTTCACTGCTCCTCGCCGGCCTGCTGACCGGTGGACTTTATGCAGTTGGCTTCGTTCAGGACTATTTAGGGATTGCGATCGCGCTCACCACAACTGCCCTCGGTACCTTACTGCCGGTGCTGCGCGATGCTGGGGAATCGAAGACGCGTTTTGGGACGTTTTTCATGGGGGCTGGGGTGTGGGGGGAATTTGGCCCGATCATCGCGATCGCTATTTTGTTCGGTACCCAGTCATCGTTCGGAGCGATTTTGTCCCTTGCCGCCTTTGCGATTGTCGCCTTAATCGTGGCACTGCTACCGCAGCGATTGAACAACCCTCGGGTGCGGGCGGTGCTGCAGCGCGGATACGGCACCAGCTCGCAAACCGCGGTGCGCATCACCATGTTGCTGCTCATATTTCTCTTGACCTTGGCCTCAGGTTTTGGATTGGACGCAGTCCTCGGTGCCTTCATTGCCGGCATCATCGTGCGGCGCTACGCACCACGCAGTGAAGATTCCATGCTGCATGGCCGGATCGAAGGGATAGCTTTCGGATTCTTCATTCCAATTTTCTTCATTGTCTCCGGCGCAAACCTGGATGTCATGTCAATTATTCAGAACCCACTTGTCCTCATCGTTTTCTTCGTGCTACTACTACTGGTTCGCGGGCTACCGCAATTCTTCATTTACCGTAAGGCGATGCCCGATGCCTTCCAGCGCGGGCGCTTCTCCTTGCTTGTTGCCACCGGGCTCCCGGTGATCGTCGCGATTACCACCTTGCAAGTCGAAGCCGGTGAGATGCTGCCCCAGAACGCGGCTGGGTTGGTCGGCGCTGGCGCCCTTTCGGTTCTAGTTTTTCCGCTGCTTGCCAATGCACTCGGAAGAAAGGTGCGAAACCCGCTACCCGAGGAAGAGCAGGTTAATTAAGTCCAGCGCTTAGGCGCGAGCCGCATACACCGCGTGCAAGGCAATGCCCGCAGCGACCGCAGCGTTTAGGGACTCCGTAGAACTGTTCATGTCAATTCGCGCCAGCCAGTCGCAGGTCTCGCCGACCAATCGCGATAAACCTTCGCCCTCAGCCCCAATCACGAGTACCACCCGATCGGTCAACGTGCCGCCGGGCAGGCCACCTAAGTTCGTGGCACCATCGGCGGCCAGCCCAATGACGGTGAAGCCCTTTTTCTGCAAGGACTGCAGGGCGCGAGTCAGGTTCGGCACCTGGGCAACAGGCACGCGCGCCAGTGCTCCGGCCGACGTCTTCCACGCCCCAGCGCTAATACCCGCTGCACGCCGGGTCGGGATGACGATGCCATCAGCACCGAAGGCAGCAGCTGACCGGGCAACGGCACCCAGATTGCGCGGGTCGGTCACCCCATCGAGTGCGACGAGGAGTCGGCCCCCGCTGATAGCCGCAAGGTCGGCATACTCATATGGCGGCATCGTGAGGACCAAACCTTGATGCACGGCATTGTGGGTCATTTCATCAAGATCGGCTCGGGAGATTTCGAACATCGGGACGTTCTGCGCTACCGCCAGGCGAAGGGCCTCGCGCAGCCGATCGTCAGCGTCCAATTTAACCTGTACGTATAAGGCCTTGGCTGGTACTCGTGCCCGCAGCGCCTCAACCACAGAGTTGCGCCCGATAAGCAGGTCAGCGGTATCGCGTGTGCGACCACCGGAGGGGCGAGCAGTCTTCTTAGCTGTCTCCTGAATGCGGACTGACGCACGTTCGCGCCGCCCAGCAGGGTGGTGCGGGCGCTCAACCGCCTTCGGCGTCGGGCCTTTGCCCTTGAGTTGCTTGCGGCGCTGACCTCCCGAGCCAACCGTCGCCCCCTTCTTGCTGCCCTCACTTCGCATAGCGCCACGACGCTGTGAATTACCGGCCATGACTATTGCTCCAAAGTCCAGCGGGCACCTTCGGGGGTGTCCTCGATGCGGATACCGATGGCATCAAGGCCATCGCGGATTGCATCAGACGCGGCAAAATCCTTACGCGCCCGCGCTTCTTGCCTTTGTTCCAGTGCCACCTGCACCAGCGCATCGATAACTGAATCAGTGTCGGCTCGACCTACCTGCGCCCAGGACTTCGACCACGGATTAAGGCCAAGGATGTCGAGCATTGCGACAGTCGCCGACAATGCCTCGGTTACCAGGCCCGTGTCCTTAGCGGTCAACGCCGCATTGCCGCCGCGCACTGTCTCATGGAGTACTGCGAATGCCTGCGGCACTGCGAGGTCGTCATTCATCGCCGCGTCAAATGCCTCAGGTCTAGATGAGGGATTAGGGGTAAGCAACTGTGGATCTGTGCCTAGGAATTCATGGCCACGTTGCAAGAATCCCTCAATCCGGCGAAACCCTTGCCCGGCTTCGTTTACCGATTCATCGGAGTACTCAAGCATTGAGCGGTAATGCGCACCCACCAAGTAGTAGCGCAACTCAATCGGGCGAACGCGCTTGATGACCTCGTCAACCAACAAGGAATTACCCAGGGACTTACTCATCTTCTCGCCAGCGGTGGTAACCCACGCATTGTGCACCCAATAGTTGGCGAATGGGTTTCCGGCGGCCTTCGATTGCGCTATCTCATTCTCGTGGTGCGGGAAGATCAAGTCGAGCCCGCCACCATGGATATCAAATTGCGGACCTAGGTACTTCTCGGCCATCGCCGAGCACTCAATATGCCATCCCGGACGGCCCGGGCCCCAAGGGGTGTGCCAATGCGGTTCACCCGGCTTGGCCGATTTCCACATTGCAAAATCACGGGCATCACGTTTGATCTGCGCTTGGGAGTCCGGCGATGCCAACATGTCATCAATGCGTTGACCACTTAACTTCCCGTAGCCATCAAAGGCACGAACATCGAAATAGACATCGCCTGCCACCGCATAGCCAAAACCCGAAGCGATCAATTGCTGCATCATCGCGATCATCTCAGGGATATGCCCGGTCGCACGCGGTTCATAAGTTGGCGGTAGGCAACCGAGAGCATCGTAGGCCCGGTTGAAGGCCCGCTCATTGCGCATCGCGACAACCCAATAAGGGACATCTTCATGTCCCGCGTTATGGATGATCTTGTCGTCAATATCGGTGACATTACGAATGAAGGTGACGTCCATGCCCTGGCCGGTCAACCACCGGAGTAGCACATCAAAGGCCACCCCACTGCGAATATGCCCGACGTGCGGGGGCGCCTGCACGGTCGCACCGCAAAGGTAAATGCCAACCTGGCCTGGGGTAATCGGGGTGAACTCGCGCACCGAGCGCGTGGCAGTGTCATATAAGGACAGGGTGGAAGGCACAGGCACAGGCTACCGCTGGAGCGTGACGATCTTTTCCGGCGTGATGCGGACGACCACCCGCACGTTATCGGTGCCGTCATCAAAGGCGTATCTATCCAGGCCCAGATACGCCTTCGCGGCTCGGTCGATCAACTCACGGCCACCTGATTCGGTCATCGTGGCAGTGCCCCGGACCTCAACGTATGAGTAGGGGTTGTCCTTCGGGTAAACCAGCAGGGTGACCCGCGGGTCACTTTCCATGTTGAGGTGCTTGCGGCGCCCCTTGACGGTGGAGACCAGCAAGTCATTGCCGTCGCGCTCAACCCAGACGACTGACAGGTGCGGCTGGCCATCAGGGAGCAAGGTGGCGATGGTCGCGAATTCCGGGTCATCAAACCAGGGTTTTACCTCGTCGGGGATCTGGGTTGTCATAACCCGAGATCCTAGGTCTAGTCAGCGGTGGGTAAGACACTGGCAACGGCTACTGCGGCCAGCCCCTCGCCGCGGCCGGTCAAGCCAAGGCCATCGGTGGTGGTGCCGGCGATCCGGACCGGTGCGCCGATCGCCGCCGAGAGCACGTCTTGGGCCTCTTGGCGCCGCGACCCAACTCGGGGTTGATTGCCGATTATCTGCACACTGGCATTGCCGATCTCGAACCCCCCTTGCCGCACCAAGGACGCTACCTCGGATAACAAGGTCACCCCGGAGGCTCCCGAATACTTAGAGTCGTCGGTGCCGAAAACCGATCCAAGGTCTCCGAGGCCGGCGGCCCCGAGCAGGGCATCACAGATGGCATGCGCGGCGACATCAGCGTCTGAATGCCCGCTGAGCCCAACGGCCTCGGGCCAGTACAAGCCGGCCAGCCAAAGCGGTCTGGTCGCGTCAAATGCGTGCACATCCACCCCGATGCCAACAAGTGGTATCGGCAGCTGTTGGTTGCTAGACGCCACCGGCGGCCCGCCGCTTCGCGAGAATTGCCTCGGCCAAGATTAGGTCGATCGGACGCGTGACTTTGAAGGCTTCTTCGCGGCCCGCGATCACATGCACCACCACCCCCATGCGCTCGACCATGCCAGCGTCGTCGGTGATCGTTGCTTCGTCAACATCCAAAGCGGCATGCGCAGCCTGCAGCACCTCGCGGGTAAAGCCCTGTGGAGTTTGTATCGCACGTAGTGTTGATCGCGGCGGTGTAGAAGTGACATCGGATTTCGCGTCCACCTCTTTGACGGTGTCGACCATCGCGACACCGGGAACCACCGCAAGGTGACCTTGGCGCACCGCGGCCACCACGGCGCTCACCAGCTCCGGTGGCACCAGTGGCCGGGCGGCGTCATGCACGAGAACCACATCAACGTCAGCCGGCAGGCCAATCAAGGCGCGCGCCACCGACTCCGGTCGCGTATCACCACCGGCCACCACACTGACGTCGGCTGAGAATTGCTGCTGCACCAACAGTGCGCTTACTTCGTCGACGCTGGCAGCGGGAACGGCAACAATCACCAGATCGACCGCCCGCGACTCGGTGAGAGCATTGACCGCGTGCACGAACATCGGCACGCCGCCAAGTTGACGTAAAGCCTTCGGGGTGCCAGGACCCAAGCGTTCGCCCCGGCCGGCCGCGGGCACCAGGGCAGCGGTTCGCCCCATTTAGATCACCACCTGCTAGGAAGCTAGGACCTCGTCGAGGATCGCCTCGGCATTGTCCTCATTGGTCTTCTCCGCAAGGGCGAGTTCACTCACCAAGATCTGCCGGGCTTTGGCCAGCATCCGCTTCTCGCCCGCCGACAGACCGCGCTCGCGCTCGCGGCGCCAAAGATCGCGGACCACCTCGGCCACCTTGATGACGTCGCCGGAGGCGAGTTTCTCCAGATTTGCCTTGTAGCGGCGCGACCAGTTGGTCGGCTCCTCGGTGTATGGCTGGCGTAGAACGTTAAAGACCCGATTTAGGCCCTCGGCGTTGACGACATCGCGGACGCCCACTAAATCGACGTTGTCGGAGGGGACGCGAACGGTCAAATCACCCTGGGCCACCCGCAAAACTAGGTACTCACGGTCCTCGCCCTTAATTGACCGGGTCTCAACAGCTTCGATAAGTGCCGCCCCGTGATGTGGATATACGACGGTGTCACCGACGTTGAAAGCCATGTAGGAAAACCCCTCTCGAAGGATCTAACGATACCACGCTCCGATTGGGGTGGATCACACCCCAAAAAGGCAGGCAAACACCTGCTAAAGACCGCGAACCTTCTCGTAGATCCGAGTTCGCAACTTCGCGAACTTCGGGTCATTTCTGGTAGCTACTTGCGATCGCGGAAACGGTAGATTCACGGTCACCACTTCCGACACCTTGGCGGGTGAGCCATGCAGCACCACTACCTCGTCACTCAGATACACAGCCTCGTCAATGTCGTGGGTCACCATGACCGTGGTGATTCCAAAATCTGCTCGGACCTTAAGCACTAAATCCTCAAGGTCGAATCTCGTTTGGGCGTCAACCGAAGCAAATGGCTCATCCATGACGAGGATTGACGGTCTAACTGCTAGCGCACGAGCAATCGAAACACGTTGCTGCATTCCTCCAGACAGTTGCCATGGGTATACCTTTTCATTGCCGGTCAGGCCTACTTCCTCCAGCGAATCTGAAATTCGAAGTTTGACTTCGGCTTTGTTAAGTTTTTGGGTCTTCAGCGGTAGTCCAATGTTCTTTTCAACCGTCAGCCAAGGCATCAGCGAACGCGTGTAATCTTGCAGTACCACCGCTAAGCCCTGCGGAGCGCCGCTAAGTTTTGACCCACGGACCAATATTTCCCCACCAGTCGGCGTGGCCAAGCCGGTCAGCAACCGGAGCAAGGTGGTCTTGCCCACGCCAGAAGGCCCAACTATCGAGACGAAATGCCCATCAGCTACGTCATAGGAGACCGCATCCAAAACATGTTTAATTCCCGAGTATGTCTTGTAATCCATACTGACTGAATCGATGGATATTGCGATGGTCATCTGGTCTTTATCCCAATCACCTAAGAGAGTTTCTTTTGCCCGAAATACCAGCGCAGAGATTTGCGCTCAACGATGTCAAATACGAGATTTAGCGCATAGCCAAGCAGACCCAGTAAAATAACGCCTGTCCAGGCGTCAACAATCATGAATGAATCGGCCGCGATGAGCGTAAAAGCACCCAGTCCGAATCCCGAGCCAAGGATTTCAGAAGCGATAGTGACAACGAAGGCAACCTGAAAAGCAACCTGCAACCCTGCGAATATCTGTGGCATTGCGTTTGGCGCGCGCACTCGCCATAAGACTTGCCTTTTAGATAGGTGAAACACGTGCGCAGTGTCCAACAGCACATTATTTGTTGCCTTTACCGCATCAATGCCAGACAGGAGAATTGGGAATGAAGCGGAAAAGGCCACAGCAGCGATCCGCATAGTTGAATCCAGACCCAAAAGTAGTATGAAAATGGGAACCAAAGCGACCGGGGGGATACTGCGGACGAAATCAATCACTGGCTCCACATATGATCCACCGCTTTTAGATGCCCCCACAATGACACCCAGCGGTATGGCTACAGCCACCGCGATGAGGTAGCCGATGAGTAAATTCCGCAGGCTGGGAACCACGTGGATCGGGACGAGGGCAAACACCCAATTCTCTTGAAATCTGGCCCAAATGTCAGGCAGCGGCGGAAAATATGGATTAGTGGAGTCAATGCTGACCCGGTACCAACCCCATACTAGTAACACTGGGACCCAAAGACCCAAAAGAAATGAGGTAGCCAAGTTTCGGATTTTCACTTGCCCATCCAAAAAACAAGGCGTCGTTGTGCTAAGACGATTCCACGCGAAACCAGGATTCCAAGAATTCCGAGCAGTAAAACCACCGCGAACGTCTTGGCTATTTGATTTCCTGTTTGATACATGGCTAGCAGTTGCCCTAAGCCTGGTGCTCCCCCGACCAATCCTGCCACCACAGCAACAATGAGAGCCACCGATGCGGCAATTCGCAGACCAACCGCAACGAATGGTGCGGCTGCTGGCAAGCGGGCAAAGAGAATCTGTCGACCGGTACCTAGGCGGTAGCACCGCATGGTCTCAAGCAGCACTACATCAGTATCACGGACACCATAGGCAGTTTGAATCGCCAGAGCGAAGAAATTTGCGAATACGACCAGAAATATGCCCATCTGAATTGTCGGACCTAGGACCAAAATCGTGATCGGGATTATGACAATCGGTGGTATCACCTTGAAGAAATCAAAAGTGAACTTGGTCGATCGATATGCGAATCGACTAAGTCCTAAGCAGATGCCAACGGGAACCGCAAGAACGACGCTTAAGACGAACCCGACAACTGCCATTTGCGCGGTTGCCAGCAACTGAGTCCATAAAATTGGCTCGGTCAGGATGATGAAGAAAGCCCCGACTGTTGCTATTGCAGTAGGGAAGGAGCCGCTGCTCAGCGGACCAACCATCGCAGCTACCTGCCAAATCAGCAGCGCTGCCAAGGTCGACACCACTCCCGCAGGCACGCGGCGAGTGATTGCTGACACAGCGGCTCCTTCAATCAGCCCATAGGCCCATCTTGACTACGGTCGATATTGCCTCATTAATAGCCCTGACGTATTCAGCGGTGTAGTCAGGTAACCCAGCAGCAGCATTTTATCTGCTGGACGCTTTAGGTCAGCCGCCAGAATTGTGTACGGGAAATATGACGGGTTTGCAGCCCTCGCTGTTGCGAGGTCAACCCCGGTGTACTGGAGCGACTTCTGTAGCACCTGATCCCATCCCGCCTTGGTGCTGGCTACTTTGTTCACCTGTGAGATGGACTTCTGAAATGCCAGGACTACGGCCGGATTAGCCGCGGCATATGCGGCAGTAGTGACCCACATTCCAACTGCGTTTTCGAGATCGAAGAACTGAATTCCGGGTGACCCAAGATTCGTCATGCCGGCTGCTATACAAGCCGAGGTGAATGGCTCAACCGTGAAGGCTGCTTGAGTGGTTCCATTTACCACTCCCGGAATAGCCTGCGGGAATGGCACAGTGACCCAGTTAATTGACTTCGGGTCACCCTTAGCATTCTTCACTGCCTGCGCAATTGTTACTTCGCCCTGTGCTGATCGAGCCGGTACCGACACGGTCTTGCCAACCAGATCCTTCCAGGACTTGATCCCGGAATTTGGGTTCACACAAACACCAGTATCATCGAGCTTGGCAGCTAGTGCCGCATTCTTCTTGGCTTTTGCAACCTCTGTTGGTTTGTAGCCGTCTGCCGGTGCCACTACCTTCAGCGCCATACCGGCGTTGGCATACGCATTGACGATTGGGATTGATGGTGCGTACACGAACTGGACCGCTCCTGCTGCTAAGCCAGCCAATGAGGGCGGTGGTGCCGGGAAGAGCACAACTTCGGTTACGTTCAAGCCATTCTTGGCGAAGATCCCCGAGTCTTGAGCTAGCGGAATTACTCCAGCCGCGTTGATAGCGACGGTCCCCACCTTTATGTCTGTCGTGGCCGCAGTGGCCGGATTGGCGGCCACGCCTACCAGAGTCGCGGCGAGCACACCGATCGCTCCGGCGGCCGCAACACTTTTGCGCTTAAACTTGCTCACGTATGTCCTCCTAAGTTCGAACGGCAGACCGCCTGCCGAGGGCGAGCCTAGGCGAAACAAATAGGACACCGCAGGTGAACAGAGCAGGTCGTGCGGGCCCGAAAGGATTCTATCGGCGCCGGAACCGTGGATCACTACTCTCGGCATGGGGTGGCAATCCGATGATTTGCGGGGAAAACAGCAGCCGATGTGACCCGCGCCACTTTCATTGACTACTAGCCTTATTGACTTACTAGAGATTCCCACCGGGCAACTTGGGCAGGTCCCTTGACGAGTCTTCCTCTTGCAGCGAGCCGTTATCTAGTCTTGCGGTCAGGCAGCATGAAATGGAACAGAGGAATCATCCAAAAGGAGCAGGACTTCCTGCAACATGACCGCCCGAGCCTCGGATAGTAATTCACCTGAGTCCACGGCAATTGCCAAGTTCCGCAACTCATTTGGATCTGCCCGAAGGTCATAGAGTTCGGTGAATCCTTTACCCGCTATTTCAGTTAACCGGAAACGTTCGGTAATTACTGTCCTGATGCGCACTGGGCCAGCAAGGTCCTCGACTCCAAACGGCTGGTCTTCCTCAACGATTAGGGCCGCACGCCAGCCCGTGGCATCCCCGCTCATTAACCCAGCCAGTGATTCACCTTGGGCTTTGGGTAAGGCTGGCGCACCAGCGATATCAAGGATTGTCGGTGCTATGTCGGCACTGGACACCAATTCGCGATGAACGCCTTTCCCGGTCGCGAGGTCGCGGATAATCAAGGGCACTCTAAGCACCCCTTGGTAATGCGTAAAGTGTTTCAGAATCAGGCCATGGTCCCCAAAAATATCGCCATGATCGGATGTGAAAACAATGATGGTTGATTCATCCAGGCCGAGATCAGCGATTGTTTCCAAGATTCGGCCTACTGAATCGTCAATAAACTCAATTGATCCCAGTTCAGCTGCAAGCGCGTGCCGATACTGGTCCTCGGTCGGTGCCCATACCATCATTGGATCACTACCGACAGCACCGCGCTTAGCAATAAGGCGACGAATGTAACTTGGAGAATTTTCGTGCGCGTCAGTAAAGGTCTCCGGGATGGGCATATCCGCTGGGTCGTGGCGCTGGAAGTACTCAGTTGGTGGCGCGAATGGGTGATGCGGATCAGGGAAGGACACAAATAGACAAAATGGTTGCTTGGCCTCGGCGAAAGACTCGAGCCTCGAAATCGACTCATCCGTTACGAAAGTTGTCGGATGCAGGGCGGCAGGGACCGCGCTTTCATAAACATGGTCCCAACTCGGGTACGTCGAGGTCGCATTCTTCCGACCAGCCTGGGTTTGCGGATCCCATCCACGACTTCGCGCCCATCGCGCATAGTTGCCAGAAACTCGATCACCGTGCCCCGATGCCAAAGTGACGTTGTCAAAGCCGTAATAATCATCGGGTAGCTGCACATCCTGCTCGAAGTGCCAGTTGATGTCTTCCCATGATCGGAAACTCTCGCCGAACTTTCCGATTACTGACTCCTCATAGAGCTCTGGAATAGCCTCGCGAATTTCATCAAGCTGGTAGTCCTCGTATGGGTATCCCATCGGCTGGAAATGCAACTTGCCAACCGCGCTGGTCTGCCAGCCACTAGCCCGCATGGCGCGCGAAAAGGTGGCGGCATCAGGGTCAAGCGGGATTCCGTTCGTGCGCAAGCCATGAACAGACGGCCACCTGCCGGTCATGATTGTCGCTCGGTTTGGCATGCAGACCGGATTACATACGTAGGCATTCTCGAAAACGTGACCTTGGCTCGCCAGCACGTCAAGGTGCGGCGTATTGACCGGCACTCTTCCCGCGAAACCCAGATGGTCTGCGCGCAGCTGATCCGCCACGATCACTACCACATTTTTCTTCATGCAAAGTCTCCGAACTCGACGTTACCGCCAATTACGGTAGCCCGAACACCAGATTCCGGGATCGACCACGGCTCGGTGAAGTTGAGTACTTGATCCATCACGACCAGGTCGGCTGCATAGCCCGGCGCGATCCTTCCTCGCCAGGTTTCCGAGTGGCTCTGCCAGGCACCATTAATGGTCAAGGCATCAATGGCCTGCATGCCGGTGAGTTTCTGCGCATCTGAGTACCCAGGGTCAGACCTCAAGGAACGTGTCATCGCTGCGGCCACTATTACTCTCCAGTCCGGATCCGTCACCGGTGCATCAGACGATATTGCAACATTCACTCCAGCGCGACACGCAGCGGCCAGGGGTTGTCGGCCCAAGCTTCGTTCCCTGCCCAAGAGGTTGGCGGCTCCAGCAGCAACCGCCCATCTAATACTAGGGTTTGAGTTCATAGTTACACCCAGGGCGGCCATCCGCTCCAATTCATCGTGGTGCACTAAATCACCGTGAATGACATAGTGGCGAAGATCTTTAGGGTTGGACGTGGCGGCCACGGCATCGAGATAGGCCGAGACCGTTCGGTCGCCGATCGCATGTGCCCCAACCTGCCACCCACTAGCCGCGGAGTCCGCGACCATCTGAGCTAGTTCCGCAACACGTTCGCTGTCAGTACTACCGGCTACCTGCAGGTGACCACAGGAGCAGTCGTCGTAGGGCTCGGTCACCCATGCGGTCTTGGAGCGAGGGATTCCGTCCGCAAATATCTTTAATTGCGAGATCCCCAGTCGGCCAAATGGCTTCATTGCGGCTGGCGGGCCAAATTCAGCCAAGCCTGCCCGCACATCTGCTGCCGTGGTGCCACCGAGACCGCCAAACAGCAGCATCACATTCGCTCGCACGGATAATTCCCCGCTGTCGGCTAGATCACGGTAGGCCTGGACCGCGCTTAGGTACCCGCTGCCTTCCATCAAGCTCACCGCACCCGGACCCAATCCCGGTTCAGTAAATGCGGTAATCCCGCGAGTCAAAAGATCGCTCTGCGCCGTGAGAATTGCTGCACGTTCCGCGATCGGAGACAGTAGTGGTGCTATTTCATTCACTCGCCGAACGGCACCTTCCAGGATGAGCCCCGTCGGCACACCATGCTCATCACGGACGAAGGACCCGCCCACTGGATCAGTTGTCTGCTCTGTGATCCCAGCGAGCCGCATCACGAGTGAGTTTCCGACGCCCTGGTGCCCGGTCATGTCGGTCAAGAACACCGGCACGTCCGGCTGTACTTCGTCAAGGTCGGCCGCGCAGACCGTCCCGCCGGGCCCGGTACCTTGGATTCGACCGGCATCCCAGCCGTTCCCGCGGATCCAGCCCGATTCATTAGCGCCCGCGCTGCGCAAAATAATTTTGAGGTCACCCAGCGTCTCGGCCTTTTGAAAATCTACCGAAATCAGGGCCCGGCCAAAATAGAAAGCGTGCAGGTGGGAGTCATCTATGCCCGGCAATACAGTGCAGCCCATCAAATCAACGCCACCTGATTCAACGGATCGAACCCGCTCCGCTAATGGCTCAACGACGTCAATGACGCCATCGCGAATCACGATCCTATGCAAGCCGGATCCGTACGGGCCCAAGTCAACATTGACCAATTCCAAATCGCGACTCCAATTCACGCCATCATCGTCATGGGTTCCCAGGCCCACGTCAAGATCCCCTTTCGTTACTTCCGGCGGGAGACAGCTGGTTGGATCGGACCGATTTCGATGGACGGCCCGCGTGGACGGGATCCGCTCGCGACGGTGCCTTTTGCTCCGCTACCCTCTGCCTGTGACCTCAATTACGCGCCGGCCGCACGCCACCCGCCCCGCCCTTGCACTAGCGACCATCGCCGTCGCGCTGACCGCCACACTAAGTGGCTGCTACAGCGGGTTTCGGGCGAATACCTACGAGCAGAGCCTGATGAACTCTGGCAACGGCACCCAGGCGCAGATCGGGGAGATTCGCATCGAGAATGCCACTTTGGTGCTCGGACCCGACGCCGCTGGCACCGCAACCCTGACCACCACCCTAGTCAACCAAGGCGATGCACCGGATTCGCTAATCGGCCTTGAGATCGACAACAAACCCGTCTATGTCACACCCGGTGCCGGTGAACTTGCCGCTGGCGCCGCTGTATCGTTTGGTTACAACAGTTCAAATTGGATTAATTCATATGAATTTACCGCGCCGGTGAGCACCTATGTGCCCGTGAAGATTCAGTTTCGGGATGCCGGGATAGTGCTGCTAAGCGTGCTCACCGTTCCGCCTACCGGTATCTATGCCGGACTTGCGCCCGAACCAACCACTTTGCCTGCTACTAGCTAGTTGTCCAGCTTGTAGCCTAGACCACGAACGGTTAGTAGGTGCACCGGTTTAGTCGGATCCTCTTCGATCTTGGCGCGCAGCCTCTTTACATGCACGTCGAGTGTCTTGGTGTCGCCGACGTAGTCGTGACCCCAGACCCGATCGATCAGTTGTGAGCGGGTGACTACCCGGCCACTGTTGCGAACAAGAACCTCGAGTAAGTCAAACTCTTTTAGCGGCATCGAAACTACTTCACCGCGAACGCTGACAATGTGACGGTCAATATCCAAACGCACCGGGCCCGCTTCAACTACGAGCGGCAATATTTCCTCGAAATCACCATGCCGACGCAACACCGCGCGCACTCTGGCTAGTAGTTCGCGTGAGGAAAATGGCTTTGTCACATAGTCGTCGGCGCCCAGTTCGAGCCCAACGACCTTGTCAACCTCACCATCCTTAGCCGTGACCATGATGATCGGCACAAGGGACTTAGCGCGTACCTGCCGGCAGACCTCGGTACCTGAGACGCCAGGAAGCATCAGATCAAGCAGGATCAAATCCGCACCGTTCTTCTCGAAATCCTCGAGCGCCTTGTTGCCGTCACCGGCCACTTCCACCTCATAGCCTTCTTTGCGAAGCATGAATGAAAGCGCTTCGGAGAAAGATTCCTCATCTTCAACTACCAAAATTCGGGTCAAGACAGCACCTCTTGCTCGTGGATTGTCACAGCATCCCATGTGACATCATCGGTGGTTCCGGGCCCTTGTGCTACATACGCAGGTAGGCGGAGCGTAAAACTCGAACCAACCCCAACTTCAGACCATACCGTGCATTCACCACCGTGGTTTTGGCATACATGTTTGACGATTGCGAGCCCAAGGCCCGTGCCACCGGTTAGTCGCGATCTCGCTGGATCAACTCGATAGAAACGCTCAAACACTCGATCGAGTTCATGTGACGGAATACCGATCCCTTGATCCTTGACGATAATCTCGACCAAGCCAGCGTTGATCTTCGTGTCAACCGCGACCCTTGTCGATGCGGGTGAATACGCGATCGCATTCGCGAGTAAATTACGCACAGCGGTCTGAATTTGACTCAGGTCGCCATAGACGGCGCCGCCACTGTCAACAGATTCGATGAACTCAATATCGCTGCTCATCGCTATGGTTCGAACTTCATCGACCGCGCGATTTACCAACTCATCCACGCTGATCACCTGTGCATGCGTGAGGGGGTCATCACCTTGCAATCTCGACAGGTCAATTACATCTTGGATCAAATTGCCTAAGCGGCCGGCTTCAATCTGCATACGTTCCGCGAAGTGACGCACCTGCACCGCGTCATCACTTGCGGAAAGTACGGCTTCAGCGAGCAATGCGAGGGCACCAACCGGTGTCTTGAGCTCGTGGCTAACATTCGCGACGAAGTCACGGCGCACCGCGTCGACCTTGCGCTCTTCGGCTAGGTCATCAATAAGAGCCAGGAGGGCGCCAGTACCCAGAGCCGCAACTCGGACCCGCAACTCCAGCAGCTCGCGCCCAAGCGGGGGCCGACGTACTCGCATCTCCTGCTCTCGGGCCGCGCCGTCCCCAGCTACGCGTTCAATGAGGTGAGCAATGTCAGGGATGGTCACCATATTCCGACTCACCAGCCCAAGGGCCATGCTTCGGGCGCTCGCCCGCAATACCGTGCCATCCGCGGCAACCACAAGCGAGGCCGACGGCAACACATTGAGAACCCGGATGATTTCCTCGGGCACACCCGCATTTGAATCCCGATGCGAGACCGCAGCAAGGCGCGGGGGGCCCGCCGTCGAAGTCACCCGTTGTCTTGCCACCCGATAAGGATAGGCGGCAAGTGCCTAGGAAACGAATACGGCAGCGGTAGGTCTCCGGGGGGTTCCCGCAGGATTCACTTTTAGCACTAATTGTTAACCTTTTGACCACCTGCTGTACATCGACACTGCGATGAAATGGGGTACCGCGTACGCTTTGCTTCCGACGGCGCGGGCCCTTCCGCGGGTGAGGTGAGGTCAAGGTGCCTGATTCCTATCAAGACAAGCTTGATGAGGTCAACGCAGACCTCGTCGCAATTACTCGCTTCGTTGGCTCAGCCATGAATCAGGCAACTCAGTCACTGCTCGATGCGGATCTTTCCATCGCCGAGAAGGTGATCGAGTCGGACGCTCGCATCGATACCCTGTGTAGTTCGGTTGAGGAGCGCTGCTTCGATATTATCGCGTTGGGGCATCCAACCGAAGCAGATCTGCGCTTGATAATTGGCGCCCTGCGTATTGCAACTTCACTTGAACGCATGGGCGACCTTGCGGAGCACATCGCCAAGCAGGCTCGGATGCGCTACCCGAAGCCTTCGGTACCACAGGAGCTTCGTGCCACCTTCGCAATCATGGGAGGTGTCGCCGAAGCCATAGTCTCTAAAACCGGTTCAGTGATCGCGAATAAAAATGTCTCGCTCGCCACCGATATCGCACATCATGACGCTGAAATGGATAATCTGCACCGCGAACTTTTCACCATCGTGCTTTCACCTACGTGGAAACATGGGGTTGAAGCAGCGATTGACGTGACCTTATTGTCGAGGTATTACGAGCGCTACGCCGATCATGCTGTTTCGGTAACTCGGCGGGTGATAAATGTGGTTACGGGCGAACCATACGTAGCAGTCGAAATCACCTAGCAACTGAAATGTCACCCAGTTTCGGAGGGAGTTAGCACAAATGCAGCGACGCAAGCCAGCACCACGTCGCATCGCGGTGCTCTCCATTCACACCTCACCACTTGATCAGCCCGGCACCGGTGATGCGGGCGGAATGAACGTCTATGTTGTTGAGACCGCACGCAGATTGGCGGAGAGCGGGATCGAGGTGGAAATATTCACCCGAGCCACCGCGTCCAACTTGGCGCCGGTAATTGACTTCATGCCCGGAGTCAAGGTGCGTCATATCACTGCGGGACCATACGAGGGCCTGCTCAAGCAGGATCTTCCAGCCCAGTTATGCGCCGTCTCTGCCGGCGTCATGCGAGTTGAAGCAGCCCACCCGGAAGGATGGTTCGATTTAATCCACTCGCACTACTGGCTGTCGGGGCAAGTTGGTTGGTTGGCAGCTGACCGGTGGCAGGTGCCACTCGTGCATTCCATGCACACGATGGCAAAAGTTAAGAATGCGGAATTGGCTGCAGGCGATACGCCGGAGCCCGCGATGCGGGTCATCGGCGAGGAGCAGGTGATTGCGGCAGCAGATCGCTTGGTGGCCAATACCAGCGATGAGGCCGATCAGCTGATTAACCTGTACGACGCGGATCCGCAGCGAATTGATGTCGTCCACCCCGGCGTCGATCTAAATGTCTTCGCCCCCGGTGACAAATCGAAAGCGCGAGCTCGATTCGGGCTGCGGCCAGAGCAAGTAGTGCTCCTGTTCGTCGGGCGTATCCAACCGCTCAAGGCTCCCGACGTCCTCATCAAAGCCGCTGCCCACCTCGTGCAGTCGGACCCGACCCTTCGCGATCGCCTGGTGCTCACCATTTGCGGTGGTCCATCGGGCAGTGGCTTGGATCAGCCGACCGCCCTCACCGACCTTGTTGCGCAACTAGGACTTACCAACTTGGTTCGCTTCGAGCCGCCCGGTGACCGGCAGACCCTCGCCGACTGGTACCGGGCTGCCGACCTAGCCGTCGTTCCTTCGTACTCCGAATCATTCGGCTTGGTTGCTGTCGAAGCCCAGGCGTGCGCCACGCCTGTCGTAGCATCAAGTGTCGGCGGACTTCGCACCGCCGTTGCCGACGGCGTCAGCGGGGTACTGATCGGCAGCCATGATTCACTTGACTACTCACATGCCATTGGCGCACTAATCAATAACCCCGATCGCTTGCACGAGCTTTCAGCAGGTGCTCGAATGCACGCCGCAACCTTCGGCTGGAGCGCAACCACCGCTGGTCTGATGGCGTCCTATCGCGCAGCAATGGCAAACCGAACCTCAACCACCAAACTCGTTGCTACGCCTTGAGGGCCCCGAAGTTGACGAGGCGCCGATCATGACCCAGCAAAGCGCTGCTGCAGTGCTCGTAGAATACTTGTCCGCGTCTGACTTGCCTTATGAACAGGCTAGTGACGTAACTTTCGTGGTCACGTTGCCTGGTGAGCACAAGCTTCAGACCAATATGTCCATCACGCTCGGCACGCACGCGCTCACTATAAATGCATTTGTTTCGCGCAACCCTGATGAGAACCATGAGGCCGTCTATCGTTGGTTACTCGAGCGCAATAGACGGATGTATGCGGTCGCATTCGCCATTGACCACCTAGGTGACATCTACCTAACCGGCCGACTCCGACTCGACTCGATCACGCCCGATGAACTCGACCGGGTTTTTGGATCCGTCTTGGAGTACTCAGACGGGGCCTTCAACACGATTCTCGAGCTCGGTTTCGCCTCGGCAATTAAGCGGGAGTGGGCCTGGCGCACCTCCCGTGGCGAGTCAACGGCCAATTTAGCCGCGTTCGCCCACTTGGCCGAAGTCGAACAGGCGAGCGACCCCAACTAGGCATCGGGCAGGATGTACCTATGAGCACTTCACCTGCGACCACTGCAAGTGCGACCAATGCGCCGTACACCTTGATCTTGCTTCGCCACGGCGAAAGCGTCTGGAATGCGCAGGACCTTTTCACCGGTTGGGTTGATGTCGATCTAACCGATAAAGGTCGGGCCGAGGCAACACGCGGTGGCGAGCTATTAGCGGCGGCCGGGATCCTCCCTGACGTCGTTCACACCTCGGTCCTACAGCGAGCAATTAAGACTTCGCAACTGGCCCTGGCCGCCTGCGACCGACTTTGGATTCCGGTCGTTCGAAATTGGCGCTTGAACGAACGTCACTACGGTGCGCTGCAGGGTAAGAGTAAGAAGGAGACCCTCAAGCAGTACGGTGAAGAGCAGTTCATGCTTTGGCGCCGCTCCTATGACATCCCGCCACCGCCAATTGATGCTGGCGACAAGTGGGCGCAGACCGGTGACGCGCGTTACGCCGCCCTACCTCCCGAAGCACTACCGGCAACCGAATGCCTGGCCGATGTGGTAGATCGATTGATGCCTTATTGGCAGGACGTCATTGTCGCTGAGCATCTGCGCGCCGGCATGACGGTGCTGGTCGCAGCGCACGGTAACTCACTGCGCGCCATGGTGAAATGCCTTGACGGGATTTCAGATCATGACATCGCGGCTCTGAATATCCCGACCGGCATCCCGCTCGTTTATCGGCTTGACGAGAACCTGAGCCCAATCGTGCCAGGTGGTGAGTACCTAGACCCCGAAGCCGCTATTGCTGCCGCTGCTGCGGTGGCGGCCCAGGGCAAGAAGTAGAGCCGCCTCGAAGGCTTCGAGTGCTTCATCATTGAAGAGAACGAACTGCACCTTGCTGATCTGGGATTGCGGGTGGGCGTCAAAGTACTCGCGGACCGCAGTTAGGGCAATCGGTGCTGCGTCGGTTGCCGACCAGCCATATACCCCGCAGGAGATGGCCGGAAAAGCGATCGATGTCGCACCAAGTTGATCAGCGATCGCTAGCGCATTTCGGTGGCAATCCGCTAACAGGTCGGCGCCGCCGCCGACATGCTCCCAGTGCATCGGGCCTGCCCCATCAACGCCACCACCACCTAGTAGCCCAGAGTTCGCCGCGTTAACCAATACATCGCAGCTGGTCTTCGTGAGGTCGCCTCGTGATACCCCAATAGCGGTCATCGCAAACTAGCGACGGGTGATGTCGATGATGCGCGGGCGAATGTCGAAAAGATAAATCAAGGCGATGACGATTCCCGCGATGCCAAAGATCGATAGTGTCAATTGTGGCAATACGCCGGTAAGTGCGGCCAGACCGGTGAGGATCAGCCACAGCACTTTGGTCTGGCGGCCGACCGCGGGGAAGGCGTCAGGGCGACGCCGCACGCAGTCGATAAAGGCAAATGCCTTGACCCCAAGGGTCACCACCCATAGCGCCAGCATTACGAGGTCTTGCACGGCCCCAAACATGGGCTGAACGCTATAGCGGTTCGGTTGGATAGCAAATTCGCCTGGGCGAACCGAGGCAGTTGGTACATTTTTGAGCCAACCAACCCTGCCCGAGACTAACCACAAACCCGCTGCTTGCATCTTGATGCTATCAAGTGATGCTAAGATGCAAATGTGCGAACAACCTTGACCCTGCGCGATGACATCTACCGCGAGATTCGGCAGGTTGCTGCTGATCAGGGCTGCTCGGTTGGCTCGGTGATCGAGGATGCGATCGGCCTGCTGCTCGCGCGGCGAAGGCAAGCCCATGATGGTGCTGACCGCGAACTGCCACCGTTGCCGCTCTTCAGCGGCGGGGGCCTGCAGCCCGGGATTGACCTCGACAGTAACGCCGCACTCAGCGAGCTTCTCGATGAGCACTGACGAGCACTGACATGAGCGGGCCCTTCCATGCATTGCGTTGATGTGAACGTACTCCTTGATTCAGTTATTTCGACCTCGCCAAACCACGCTACGGCCAGGGACGCACTTGAAGTTCTGCGCAGAGCGCCAGAGGGACTTGGTCTCTTCTCTACCGTGATCTCCGGGTTCATCCGGGTGGTAACCAGCCGCCAGGTACTCAAGGAGCCACTTGATCTCACCTCAGCGCTCGGTGTGGTCGACGCACTCACCCGGTCACCGTTCGTGCAGATCATCAACCCGGGGCCGGGGCACTGGCCTATTTTCCGTGATCTGCTCGACCGCAATCGACCGCGTGCCCATGACGTCACCGACGTCTGGCTCGCTGCGGCAGCAATGGAAATCAACGCGACGTGGGTCTCATTTGATCGGGGCTTCGTCAGGTTTAAAGAACTGCGCTGGGTTGACCCGGCCGCGTAATTCTCGTCCCGATGCCACTCGGCCCCACTCGATCTGTTCCTGCGTGACCCTTTCGCGCGGTTCATCGGCTACTCTCTAAAGCGAATTCCGGTCAGCCAAATGGCTTCTCGACGAGGGTGAGGCACAGACGCTGCCGACGAAGGCACTCATCAACGGCTCATGGGTCGTAGGATCCAGCGGCACCTTGGCGGTGCACTCCCCGCAGTCCGGTGCGCTCATCGCCGACGTGGCACGCTGTGAGGCCGCCGACGTTGACCGAGCAGTCAAGGCCGCCCGGGCAGCGCAGCCCGGTTGGACCGCCACCCCGCTGATCGAGCGGGTGCAGATCATGTGCCGAATCCACGGTCTTTTCGCAACCCGCGCCGAGGAGGTGCTGCGGCACCGCGGACTGTCTTTCCCATCCACTCAGGAGCAGACGAACAACAAGCGGCTCGTACTGACGCATCGCCCGCTAGGCGTCGTTGGCGTCATCACCCCCTACAACTTCCCCACCGACATCGCGTCAATTGCCCTCGCCCACATCATCGCGTCCGGAAATACTGCCGTCTGGAAGCCGTCCGAGTTCTCCCCCATCTGTTGCAACATAATCGCCGAGATCTGCTCCGAGGCCGGGCTACCCCCGGGTGTTCTCAATGTCGTGCATGGCATGGGTGATATCGGCGCTGCGATCGTGGAGCATGGCGACGTTGACGGGATCTTCTTAACCGGCTCCACCGCCGCCGGTCTGCGCATCGCGGAGAAGGCCGCGCTTCGCCCACGCCTGCTGGAACTCGGCGGTGATGGCCCGGCCACTGTCCTTGCCGATGCCGATATCGATGCGGCCGTAGCGGGCGCGATAAACGCCCGCTTCTACTACGCCGGGCAGGTTTGCACCTCGGGTGAGCGGCTCCTGGTGCACGCCGATATCCACGCTGAGTTCGTTTCGAAGCTAAAGGCGCGGGTCGCGCAACTACGCATCGGCGACCCCGGCCTAGATGACACCGACATGGGGCCGCTGCGAGGCTCCGCCACGCTCGCTTGCGTGGTCAATCACGTCGAGGGCGCACGTGCCCTGGGCGCAGAGGTTACCCAGTACGGCACCGTGAACATTAACGAGACAAGCAACTACTGGGACCAGCTCGCACCATTTGGTGGCACCGGTAACAGTGGCTTGGGCCGCAAACTCTCGCAATGGTTCCTCGAGCGCTTCACCGAGCAAAAGCTGCTCGTATTTGACCTAGGCGATACCGAGGTGCGCTACAACCGGCGCGCCGAGGGCGGTTGGTAACACGCGAACGGGCCCGCACCTATTGGCACGGGCCCGCCGTTAACGAAATCGAATCGCCTTAGACGCGTAAACGAACTGCGTTAGAGACCAACTACCTCACGAAGCAAAGTCACGCCGTGATTTACCGAGTTGCGCACATCCGTGGCTCTGGTTTCCACCCGCGTGCGTGCGCCGGTGACCATGTCACCGACATTGAGATTCAACAGATCCACTTTGGGTAGCTGAACTTTAGGTAGGTCGATCTTTGGCAGCTCGAACTTAGGCAGCTCAAATGGCAAACTCGCCTTAGCGGTGCTCGCCGCCTTCGCCGTGGTGGCCTTGGCGCTGCCGGCTGCTTTGGTAGTGGTGGCCTTCGCCGCCGCGGCGGCCTTCTTGGTTGATGTGGTTACCTTGCTTGTCATGATTTCTCATCCTCTCTTGGTGTTGCCTGCGCCTGGTTCTCAGACTGAAATGCGGCGTAAATTTGCAGCAGTGTCGCTCGTTGCCGTTCGGTGAGCGTGGCGTCCGAGGCGATGGCCGTGGTGACCACCTCATCCCCCTCCCGCTCCGCCAGAATGCCCGCCCGTACGTACAAGGTTTCCGCGGAAATCCGCAGACCCTGAGCGATCCGGCCGAGGATCTCGGCACTGGGTTTACGAAGGCCGCGTTCGACTTGACTCAGGTACGGATTGGAGACCTCCGCCGCCTTGGCCAATTGGCGCACGGACATCTGCGCCTGGTCGCGCTGCTCGCGGATGAACCCGCCGAGCCCGCTCACGTCGATTCTTGCCATGGGACCAGTATGCCCCGGGAGTGCTTGCAATTGCAAACGCACGTGCTAGCAGTGGCTAGCGTGACCTATGTCACCCGGCCAAGACGCTGGCTACCCGCCCGACCGGCACCCCGCCCCCCAGCAATGGCACGGTGGCCAGGGGCCCCAGGGGCCGGGGATCTGCACCCATGCGCGTCAGCAGGGCAGCCACCGTCACCGTGCGCCCGCGATCGGCACCGTCTTCCATCTTGACCGCAAAGGCGCGGCCATCAGGGAAAGCGCCCACATAAACACCTTCGGCGCCATCCTTCGCGACCAGGCCCGGTACCGCGCGCATGAACTCGGTGACGTCACGGCGCGAGCCACCTACCTGCTGGGGCCAAGCCCGCATCGCGTCCACCACCCGACGACCAGATGATTGCTCATCACCTTGGACCAGCCGGGAGACCGACCGAGCCAGCCCGGCTAGTGAGATTGCCAGCACCGGCGCACCACAGCCATCTACCCCGATCGCCCTGATCGGCTCGCCCGCGCACCGCTCGACCTCGCGGACGATTTCAAGTTGCAATGGGTGCGAAGGGTCACGATAGTTCTTGATCTGCCAACCATTAATTACACAAGTCGCCAACATGGATGCGTGCTTACCTGAACAGTTCATCGCAATTGGCACGGCTTCTCGGCCAGCCACGATCCAGGAATCCCGCTCTACCTCGTCGAGTGGGAAATCAGGTGGAGTCTGCAAATCCGCTTCGGTGAGCCCGGCTCCCCCCAAGATTTCGCGTACTGCGTCAAGATGAATCTGTTCACCACTGTGCGAGGCTGCGGCAAGGGCGAGCAGGTGCGGCGGTAGATCTAACCCGAGGTTGACCAGTGCCGTTGCCTGCGCCGGCTTATTCGATGAACGCGGGAAGATAACTCGATTTGGATCCCCCCAGGATTCGACGACGTCGCCGTGCGGGCTCACGATCACGGCATGGCCACTGTGCACGCCCTCGACAAACCCACTACGGGATACCTTCGCGAGTACCACTGCATCGGTCGGGTGTGAGGCCACTCGCGAATCATGGCACGCTTGGCTCCATGAGGGCAGTCGTGCAACGTGCAGCAGGTGCCAAAGTCAGCGTTGATGGCGAGGTCGTGGGCCAATTCAGCGGTCCCGGGCTCGTGGTCTTCGTCGGTGTTACCCATACCGACACGGTGCTGGCGGCAGCGGCACTTGCAAACAAGGTCTACGACATGCGGCTGTTTTCGCGCGATCACGCCAAGGTGGTTGGCGTGGAAATTCCCGATGACGCCAGCCGCGAGCTCTCCGCGGCTGAACTTAGGCTCCCGGTGCTGGTCATCAGCCAATTCACTTTGTACGCGGAGACGAAAAAAGGCCGCCGGCCGACCTGGGACCAAGCTGCGCCCGGGCCGGTGGCAGAACCACTAGTTGACGCCGTCGTTCTCTCCTTGCGTGCGCGCGGGGTCGAAGTGGCAACCGGTCGATTTGGTGCCGACATGCAAGTGTCGCTGGTCAATGACGGTCCGGTGACTATCACCGTCGAAGTAGACGGCTAACCGAACCCTTGACCAGCGACGCTGCACCAGTAGGTAAGGACTTAACGCGCCGTGACTCCGGCTGGCTCGGCCGCTCCATTTAGGTTGCTGGCACTTGATGCACAGAAACCAAATGAGGTGACACTGCGTCCCGGTGCTAATTGCGCCGCCCAGGGTGCCGGGGTTACCGTCACAGCAGTTCCGGACCGCACCAAGTTGCCATCCCAAGTTGAGTCCTTCAACATCGTGACGGTGAGGAGTTGGGCAGCAGGCGGCAGTGTCGGGTAACCAACGGGGTAACCGACGGGCTAACACTTGGAGTTGGCGTGCTGGCGCCGACAATTCGTGTAGTGGCCATGACCGCCGCCGGAGCTGCACCGGTGACACATAACCCGGTATCGGTGAAGGAGGAGCCGGCAGCGGCACCGGCCCAACTCGGTGGCGTCACCAAGACGTGATTACCGACCCGAGTAAAGGTGCCGTTCCACGTGGTAGAAACGGCGCCACCGATCGCAAGATCAAATTCGATTTTATCGATGATGATCTTGTTGCTAGTACCGTTTTGCACGCCCAGCTTTCCGCACCAACCACCCGGCCACGAAGAGTCAGTGACGATCTTTGCGGTAATGACGCCGCTGGTGATCCCCGGATTCGCCGGCCCGGTGGTGGGTGCCGGATCTACTGCCAGCGTCGGCGTCGGCGTTGGCGTTGGCAGCGGCGCAACGGTACCGGCAAATGCAATTGCCTCCTTGTTCATCAGCGAGCGCAGCAACGCCATCTTGGCAAGGTTGATGGTCCGCCAGTCGTCTAGGAGCACACCACCGGTATCTCCCGAGTTGGGATTCCACGACCAAAATGTCCAACTGATGCTCTTTCGGCCCAGGTAGTCAGCAAACTGCCTAATCCACCGACCTTCTTTCGTATCAAGGCCGACATTCTTGGCACCGAACTCCCCGATGAGGACCGGCGCCGTGCCAGCGTCAACGAGATAGCCAAAGCCCTTTTCCCAACGGTCCGCCAAAATCGACGCTTGATTCGAACCCGAAAACCACGGCTGGGCAAAGACACCTGGTCCGTATTCATGTGGTGAGTACACGAGTTTATTCGACTTGGAAAGGCGCACCGGGTTAGCGCGTGCCCCCTCGAGGTTTCCGCCCCACCAATGCCGATCAAGTTTTTGCCCGCCGGCAACTTGACCCTCGATACCCTCGACGAGGATAAGCATGTTCGGATTCTGTGCAAGCACAGCATTGCCGGCGAGTTCCGCGGCACGACGCCAGTCAGTCGCTAAGCCGGTACCCCAAGTGGCCGAACCGTGCGGCTCGTTCTTCAAGTCAGCCCCGATGACATTGGGTCTATCCGAATACCGCTTAGCGAGCGCCTGCCAGGTACCAAGCCAATTCGCTTCGGTGTAACCGTTTTGCCCATACCAAAGGTCGTACATGAAACCATCATCTGCCTGCGAGTGGTTATCAAGGATGATCATCAACCCTTGCCTTGCGGCCTCGTCAATGATTACGTCCATCACCTGCTGTGGGGTCTTGCCGGCCAACGCTGCATTTAGACCATTTGCGTAATCGATGCCACTGGTTGTCGATGCATCCATCGCCTGCAGCGAGAAGGGCAGCCGCACGGTGTTGAAGCCCTGGGCTTTGATCTGCGCCAGCATCTCCTTGTAGTCGCGACTCCATAAGCCGTGGGGAGCATGGTTGGCGGTCTCGAAGCCAAACCAGTTGACACCCTGCAAGGTGACGGTGGCTCCCGTGGCATCGATGATCTTGCTTCCACTCGTTGACAGCGGCAGTGCCGGCAAGCCGGCCGCGGCAATAGCGTTCGGAGCGTTAACAACCCCAACCCCCGCGGCCAAGGCCGTGAGAATCAGGCCCAAAACGAGTGAAATAGCGGTTTTTCGATGAATTCGGGGTTGCTCAATTGAGGTCATGGCCTGGTTATTCCCAACTGGCTCAGATCTAAACCTAAATCGTCAAAGTATTTTCCTGGGCCGCTGCCACATCGCCCTCATCCGTTCTAACAGTCAGCACAGCATCAAAGGGCACCTTGCGTTTGATAATGGCCGTCGCGATCGGGCCGAGTTCGTAGTGGCGGGCCGCCGAACCTACCCAGCCCACCTCGTCATCGCCCGCAAATACCCGAGCACCATGGCCGGGGAGGATCTCCGGTGCGCCATCTAGATGCAATAGCACCAGTCGCCTGGGCGGCTTACCCAAGTTCTGCACGCGGGCCACGGTCTCCTGACCGCGGTAGCACCCCTTTTGCAGGTGGACCGCCGAGCCGATCCAGCCCACCTCATGCGGCAAGGTCTTGTGGTCGGTTTCAAACCCAAGCCGCGGCATCGAGGCCGCAACCCTTAGCGCTTCGAGAGCCCAGCTGCCGCTGCGCTCGGGCGCGCCCGTAAGTCGCGCGGGTAGTTCCTCTCGCGGCAGTATCACCTCGCGTCCACGAAATCCGCTGCTCGCAAAAGGCTCGGGGACCAACCAAGTCGGGTGGTTTGCATCAATCGATGCGATCGGCTCCCAAACCACCGCGAACCTCGAAGTGACATTGGAAATTGTCACGCGCAACATGAACTGCATCGACACCAGGTACTTTTCCAAGGTATCGGCCGTGCCTGGCTCAACAATGAGCCAGGTGGTTTCACCGTCGTCAACTAGATGAAGCTCATGTTCCACGTGCCCGTGCGGGCTCAGAATCAATACCAAGGCGGACTCACTCGGCTGCAGGTTCTGTAGGTGCTGGGTTGTCAGCGTATGCATCCATGTGAGCCGGTCGGGGCCGGTAACTGTTACCACCCCACGATTAGAAATATCCACGACGCTCATGCCGTCGGCTAGAAACCGCTGTTCGCGGTGCGGATCCCCAAAATGCCACGCGATTGACTCGTCAACGAATCCGGCTGGCCCGGCCACCGCAAGCGGCAAGTCCAACGACGTCACAATTCGTCTTCCCTTAAATCCTCGCCCGACTTGCCCTCGCATTTCGAGCAATGCCCGTGGATGGCCATATGCGAGATATCAGTCGTGAACCCTTGGTCCGCGCGCAGGCGATCAACAAAAGTAGCCGCCACGCCAGCCGGGACACTCACGACCGAGGAACAACGGTCACAGACCAGATGGATGTGGAGTTCTTCATCGACCGCATGATAGGTCGGGGCCCCGTGCCCGATATGGGCATGGGTGACGAGGCCGACACTTTCCAGAACCTCAAGGGTGCGGTAGACCGTGGAGAGGTTCACGCCCGTAGCGGTGCGCTGCACTTCGACCAAAATGGTCTCCGGGGTTCCGTGTTGCAACCGCTCGACAGCCTCAAGCACCAGCTGGCGCTGTGGGGTTATGCGAAAACCGTGCTCGTGCAGGCGCCTATCCCAATCCTCACTCGCCACTTTCGTCTCCCTCAGCGATACGGGTAAGGGTAGCCGCGAGGTGATTGGTCATCTGCTGACCCATTGCAGCCATGTCGAAAGTCCAAAGCAGTCTGTCTTCGACTAAGCCATAGAGCCGGTGGCCATCGGTGTACTCCTTGGCGCTCTGCGTGCGGGCAACGACATCCGTGCGGAGTTCCGCACGGGCGCCGGTGATAACTGCATCCTCGATCCCGGTCACCTCAATTTGCCCGTACCAAACTTCGGCGTAGCCGGTCGGATGGGCGAGTTGCATTTCGAGCCGATTATCCGGGCGTGGGCGCCAGAATCCAGTTTCAGTACCGAGCGGACGAACGCGGTTGCCGTCATCGTCGAGTAACCAACTACGTGACCAGTAGGAAATAAATGGTCGCCCGTCGCAGGCGAATGAAACTTCTTGCCCGAATCGGAAATCCGCAATCGTTGGATACTGCCCGGTGCCAACGCCAACCCAATGGCCGACCAACCAAGAAAGCGGTAGCAACTCCTTAGGGAGAACCCCGACCGCGGTAGCGGCCATGACTCACTCACCGCCTGTCATTGGTGCATCTAGCAATCGGTAAACCAGATAAAGGCAGCCGCCGGAAAGCAGCAAAGTGGCGCCGATTAGGAGGGTGGCTATCAATGCATCGAACACATACGGCAGCCTACTCCCTATGAGTGGATCTGAATCCCGTCGCTTACTGGTCAAAGTGATGGTCGGCGCTGATGCACCTGAGCGCTGCTCACAGGGCTTCACCGTTGCCGCGATGGCCGCCGCCTCCGGTGTCGGGGTTGGGCTTTGGCTAACCGGTGAGGCAGCTTGGTTCGCCTTACCAGGGCGCGCAGACGATTTCGTCCTAGCACATGCAGCGCCGCTATCGGATCTGCTTACCGGCATTTTGGCTGCCGGTACCGTCACCGTTTGCACCCAGTGCGCCCAGCGACGTGGCATTGAGGCCGCCGACGTGATTCCTGGAATCCGCATCGCCGGCGCCGCGGTGTTCGTCGAGGAAGCAATTCAGCCCGGGGTCCAGGCCCTCACCTACTAAGTCAGCCGGCAGATGACAGGCGCTTAGCTAGTACAAACACTTCACAGCCCAAGCAGAAGTTGAATGCCGCATTGAGGAAGGCCGCCGCCAGCGCAATAGCAACCGCGACGGTGGCAATCAAAGTACTCCCGAGAAGAATGGCCGCCAATGCGAATGCAACAAAACAAAACCCAACTAATTGCGCAAATCGCGGTGGGGCCGCCGCCTCCAGCTCGACCGGTGCCGAGAGCCGAGGTGAGACGAAGGTCCGGAAAACCCAGCCATAGGGCTGGGCCCATAACCCCACAAAGGCGCCTAGAGCAAAGATGATCACCTGCCACGCGAGGAGTGCCGAGCCAACCGGGGTACCCATGGTGATCAGCGCGATGGCAAGCACCACGGTGGTGATGGCACCTCCGAACCTAGGCCCCCGAGGGTCAATACGCGCGCGCGTGCAAACTTCGGTTGTGGTTGTCATGTGGCAAAGGTAGGTTGCCGTTCAGTAGCCCATAGGTGGCCTTCAGTACTTAAGTCTGCTGGCTACTTGCAAGGATTTTGCAGGCTAGTCGAGTTGGCCCAAGGCCGCGATCACATCGACCTTTCTTGGCAAGCCACTTGCTCGGCGTCGTATGCGCCCCTCCTCATCTAGAACCAGCACCGTTGGCGTGCGCCTGATATCGAGTGCGCGCACCAGATCCAGATTGGCTTCGGCATCGATATCAACGTGCGCAACTCCGTCGACCATGCCACTTACCTCGATCAGGATTTGTCGAGTGGCGCGGCAGGGCTGGCAAAAAGCTGACGAAAACTGCACGAGGGTGGCACGGGCACCAAGGTCCCCACCGATGGTCTGCGCATCAAGGATCGCAACACCATGTTCTGTGGTCCCGGCACTGCGATGCTCGACCGTTTTCATCCGTCCGCTATTCGAGCGGTGCCAGAGCCCAAATGCGGTAGCCAGAATCACTATCGCAAGCACCATGAAAATGCCAGTCATTGGCAATCACCTGGAATCGTGCGTGGGTCGCCTTCACATCGCTTGGCCGCCCATCGCCCGATGTCCTCGATGGTTTGGCGATCGATTGCCGACTCCGCGTGACCGAAGCCCCCAATTATCCACTCCTCGGATTGCACACTTCCGCCATCGATCGCTGCGCGATACAGCGCGTGCGCATGCTCAACCGGAAAATAGCGATCGACGGTGCCGTGCACAACCAACAACGGGATCCCGCCCAACTCGGCAGCCGCTTCTACGGGAGGGATCGGCGGTGGAGTTGGCCACGGGTCCGAACCGATCCGCACCCCACGAGTTCGCATCGCAGCTCGGCCGGCAGGTGTCTCGACAAGGCGATGCACAAGGCGCATAACCGGCGTGCCCCGGTAGTACCAAAACGCGGTGCCGCTAACACTGACTACCGCATCTACCTGTGCCGTCGTTTGGCGTTGCAGTGCGGCTTCGCGCACCACCACCGATCCGCCCATCGAAAAACCCACTGATGCGACTTGCTGGTAGCCAAGACCCCGGGCCCAGGTGACCGCGGCTGCGACGTCATGTACTTCATCCATCCCCAGCGTGGACTTGCCGCCGGATCGCCCGTGCCCGCGCAAATCGAGCGCAACTACCCCGCCGAAATCCCGCAGCCCGGCAATGACTTTCTGGATCCGCTCCTGCCGCCAACCACCGGTGAAACCGTGCACTACCACGAAGGCGAGTTGAGCGCCGGGGCTCGGCCCCGCCGTATGGGACGCACTGATACGCAGCCCATCAGCGGTCATCAAAGTCACCTGCTGGTCCGCGAACATCCGCCTAGTCTTCCGGACGGTAGAGTGGGCGCATGCGCTTGGTCCTGTTAACCCGAGCTATGGAGCCTTCTTTTGAGGTGCTTCCCGCCCTCAGCCTGCTGGCCCACCATGTGCGAACCCTGCCAGCCGAGCCCACCGCCTTGCTTTCGGCACCCGACTGTGACGCCTTGATCGTTGATGGTCGACGCGATCTGCCAGCGGTACGCGGCCTCACCCGGCTGATCCGCCAAACCGGGGTTGATGTGCCAGTGCTCTTGGTTACCACCGAAGGTGGCCTCTCGGCTATTCAATGGGATTGGGGCATGGACGAAGTCCTCGTTGACACCACCTCACCCGCTGAACTTGAGGCGCGCCTTCGCCTGGCGGTATCGCGCGTGCATGAAATCAAGGGCGCACCTGCGGGTGAGCCCGAGGAGATCCGTAGTGGCGAGTTGATGATTGATGAGGCCACCTATACCGCAAAGCTTCGCGGTCGCACTTTGGATCTCACCTTTAAGGAGTTTGAACTCTTAAAGTACCTCGCTCAACACGCTGGTCGCGTCTTCACGAGAGCGCTTCTCCTGCAAGAGGTTTGGGGTTACGACTACTTTGGAGGTACGCGGACTGTTGACGTTCACGTCCGCCGCCTTAGAGCAAAGCTTGGCGTGGAGGACGAAGCACTGATTGGTACCGTGCGAAATGTCGGATACCGATTTGTGCCCCAGCGCACCGACGACTCCACCCTTGCCACTTTGGACTCCTCGGCTGTTGCCCGCTCATCGAGCGCGTAATCCCGTGCCCGACCTGGAAGTCACCTCACATCTAAGTGACGATGAGACCGTGGAAGTCTCAAACCTAGTAGAGCGCGTTACGCATGCCGATGGCCTGCATCCGCTGTCAGAGCACGTCTGGCTTCACGTGCGTCACGGTGGCGACCTACATGACCAACATTTCCTGATGCGTAGCGATGGCATCCTCGTCGGTTATGCGCACCTGGACGCTACTGACAAAGTCGCCGGCCCGAGCGCCGAACTTGCGGTTCATCCACAGTATCGGCGCAACGGGATCGGGCACACTCTCGTGCAGTCAATGCTCGACGAAATACCAGACCAGCCACTTCGGCTGTGGGCACATGGTGAGCAAGCAGCAGCGATTGCACTAGCACGCTCCATGAATTTCATTGACAGTCGAGTACTCTGGCAGATGCGTCGATCCCTGCGAGCGCCACTTAGCCAACCCAATTTGCCTGCCGGTATCACCCTGCGAAGTTTCAATCCCAAACTGGATATGGAATCGTGGCTCGCAGTCAATCACCGCGCCTTTGCCGACCACCCCGAGCAGGGCGGGTGGCAGCTGCCTGACCTCCAGCGACGGATGCAGGAGCCCTGGTTTTCGACCGACGGCTTCATCTTGGCTATTGCAACAGCCACCGGCGACATCGCCGGATTTCACTGGACCAAAGTTCATGGGGCATCCGGCCATGCACCGCATGCGCACGAGGAGATCGGTGAGGTTTACGTGGTCGGCGTAGATCCGGCCTGGCAGGGGGCCGGCCTCGGCCGGGCGCTCACCATCGTTGGGCTGCAATACCTTAGAAACCTCAGCCTCGGTCAGGCAATGCTGTACGTCGACGCGACCAATGGTCCTGCCATCGCCCTCTATACCGGCTTGGGTTTTGCGCGCTGGGACACCGATGTTCTCTATTCGCAGGATGCTCGCCATTAGTTGTTAACCAAACTATGGGAGCATCAGCCCATGACAGGCAACCAGGAGAACCCCGAGAACTCACCAAATGCCGCGAGCCCGGAACCGATTTCCAGCGTAGACCGCTTCCTCGATCGCGAATTATCTTGGTTGGCATTCAACCAGCGGGTCCTTGAATTAGCCGAGGACGACCGCCTGCCGGTTCTAGAGCGCGCCAAATTCCTCGCAATTTTCGCCAGCAATCTAGACGAGTTCTTCATGGTTAGAGTTGCCGGGCTCAAACGCCGCATCGCCACCGGTATCGCGGTTCGAGCCGCGAACGGCAACACACCTCGCGAGGTTCTCGAAAACATCTGGGAGCGCGCCCACGCGATGCAGCGTGAGCAGGCTCAGGTTTTCCACGTCGACGTCATTCCCGGGCTGCTGGAGGCCGGGATCGAATTACTGCGTTGGCAAGACCTCACTCAGAATGAACGCGCCGATATGGATCGATTCTTCGATTCGCAGGTGTTCCCGGTGCTTACTCCACTTGCGGTGGACCCGTCACACCCATTTCCTTATATCAGCGGGCTATCACTCAATCTCGCCGTTGTGGTGCGCAATCCAGTCAGTGGCACCGAGTTGTTCGCCCGCGTCAAAGTGCCCCCATCGTTGCCCCGATTCGTTAAAGTGGCACCGCAGCGCTTTGTGCCACTTGAAGATGTAATCGGTGCGCACCTCGACGATCTATTCCCGGGCATGCAGATTCTGCAGAATCACTCATTTCGAGTAACCCGCAACGAGGATGTGGAAGTCGAGGAGGATGACGCCGAGAACCTCCTGCTGGCATTGGAACGCGAACTCATGCGGCGCCGCTTCGGCCCACCGGTGCGCCTTGAGGTCGAACAATCAATCGACCCGCACGTACTCGAATTGCTCATGAGCGAACTCGACGTGAACGAGCACGAGGTCTTTCGGATACCCGGACCACTTGACCTGACCGGCCTCTGGGATTTTTACGCATTGGATCGTGACGACCTAAAGCTTCGAAAGTTTGTCTCAAAGACCTCACGGCAACTTGCCGGTGTCGAGTCGGCATCAGCGCCTGATGTCCTCGCCTGTATTCGTGAACGCGATATTTTGCTGCACCACCCTTATGACTCATTCTCAACTAGCGTTCAATTATTCCTTGAGCAGGCCGCGGTTGACCCCAATGTGCTCGCAATCAAGCAGACCCTTTACCGCACGAGCGGTGATTCCCCAATTGTTGATGCGCTCATCACCGCAGCCCAAGAGGGTAAGCAGGTGCTTGCCATCGTCGAAATCAAGGCACGCTTTGATGAAGAGAACAACATCGCCTGGAGCCGTAAACTTGAAGAAGCCGGAGTCCATGTTGTGTACGGGCTGGTCGGCTTAAAAACCCACAGCAAGTTGTCAATGGTCGTGCGTAATGACGGTGATCAACTCCGCCGCTATTGCCATATCGGCACCGGGAACTATCACCCCAAGACCGCCCGTCTGTATGAGGATTTTGGCCTGCTCACCTGCAGTACGTCAGTCGGTGATGACGTTGCTAATCTTTTCAATGTCCTGTCCGGCTACTCAATGAACACCGAGTACGACCGATTGCTCGTAGCCCCGCACTCGGTGCGCTCAGGGTTACTAGAAAAGATCGACCGCGAGATCGAGCACCATGGACAAGGTCGGCCCGCACGAATCCGGTTCAAGGTAAATGCACTTGTTGATGAGAGAGTCGTCGATGCTCTTTACCGAGCTTCCGCCGCAGGAGTGCCCGTAGAAATCTGGGTTCGCGGCATCTGCTCACTGCGCCCTAGCGTGCCGGGGCTTAGTGAAAGTATTCGTGTGATAAGCATCCTTGGTCGATTCCTGGAGCACTCACGTTGCTACGGATTCGAAAATGGCGGAGTACCCGAGCTTTGGATCGGATCCGCCGACATGATGCACCGCAATCTTGATCGCCGGGTGGAGGCACTCGTGCAGTTGCGCGACCCGCAGCATCTAACCGAGATCAACGAGCTATTCGACCTAGCCTTCGATGCAGGCACGTCTGCGTGGGACTTAAACGCTGATGGCTCATGGACCCGCCGCACTCACAGTGCCGACGGTGCCCTACTCCTCGATTTCCAAGAGACCCTTATCGCGGGCAACCGGGGTACTTCGTGACACCGGCGCAAGTCCACCGCGAAATTGAACGCAAGCTGCGGGTGCCTGCCGAGTTCGAGTTTCCCGATCTGCAGGGCAGCGCGGTAATTGGTTCCTGGGAACCCGGTGCGCCATTTGAGATGACCGCCGTCTACTACGACACTCCTGGGCTTCGGCTCTTCCGCTGGCGGATAACCATGCGCCGGCGAGTTGGGGGCAAGGATGCTGGCTGGCATCTCAAACTGCCGGTGGCAAATACTGATGGTCCCGCACGCGATGAACTTCAATTGCCACTTGAAGCGGGGGCTCCCGGAGTGGTTCCGGCCGTCCTCGCCGACATAGTTTCACCCCTAGTTCGAGATGCACAGTTACTACCACTCGTCACGGTGACCACGAGCCGTACCCCTTATTTGGTGTTGGATTCGAATGGCTCCGGAATTATCGAGATCGTCGATGATCGGGTTGTCGTCTCGGAGACCGCAAATCAGACTACGACCAGTTTCCGCGAGATCGAAGTCGAGGCGCTGGATGCCGAGGATGCCAACGCACTTGCCCTGATAGATTCAATAGCCGCAGCCTTCATCGATGTTGGTGCCGTTCCTGGTTCAACAAGTAAGGCTGCGAGCGCGTTTGGTGCACGCGCTACCGCGCCACCGGATATCCCGGCTATGCCAATGACAACCCGCGAGGGGGTTGCGATTGATGCAATTCGCGCAATCATCGGGGAACACACGCGGCATTTACTCTTTGCCGACGTAGGCGTGCGGTGCGATGCCGAGGACTCCGTGCATCAGATGCGGGTCGCGGCACGTCGGCTACGCAGCACCTTACGCACTTTCGGTCCGCTGCTTGATGAGGAGTGGACGGCCACCCTGACCGAGGAGTTGGCGTGGATGGCCCAGGAGATGGGGGCAATACGCGATACAGAGGTACTACTTAAGAGGCTCATCAAGGATGCGAAGATCCTGGATCCCAATGACGATCTAGCACCAACCGCAATCAACAATTGGCTGCAGGCCCGCTTGATCAGCGCCCGAGCGGGCGCGCTGGCCGGGCTTCGCAGTGACCGACATGAGTACCTACTGGAAGATCTGGTCACCGCAGCGCGCGAGCCGAAGGTAAGAGACGACGCGTACTTACCTTGCGCAGAGGTGCTGCCAAAACTTGTTGCACGTGAATGGTCCGCCTTGCGTAAGTCCGTGAGTGGACTTCAGGAGGACACCCCGAGCGCCGTCTGGCACCGAGCCCGGATTAAGGCCAAGCGTGCGCGCTATGCCGTCGAGGCCGTGTCCCCGATTTTCGGGCCCGCAGCGGCGGCATTTGGGAGCGCACTTGCAGACGTCACCGAGGTGCTAGGCGAACATCAGGACACCTATATTGCCCAACATCTGCTCCTTGAGTTAGTAGACAAAGCTAACGGGCCCACCGCTTTCATGCTCGGACGCCTCTACTCCTATGAAATTGAGCGTGAAATGGCATACCGTGACGACTTCAGCAACCTCTGGCCCGAGGTTCGCAAAGCCGCCAAGCGCTCAGGCTTGGTGTGACCCGATGTCAAATAGTGATCTAGTCCGTGCCGCAGGGGTGGTCCTCCTGCGCGGTACCCCAGAAGATCGCGAAGTCCTCATCGTGCACCGGCCAAGGCGAAGCGACTGGTCACTGCCAAAGGGCAAAGTTGACCCAGGTGAGCACGTGCTCGCCGCAGCCTTGCGTGAGTGCATGGAAGAGTCAGGACACCTACCACAACTGGGTGCCCCGCTACCGACTTTGGCTTATAACGCACTTGGCCGACCCAAGCAGGTGCAGTACTGGGCAGCATCCGTCCGAAGCAACGAGACTTTTCTTCCTAATGATGAAGTTGATGAAATCCGCTGGCTACCAGTAAGTCAGGCACGGCACCAACTCACTTACGAACACGATGCCGATACCGTTGAAGCAGCAACCGCTCTGCCAACGACGATACCGCTGATAGTCCTGCGCCACACTCAAGCGGTTAAGCGCACTGACTTCAGCGGGACAAGTGACGAGCTGCGCCCCCTGAGCGACAAAGGTCGGTCACAAGCCAAGTCCCTGATCCCACTGCTTGACTCATTCGGCATTAAGGCGGTGCACTCTTCTGATGCAAACCGTTGCCTTGAGACTGTTGCGGGACTGGCCGCCTTCCTAGATGTCGAGGTGCATTTTGAATCCAAACTTAGCGAAGGGGGATTTGAACTAGACCCGAAGCAGGCGCGGAAGCGAATGATCCAGCTTTCAGAGCAACGAAGTCCGACGGTCATCTGCTCGCACCGACCCGTGCTGCCTGCCCTCATGCGGGCCATAACAGCGACCTTGGATGTTGAAGTTGCCCCGGAAATCTGGGATACCAAGCTTTCACCCGGCAGTTTCATCGTCGTGCATCGCGTGTTCAACGAAGATGCGCGACCACGCGTGATAGCTGTCGAACGTCACGACCTAGCTGAGGTCTAGATTTACGCGGCAACACCGATAAATGCATTTGCCCGCTTACCGGTCGACCGCACTAGTACCGCGCAGGTGCCCGCTGCTCGCATTTGCACCCCGGCCTTAACCGCCTTGCAAATAGTGGGGGTGGACGTACTCAACTTGGTCGTTGCCGAATACTTGAGACCAGACCACTTAGCGACAGTCTTGGACTTGACCGTCCGTCCAATGATTGCTGTGCCATCAACCGCGACAATAGGTGCAGATGCAACCGAGGCTTGCCCTGCCCCAACGGAGTTCGAGGCGCTGACAGTGAAGGTGTAGCTCGTACCCGGCGTCAGACCCGGCACGGCGCAGGTGATCTCGGTCGTTGAACAAGTACCGCCGCCCGGTGCGGCTATGGCGGTATAGGCGGCGACAGGCGCACCACCATTGTTGACCGACGCCATCCAACTTACTACCGCTTGGGCGCCAGCGACCGCAACTACAGCTACTTCAGTAGGTGGTATCGGTGCCGTCACCGGTACATCCACATACCCGCGGATCCACGGGATGAAGGTGCTGGTTCGCGTATAAATACCAGGAAAGTTAGCGCGGGCACACTCGAAACCGACGCTGGTCACACCGGCCAGAATTGGTACTCCCGCAACGTTGATTACCAAAGGTCCACCGCTGTCACCTTGACAGGTATCAACGCCGCCACCTTGTGCACCCGCGCATAAGGAGAGGAATCCATTGAACCCGGTGCCGTATTCGCCGCAGGCGGCCGCCGGTGGCGCCAAAACCTGCACTGTTGCCTTCAATAGTTGATCACTTGTTGAACTACCCGTGAAATTCGCGACCCCCCAACCACTAATAGTGGCCTCGGTACCAACGGGTGGCCAAGCCGCCGGGTCCTGGGCCACTGGTAGCGCGACTATTTGCGCCCCCGGCCCAGGGGTGATCGGGGTAGTTAAGTTGATCAGCGCGATGTCGTTGGCATACGACGGCGGAGCAAAGTCTGGGTGCACCATGATCCCCGCTGCACGTATCGGTGCCACCGACGCGCGCTGGGAATCATTGGATATGCCACTGTAGACCGACACCTGCAACGGGCCGAGGCCGTTAACACAATGCGCGGCCGTCAAGATCCAAGTACTTGAGATTATTGAACCGCCGCAGAGTTTGCCGCCGACGATGATGAGCACCTGCCAAGGCACGTCATTTATGGTGGTGGGCGAGCCGCCGACGATTCGAGGCGCCAGGCTTGGTGGTGCGGCAAGCGCCCCGGCGGCGGCAATTGACCCCGCGGTTCCGGCGGCGAATACCGCCGTCAAAAGCCCCGCCGTCAACCGGAATCCAATGCCCCTATTCATAATTCCCGAAGTCTCTCACGTGCAGGTGGCAACAGGTTAACTACTGCCCCTTCGCCGTGACCCCTTTACCGAGGGCTACTACCCCAGCATCACTCACGGTGTAGAGGCCACGATCACGTTCCAAATCGACTCCGACCTGAGCACCGTCTGGGATCACCACGTTCTTGTCCAAAATAGCTCGACGAACCACGGCGTCTCGGCCGATGCGTGCACCCGGCATGATCACACTGCCCTCGACATAGGCCCCGGTGCCAATCGTGACACTGGATGAGACTACTGAGGTTCTGACGTGCGCCCCAGAGATAACCGTGCCCGCGCCGACCATGGACTCGTGCGCATTACCCCCCTCTACGAATTTCGCCGGCGGCAGTGACGGCAGATTGGTAAGAATCGGCCACCGCCGGTTGTACAGGTTGAAAATCGGATGAACTGAAACCAGATCCATGTGGGCATCGTGATAACTGTCAAGGCTACCTACATCGCGCCAGTAGCCGTGGTCGCGTTCAGTTTCACCTGGCACCACATTTTCGGCAAAGTCATACACCTGCGCCAATCCCTCTGCGGTCAGCATCGGGATGATGTTCGTGCCCATGTCGTGTATTGACGACGGATCGCCCGCATCAACTCGCAAAGCCTCTAATAGCACGTCAGTCGCAAAAACATAATTACCCATAGACACGTAGCAATTGTCATCATCCCCGGGAATCGTCGGGGGGCTAATGGGTTTTTCGACAAAGCGTGAGATATTCCGTCCGTCGGGTGCGGCTTCGATAACGCCGAACTGGCTTGCTTGCGCCTTCGGCATCCGGATACCAGCTACGGTTACGCCCGCGCCGTTCTCAATGTGCGCCTCGATCATCTGCATTGGATCCATGCGGTAGACGTGGTCTGCTCCAAAAACAACTACATACTCGGGTTCTTCGTCATAGACCAAGTTCAAACTCTGGAATATCGCGTCAGCGCTGCCGGTGTACCAACGCGGGCCGAGTCGTTGCTGAGCGGGGACCGGCGTAACGTAGTCGCCCAGCAATGTTGGCATCCGCCAGGTAGTTGTGACATGGCGGTCCAATGAGTGGGACTTGTACTGGGTAAGTACGCAGACTCGACGCATGCCCGCGTTGATTAGGTTTGACAGGACGAAATCAATAAGGCGGTACGAACCACCGAAGGGCACCGCCGGCTTGGCCCGATCCGCCGTCAGCGGCATCAACCGCTTACCGGCCCCGCCGGCAAGCACCATGGCTAGGACATGCGGCCCGGCGGTCACGATCGAACCCTAACCGTCTTAAGCCATCGAACGATAGTCATGGTTATGTCTCTATGCTCGTAGCCATGAAGGTTGGCATGTTGACCCGGGAGTGGCCCCCGGCGAACTACGGGGGCGCCGGGGTTCATGTGGAGCAATTGGTGGCCCACCTCCAGTCCTTGGTAGAAGTAGAAGTCCACTGTTTTGGACCCAGCCGCCAAGACGCCACCGCCCACCAGGTGCCGGCCGGACTAAGTGCGGCGAATCCGGCTATCGGTGTGCTCGGCGTGGACCTCGAGATCGCCGCAGCGGTCGCGGGCCTGGACTTACTCCACTCCCACACCTGGTACACCAATTTCGCCGGGCAGATCGGCGCCCTGCTGCATGAGGTACCACACGTCCTGACCGCCCACTCCCTTGAGCCATTACGCCCTTGGAAACATGAGCAACTTGGTGGCGGGTACCGGGTTTCCTCATGGGTGGAGCGCATCGCTTACGAGGACGCCGATGCAATCATCGCCGTCAGCCATGGCATGCGTAGGGATGTATTGAGCACCTACCCATTCGTGGACCCGGCAAAAGTCCATGTCATCCACAACGGGATAGACACCGAGCGCTTCGAACCGGATCTAGATCGCGCCGGGCTCACCGAACTTGGGGTGGACGAGACGCGCCCGTATGTGCTTTTCGTCGGACGTATCACCCA
This sequence comes from Actinomycetota bacterium, assembly GCA_005798555.1. Classification (GTDB taxonomy): domain Bacteria; phylum Actinomycetota; class Actinomycetes; order S36-B12; family S36-B12. Next base: position 47,899 of record SYJA01000003.1, read on the forward strand.
CCAAAAAGGCATCCTGCATTTGATAAATGCCGCGCGCCAGTTCGATGATGATGTCGTGCTCGTACTTGCTGCCTCATCTCCCGATACCGAAGCCATCGCTGCGGAGACAGCGCATGCGGTAGCCCAGTTAAGAGCCGCGCGCGGTGACCAGAGCGTGGTTTGGCTAACGGAACAAGTCCCCCGACCTACCCTCATCAAGCTATTTTCCGGCGCCCTCGCATTCGCCTGCCCGTCCATCTACGAACCACTTGGCATCGTCAACCTCGAAGCCATGGCCTGCCAAACCGCGGTAATCGCCAGCGCCGTAGGCGGCATCCCCGAGGTCGTGGTCGACGGACACACCGGCCTGCTCGTGCCATATGAAGCCAATTCCCCTCTGGAGTTCGAGCGTGCCTTTGCCGCAGCGGTGAACGCCCTCGCTGCCGACCCGACTCGGGCGGCAAATATGGGTCGCGCCGGTCGCGCCCGAGCGCAATCAGAATTCGGTTGGGATGCCATCGCCGAACGCACCGTCGCCGTCTATCAGCAGGTACTCAACAGGTGAGCGATGTCGCCGAACCGCTGACCGGCATTTCTCCCGCCAAGCAACAGCATCCTAGGACGGGTTATTTATTTTACCTTGCGGCAGCCTGCCTGTTCGCCCTGAACGGCACGGTTTCAAAGTCACTCTTGCTGACCGGCATTGACGCCGCACGGCTTTCGCAAATACGAGTTACTGGAGCATTTCTAGTCCTCTTGATCGTTGTGGCAATCACGCGCCCCGCAGCGCTGCGAATCACCAAGAAGGAACTACCCGTACTACTCGCCTACGGGGTGCTGGGCATCGGGATGACCCAGTACCTGTATTTCGTCGCTCTTGAAACACTGCCTATCGGTGTCGCTCTTCTCATTGAGTTCACCGCGCCGATCATGGTTGCGCTTTGGTTTCGCTTCGGCATGAAGCAGCACACCCGCAAGCTGGTCTGGGTGGCACTTGTCATGGCATTGACGGGCCTGGCGATGGTGGCGCAGGTCTGGCTCGGGTTCACCCTGAACGCCTTGGGTGTCACCGCCTCCTTCGGAGCGGCAATTGCCCTGGCGATCTACTACGTACTCGCTGACAGGCAATTGCGATCAGCCAACCCCCGTGATCCGATTTCTTTGACCATGTGGGGGTTCGGCGCATCGGCGGCCTTCTGGGCGATTGTGCAGCCCTGGTGGTCATTTCCCTGGGCCAATCTTGCTGGGGCCGGCTTCCCACTAGGTGCAGATGGGACGGCCATCCCTATCTGGCTATTGGTGAGTGACCTGATTGTTATCGGTACCGCTCTGCCCTTCCTACTCGTGGTCTATTCATTGCGGCATATCCGCGCCTCCCAAGCTTCGGTTATCGGCATGACCGAACCACTTATCGCGATCGTGATCGCTTGGGTTGCCCTGGGTGAGGTTATGACGCCGGTGCAACTGATTGGCGCCCTAGTGGTGCTGACCGGGGTGGTAATGGCGGAACGATCCCGATAAAAATGAGACTTGGCACGTGGTACAAATAGCACCGTGAAATGGGTGGAAGATCCGCAGCACGAAGACCTCAGGTCCGGTGTCCGCCAAGTCTGCTCTGGTTTCACCGGCAGTTACTGGCGCGATCTTGAACCCGATACGTATCCGGCGCAGTTTGTTGAAGCCATCACCCAAGCCGGCTTCCTTGGCGCCTTGATACCCGAGGAGTACGGCGGTGGCGGAGCCACGCTGACGGAGGCCTCGGTGATCTTGGAGGAGATCGCAGCCTCAGGCGGCAACCCGGCTGCTTGCCACGCGCAGATGTATGTCATGGGTACCGTGCTGCGTCACGGCAGCGTCGAGCAGAAACTGCAATACCTGCCGGAGCTCGCGGCCGGTCGGCTGCGCCTGCAGGCCTTCGGAGTTACCGAGCCAGGTGCGGGTTCGGAGACCACGCGGATTAGTACCCGGGCCGAGAAGGTGCCCGGTGGCTGGCGAATCAACGGTCAGAAGATCTGGACATCGCGGGCCCTTTATTCCGATCTGATGCTGCTCTTAGCACGAACCACGCCTTATGAGGAGTGCGCGAAACCGACTGAAGGTCTCTCGACATTCTTAGTTGACATGCGCAACGCCGAAGGCATCACCATTAATCCGATCAAGACAATGATAAATCACAGCACTACCGAAGTTTTCTTCGAAAATGTCGTAATCCCTGACGCGGCATTAGTTGGCGAAGCTGGTAACGGCTTTCGCTACATCCTGGACGGCATGAACGCAGAGCGCATCCTGATTGCAGCTGAATGCATCGGCGACGGCAGGTACCTGCTCGAGAAAGGCGTCGACTATGCCAATCAGCGAATCGTCTTCGATCGCCAAATCGGCTCGAATCAAGGGGTTCAGTTTCCGCTGGCTAAGGCCTATGCCCAATTACGTGCGGCCGATCTGGTGCGTTTTGACGCAGCCGCTAAGTACGATGCGGGTAAATCATGTGCCACCGAGGCCAATATGGCAAAACTCCTTGCCTCCGATGCTTCATGGGCTGCCGCAAACGCCGCAATGGATACCCACGGCGGGTTCGGATTCGCCGTCGAGTACGACATCGAAAGAAAATTTCGGGAGACCCGGCTCTATCAAGTTGCACCTATCAACAACAACCTAGTTCTGGCCTATCTCGGACAGCATGTCCTTGGGCTGCCCAAGTCCTACTAGCTCAACCCCCTATTTTTTGTGCAGTGTTGAGCGTCAGATGGGCAGGCCAGGCCGGTCGACACCGACTATCTGGGCTCCGCAAAAGAACCGGAAGACATCCCGATCACCGTGGCCGCCCAATCCGCTGCCCCGCCAAAAACTCTGCACCGACTCCGGGCTCAGGTCCAACAAACTGGTGCCATTGACTTTCACCTCACCGAATCTAATGCGGCGGGCCACCGCCATAGCCGCATCGATATCAGTGCCGAAGACATAACCGGCCAGGCCATAAGGCGAGGAATTGGCGAGGTCAATAGCCACGTCGATGGGGCTGGTCGCGTGAACCGTGACCACCGGGCCGAATAGCTCATCAACGCAGAGTCCTTCAGGCGCGTCGGTTACTACCACTGGCGGCCAAAACCATCCGGGTAAATCCGGGGCGGTATGCACTTGGTGCGCGGTCGCGCCGCCGCGCACTAGACCGTCAACCCGAGACTGCAACTGTTCACGGTGGTCTCGATGCGCGAGCGGCCCCATTAACGCAGCCGGATCATCATGGGCCCCGATCACCACACCCCCCAGTTCCACCAGCAGGGCGCTAACAAGCGCGCGCTCAAGGGCTGGCGGTACGAAGATTTTGCCCGGCCCTTCGCACCATTGCCCATTAAGCTTGGTCATGCCGGTGGCGATGCTTTTCGCCGCCTGGTTGATATCCGCATCAGGCATGATGATCACCGGGTTATTACCGCCTAGTTCTAGTTGTACTGCCTTGAAGTCCGCGGCCGCGGCGATGGCGATCGCCCGCCCTGTGGTGACCGAACCGGTGAACGAGATACACCTAATGCGCGGATCGGTCGTTAACTGAACGCCGACATCAGCACCGCCATGCACCAGCTGGAAAACCCCGCCCGGAAGCCCTGCTGCCGCGATGGCTTCGGCGAGCACATTGCAGCCAAATGGTGCCCGCTCCGGTGGCTTGAGAATTACCGGAGCCCCTGCTGCAAGTGCGTATGCGCACTTTTTTGCAGCCATCGCCGCTGGGGCATTCCATGGCACCAGCACGGTGGTCGGACCCCAAGGAATACGAAGGATTTCTACCGGCCTATCGATCTCGCCGACCTGCTGGACTAGTACGCCGCTTCGCATCTGCTCGACCGCGTCGCGAAAGGATCCAGCCAACGAACCGCCAAATAGTCGGGCGATGGATATCACAACACCCGACCCCAATGACTCAGCCGCCCCGATCCGATCACCGCGTTGATCCAACTCATCGGCCACGCGCAGCAGGGCCGCCGCACGGTCATCGATGCTCTGCAGGCGCCACGAACCGGCCTTATCGATTCGGTCCGCGGCCGCGATGGCGCGATCGACCTCGGTTGGATCCGTTTGGGCAACTTTTGCGATGAACTCACCGGTGGACGGGTTGGTCAGTTCGATCTCCACAGTCTGGCTTGGCAAACACCGCACCCCGTCGATTAGATCGAGTTGAGATTCCATCTCAAATATTCTCAAAGTAGCGCTCGAGCTCCCAATCGGTCACCGCGCGCTGAAAGCACTCCCACTCCCACGCCGCCGCTGACCCATACTGCTCGACGACTGCAGGTCCAAAGTTGCGCATGATGAACTCACTTGCGGTAAAGCGCTCCGCGGCGGCGCCCAGATGTTTCGGGAACTGCTCGGTAGCCGACTTCACCTGGTACGCATCACCGGTGCGCTCCGGACCCGGATCAATATCGCGCTCAATACCGTCACCAACCGCGGCAAGGAGCCCGGCAATCGCCAGATAGGGGTTGATGTCGGCGCCCGGTACCCGCCATTCAACCCGCATTGATGCCGGGTCGGTGCCGAGTACCCGACATGAGACCGTGCGGTTGTCCACCGCCCAAGTTGCCCCGTGGCCGGCGAAGTCACCTGAATTGGTGCGCCGGTAGGAATTGATGGTCGGCGCGTACCAAGCCATCAAATCCGGTGCGGTTTCCAAGATGCCGCCCATTACCTGACGCATTGTGTTGCTGATGTGCTGTGGTTCGTTATCGGACCACATTACTTGTGCCGCAGGCCCGGATCCCTCGAGATCGCGAAGTGACAAATGGATGTGCCCAGACGACCCAACGCCGTCGGCCTGTGGTTTTGGCAGGAAGGTAGCCGAGAGGCCGGCTTGCGCGGCAACATCCTTAACCGCCAACTTGAAAAGCACATGACGGTCCGCCATATCCAGGGCATCCCCGTAGGTGAGGTTGATCTCCCATTGCCCCAAGCCCCACTCACCCTGGCTCATCTCGACGTTCATCCCGGATTCGTCCAAAACATTGCGCAGGCGCCGGAAGAATGGTTCCCAATTGTTGACCTGCTGAACGGTGTAGTCGGAATGAATCAGGGTGCTTGGAGTTCGGGTGTGATAGCCCGCCTGCCGCAATCGGTCATAACTCTCACGATAAAGATGAAACTCTAATTCGGTGCCAACCCCTGCTGCTAACCCACGCTCAGCCAACGCGGAGACCTGTCGCTGCAGGATCCTTCGGGGGGTGATCTCCACCGGGGAACGATCATGCTCCTCGACGATGTCGGCGAGCACAATCGCGGTGCCGTCAAGCCACGCCGCATTGATGAGAGTCGCCATATCCGGGATCAGCAGAAAGTCCCGCCAACCCGTATGCCAACCTGCATACGCTGATTGGTAGCCAATGTCCTGTGGGAGATCCCAGCCAAATGTGCAGGCCGAGACCGCGATCCCGCGCTCCGCGAACTCGGCCAATCGCTTCGGCGCCAATCGCTTGCCGATTAGTCGTCCATGCATGTCAGGTGCAGCTATAATTACGGTGTCGAAGTCGCCGGCTTGCAAATCCTGCATGGTCAGCACATTCATCATCTGGTCAGCCACCCGCCATCAACCGCAAGTTGCGTGCCAGTTATGTACGATGCGGCATCTGAAAGCAGGAATGAGGCGGCTCGCGCGATATCTTCCGGCTCGCCGACGCGCGGCACTAATAATCGCTGACTCATAAAAGCCATGGCTTCCGGTCCGGTGATGTCGCCGCCCGTAAACCGAGTGTTGATCGGTCCCGGTGCGATGGCATTGACCCGAATGCCCATTGCTGCCAACTCAACGGCCAAAGCCTTCGTGAGCATCTTTACCCCACCTTTGGATGCGTTGTAGTGCACCTGGCAATTGCCACTCGAGGAGACCACAACTTCGGCTTCAACGGTTGTCATATTGACCATCGCACCACCATTTCGCATGACCCGAGATGCAGCCTGGGCTACGATAAATGGGCCTTTCATGTTGATGTCAACAACAAAATCCCACTCCTCATCGGATACGGTGTCAAGGCCGGACATCGTGACAACTCCAGCGTTGTTGACGATCAGGTCGAGTCGTCCAAAGGTGTCAAGGACGTCGGCTAGTGCCTTTTCAACCGCCACTCGGTCGCGAACATCGGCAACTAATACCGCAGCAGAACCGCCTGCATCAGTGATGAACTTCGCTGTCGCTTCGGCAAGTTCCATCTTGATATCGACGCAGGCGACGGAGGCTCCGTCATCAGCCAGTTGTCTTGCGATGGCCCGCCCGATACCTGAGCCAGCTCCGGTGACGAACGCCACTTTGCCACTATGGTCAATGATCATGATCTGCTCCCATTTTTCGATTCTGAAATAAGCCAATTGAAAATAGGATCAACGCCGGCATGCATTTCGGGGTGCCACTGAACGGCGAGCACTTTGACTTCAGTGGATTCAACGGCCTCGATCGTGCCATCTGACGCCCAAGCCACGATTCGCAGTCCTTGTCCAGGTTCGTCGATAGCCTGATGGTGGTAACTGTTGACCGCCGCGTTGCCCTCGTTATCCACCTCGGCGCCGAGTGCCACCCTCAGCATCGACTCCGCAGCAACCGCGACCTTGTGCCTTCGAGTCGAACGGTACTCCTGCGTGTCAGCATGTGAGAAGCCATCAACTTCGGGCAGGTGCTGTATCAAGGTGCCACCCCGCGCGACATTCACCACCTGGCAGCCGCGACAGATGGCGAGAATCGGGATTCCGCTTTCAATTGCCGCGGAGACCAATCCGAATTCGAATTCATCGCGTTCCCGGTCATGCTGCGTGGATTCAGGCACCGGCTCCATGTTGTACCGGTGTGGATCGACATCCTCGCCGCCACTGAGCAGTAATCCGTCAAGGCGCGTGACAATGTCACGTGGGTTCACTGACCGAGGAATCATTACCGGTATTCCGCCGGCGCCACTCACCGCTTCGCAATAGTCAGCGAACACCCCCCACAGGTGCGCACCGTCGATACCTTTGGGGACGACCCCTAATCCACTTGCCTCGATAACCCGAGTGGTGATCCCGATGAGGGGCGCTCTCATGAGGAACCCGTCTCGCGAATTATTGCGTGTAGGTTCCGCAGGGTCTCGTCCATGTGCGCCCGAGCCGCCGAGGCCGCGGCCACCGCGTCACCATCAACAATCGCTTCATAGATGGCGGTGTGTTGCTGGCGGGTTACCTCGACTCGCTGCTCATAAGGCAGGTTGTCGGTCGGCAGGAACAATTCAGCGCGCGCTCGCCGTGATGCCTCGGTCAACCGCTCATTGCTGGCCGCTGCTGACACCGCGGCATGGAATTGCCCATCGGCTTCACGAAATGCACCGTATGAAAATCCGTCACTGGTAAGCACGGCGCCTGGCAGTGCTGCGATCGCAGTTCGCATCGCCTGCAAATCCGAGTCCGAGCGCCGCAGCGCAGCCAACGAACAGATGTGCTGCTCAATGGCCGATCGAAAGTCGATTAACTCCTCCATATCCGGGAGGTTTTCCCGAAGGAGTTCACGCCAAACTGAGACCGGGGTACTCGGCTCAACTACGAAGCTACCGCCGCGAGCACCCCGGCGAGTGACCAGGTAGCCCTCGGCTTCTAGATGCGCGATACCCTCACGCACCGCCTGCCGGCCGACCCCTAACTCAATTGCCAGTTGGCGCTGGGCCGGGAGTCGGTAGCCCACGCCCCATTCACCGCAGGCGATGCGCTCACGCAGGTAGGCCGCAACCTCCTGGCCCGTCCGCACCGTCTGCAACTGTCTCATATCCATTGGTGCGCACTATGAACCATTAGGATCACGGTGTCAATCCCAAAATGGCCGGCGTTCTGCAGGTGGGCGGAACAAGATCAACCACCCGCCCTAGAGTAGATGCGTGAGGTACCGGTGCTAACCCCTTTCTTGCTGCCCCTCCTCGGCCTCGTTGTCACGTTCGGCCTCGGTTGGTCGGTCGCAATGCTGCTAGCCAAGCTCGAGGCAGCGCGCGGACTGCTAGCCAAGCGTGAGGGCTCTCTCGTCGCCGACGGCGCGCAGGGTGTCCTGGGATTCATTGGGGGGGCCTCCGCATTTCTCATCGGCGTTCTAATGCTCGCCTCGGTCGATCATTTCAACGCAACGTCTCAGGTCGCCAATGAAGAGGCGATCGCGTACTCAGCAGCGTTTCGATCCTCAGTGGCGCTATCGGATCCTGCACGCCAGATCGTGCAGCGGGATCTGGTGTGCTTGATGCGGTCGATTGCAACCGACTCGTGGAATGCCGGGTCCCGTGGTGATCTGACTGGGGCTCGCAACTCGAACGCCTGGCTGGCGAGGACGGTCTCGAATTTGGGCACGCTCGGGCAGCAGCCGGCCACGTCACTCGACACGCTCGATGCGGTGGAGTCGGAACTTCGGGAGGCCGCCAAGTTCGGCCAGCATAGGCTGCTGGCTGGGGAGTCGGTTCTTCCGCTGGCGATGTGGGCGCTACTCTTTTTGAGCCTGCTAGTCCTCACATTTCTCATGACGCTCATGATGCGTCCATACCCGCTTCTGCTGGCTTTATGTCTCGGGTCAACTTTCATCGTGAGTACAGGCATGGTCTTTGTGCTGGTTGCGTTCGCTGAGCCCTTCGACACTAACACCGGTGTCTACATCAGTCCGGAGGCGCTGGAGGTCGTGTTGCTTTCCGCGGAGAAGACACAGCCGGGCGCGGCGTGGGCTTCGTGTGAGCGTCTGAGCCCGTAGCGCTCGCCGACTGGTCGTGATGGGGATACCCACCCGCTGCTATCAAATGGTGGAGCGAGGGGTTCAAACGGCCCATACTCAGTCTGCACCTGGCGAAAGTGGTCGCGCGCCCGATACTGCTCATGCTCCCATCACTTCGGGCAAATGTTCCATGAGGTGCAATCGCATGATATCGACGCCCGGTGCAATCACGGCGCCCGAGCGCAGCCAGGACGCTGGTCAGCGCATACATTCCGGCGGAGATATCAGCGACTGCGCAGCCTCCCTTGCTCATTCCCTCATCGCCTGGCACCGAGAAGGCGCCAGCTAGCGACGCCTGCAGCAGGCGTTCGTCACCTGGGTTGCGCGGATCCATCGCCACCGACTGCTTGCCCACATTCGCCCAGACGAAGAAGGCCAAGTTGCCTTTCACTAAGGAGTCGTAGTGCCGTGCGAAATAGCCTGTTTGACCGGGACAACCACGATGCCGGCATGGGGCGCCGAGGATTCAGTCACGGGCCAGTTCCAGTAGTTGGATGCCAGCGATATCTTTCATGAACCACTCAACCAAGGCATCGCAATTCGCTCGAAGTTGCGCCCCCGCCTCGCCGATGTCCCCGAGGACTTCAGCCGCCGACGTATGACTTGGTATGTGGTCTGGACCGATAGCCGCCCAGCCACTTACCAGCCCAAGATCAGCCTCGGGATGGAATTGGGTGCCCACCGCGCGGCCGGATCGAAACAGCTGAACGGCACTTGGGGTACTCGCCAACAACTGGGCGGACTCCGGGATGACCATGCGATCCTCGTGCCAGGTGAACCAAGGCCCGGCCGGAATCGGCAGCACCTCGGCTCCTGAATTCAGGTAGATAAGGCCAATCTCGGCTGCACCGGTAGGCGCCGGCTCGACCTGGCCGCCGAGGGCTTCGGCAAGGAGTTGACCGCCAAAGCAGACACCAAGGTAGGGGATGTCCAGGTCCACAAGTTTTGCAATGTGCTCGATCTCCGGGCCCACCCACGCGCGAGCCGATGTCTCGTAGGCATTGGCGAAGGAACCGAAAGCGATCACCGCGTCGTATTCACCGGGGTCGGGGAAGTCAAGATTGGGCGCCGCCGGATCAGCAAGCACTATGTGCTGCTCGGTCTGGACGCCACGTAGTGCCAATATTTCACCGATCATTCCTGGTGCAGCTTCGGGCTCATGACTGATTAGCAGCACTCGCGCCATCTAGATAACCCCTCGATAGCGTTTGATCTCCCACTCACTTACCTGATCCGGCGGGCCCTGCCCGTGCTCCGCGAACTCGGCAGCCTCACGGCGCTGCATGAAGACGAAGTTATCGACAAACACATCCCCATAGGTGCTGCGGGTGAATTCACTATCAAAATTATCTATCGCACCTGTTAGCTCAGTTGGCAGCCGCTGCCATCCTTCATCGGCATGCGGGTCTCCGACCACCTGATCCATCAGGTCATAAGCATGCTCGAGCCCGTCCATGCCAGCCGCCAGACACCCGGCTAACACTAGGTACGGGTTAGCGTCGGCCGCCGCCCAGCGGGATTCCAGACGGTTGGCCGCACCCGCTCCAGTGATTGACCGCACCCCGACCAGCCGGTGATCAAGGCCCCAGGTGACCTGGGTCGGCGAGAAGGAGTAGTCCTGCAGGCGCTTGTAGCCGCTGACGGTCGGGGTCATCACCAACTGCAACTCCATATGGTGCCTCAACAGCCCGGTTAGGTACTTGCGCATCAAGGAGTTGCCAATAATCGAATCCTCATCGGCTAGCGCGAACGCATTGACACCGTCACGTTCAAGTGACTGATGTATATGCATGCCGTTACCGGCTTCTTGGAGAAACGGCTTGGCCATAAAGGTGGTGTTGATTCCATGTTTCTTGGCCACCGTACGCACTATGTACTTGAAGTAGACCGTGGCATCCGCCATCTCGAGCAGGGGACCGTACCGCAGATTAATCTCGGTCTGGCCCGGGCCATATTCCACGTTCCAGGCCTCAACTTCAATACCGGTCTTGCGAAGGGACTCGCAGATATCGTGCATGAAGTAGTTCATCTCTGCGCCACGTGCTATCGAATAGCAGTTTATGTCGTCATATAACGGCTCCCACTTCTCGGTGAAGAAGTGGCACTCGAGCTCGGTAGCACCATTTACTGAAAACCCGGCCGCCGCAAACTTCGCCAACTGCTTCTTGAGCATGTTGCGAGCGTCCATCTGGATTGGCGCATTGGTACCCGGGTGCACGGTGTCGCAGATGACGATGGCCACGCCCTCCGTCCAGCCGGCCACCCGAAAGCTAGACAGATCGGGCACCGCGTGCATATCGGGAAAGCCATCCTCCTCATTGACCCAAGGGGTGGCGAAGATGAAGCAAGTTGGATCCCAACTGTAGACGACATTTGCGATCGCGTAACCCGAGCCTCGTAGGAACTGCCGCACCGGAATTCGCTTACCGCGCGGGATGCCCCAGGTGTCAACGATCACACACTCCACCGTGTGAATGCGATGCTCCTCGCAAAGCGCGGCAACCCGGTCGCGTTCAGAGGCATCCCAGCCGGACATCAGGCCTCCATTCCAGGTGCCAATTGCACTTGATCGATCATTAATACCGGGCTAAATGTAGTGTTCCACTTGGCCGGCAACGGGCATTCCAGCATTTTTCCATCGTATTTGGCGAGTAGGGAGACAAATGCGAGCCGTCATCTTGACCGCACCGGGTACACCGCTCGGCATCCAGGAGGTGCCGACGCCGACCGCAGATCCGGGCGGGGTTGTTGTTGACGTACTGGCCTGCGGGGTCTGCCATTCGGATCTGCACGCGGCCGCCGGCGACTACCCGACCGCACTGCCTATTACCTTGGGCCATGAGGTTGCAGCCATGCATCCAAAGCTTGGCCCGGTCTTGGTTTATGCCTGCTGGGGTTGTCGCAAACCAGACTGCTGGGCCTGTTCCTCGAAGCAAGAGATGATCTGCCCCAATGCCACCGAGGCCGGGCTTTTTCGCGATGGCGGGTATGCCGAAAAGATGTTGGTACCGGACGAGTACTACCTGATCCCCATCGGCGACCTTGACCCGGCGCGCACCGCGCCACTGGCGTGCGGTGGCCTCACTGCTTACCGAGCCGTAGATCACACGCTGGCCACCTTGGCTGCCGCCCCACATCCCCGGGCCCTTGTTATCGGCGCCGGCGGGTTGGGCCAATTCGCCCTGCAATTCGCCAAGATTCGCTCGGCTGCCCAGGTGGTCGTTGTTGATGCCGCACCGGAGAAGCGTGCCCTCGCACTAGCCCTCGGCGCGGACGCTGCCGTAGCACCCGGTGAAGTCGAGGGCACCTTTCATGCGGTGATCGACTTTGTCGGAGCAGAGCAAACTTTGCAGACCGCACGTGACCACGTGGCGCGCCAGGGGATCGCGGTCGTGGTTGGGCTCTATGGTGGCGCCATCCCGTTCGGCTTCGGATTGGTGCCGCATGAGGCCAGGTTCATGTCATCAATTTGGGGCACCCGCGACCAACTTGCTGACCTAGTTGCGTTAGCGCAGCAGCACGACCTGCACTCCGAGATCGAGGTGGTTGCGCTCGAGGACGCCCAGTTGGCCCATGACCGACTGCAGCGCGGCGAGGTTTCCGGCCGATTCGTGATCGTCCCCGGGGCACCCGAGTGACGATCGAGTCTCTGCCCGACATCACAGATCCGGCGGTTTATGAACGCGGAATACCACATGCGACTTTCGCTCGGCTAAGGCAGCAATCACCTGTTGCCGAACTCACTTATGCCGGCAAGCCTTACTGGGCGGTCACCCGCTACCGGGATCTGCTCACCGTCACCCGCGATGCATTCACCTACTCCAGCGCCAAGGATTTCGTCAATCTTTGGGATCTAACCGAGGAGGCCAAGGCCGTCCGCCGCTCGATAATTGAAACGGATCCGCCGGAGCATGTGCGCCTTAGACGGCTCGGCATGCCAGCCTTCACCGGCCGCCGGGTGCGTTCCTACGAGGACGCAACCCGGGCAATCACGGTTCAAATCCTCCAGCAGGCTCTTCGGCAGGGCGACATTGACGTCGTACATTCCATTTCCGCACCGCTGCCTATCCGGGTCATCGTCGATATTTTGGGGGTGCCCGCGTCGGATACCGACTTCATGGTGCAGTTGAGCGATGAGCTAGTTGACGGCGTCGACCTCCCGGCAGCTGCCTATGGCAATGTGACGCCACTTGAACTACTGCCATTTAACTCCCCCGCCGCCCATGCCCTCTTCGAATATGCCAAGGATATCGGCGACAGGCGTCGCGCCGACCCGCACGATGACCTGGTCTCAACCCTCGTACACTCAAAGGTCGACGGTGATCAGCTAACCGAGAATGAATTCGCGAACATGTTCCAGGTACTTGTTTTCGCCGGAAACGAAACCACCCGAACCGCTATCAGCAACGGCGTACAGCAGTTCATGCAGCACCCGGACCAGTTGGAGCTGCTCTATCAAAGACCAGAGCTGGTGGAAAATGCGGTCGAAGAGATCATTCGTTATGCCACGCCTGTTATCCACATGCGGCGCACCGCCACCCGCGACACAGTACTTGCCGGTGTGCCGATCGCAGGTGGTGACAAAGTCGTGATCTGGTACGCGTCGGCTAACTTTGATGAAACGGTATTTAATACCCCACTGACCTTCGACATATCGCGTCCGGTGCGACCCAAGCAGGTCGCCTTCGGAGCCCAGGGCCCGCACCACTGCTTGGGGGCCCCGCTCGCTCGCCTTGAGATCAGGGTGCTACTGGAAGAACTGATCCGGCTGCGGGTTAGATTCACCGCCAACGGCGAGGCGGTGCGGACCCGCTCCAATTTCGTCAACGGAATCCTGAAGTTGCCCGCCCTTATTTCAACTTGAACCGCTGCAGTTTGCCAGTTGCTGTCTTCGGGAGTTCGTCAACGAACTCAATCTCCCGCGGGTATTTATAAGGTGAGATGGCGGCCTTCACGAAACCTTGTAACTCATGTACGAGCCCGTCGGAGGCGGTCGCGTTAGGGGTAAGGACCACGAACGCTTTTACGATCATCCCCCGTGCCTCATCAGGCTTACCGACTACCGCAACCTCCTGAATGGCAACATGTCCCATGAGTGCGGACTCCACTTCAGGTGCGGCGATGTTGTAACCACTCGAGACGATGATGTCGTCGGCCCGAGCTTGGTAGAAGAAGTACCCATTTTCGTCCTTGATGTAGACGTCGCCGGTCACGTTCCAGCCAGCACGCACATAGTCGCGCTGCCGATCGTCATTTAGGTAGCGGCAGCCGGTTGGCCCTTTGACGACAAGGCGCCCGGGCTGCCCTGGTGGCATTGGGTTGAAATCGTCATCAACCACATCCGCGAGATACCCTGGCACCCCCTTACCTGTCGACCCCGGCACGATCTGCGACCCGGTGGCAGAGATGAACACGTGCAGCATCTCGGTGGCACCGATGCCGTCAACCAACGCCTGCCCGGTGGCCGCATGCCAGGCCCGCCAAGTGGGCTCGGGCAGGGTTTCCCCGGCCGAAACGCAAACCCGAAGGCTGGACAGATCTACCTCCCCGACACTTGGCAGCATGGCCCGATACGCGGTCGGCGCGGTGAAGAGGCAGGTGACCCGATGGCGCTCAATGGCTTTCAGGAGCAGCGGCGGGGCTGCTGACTCGAGCAACAGGGAGCTTGCTCCAAATCGCAGCGGGAATACCAGCAATGCGCCCAGCCCGAAGGTGAAGGCAAACGGCGGGCTGCCCGCGAAGACATCTGCGGGCGTTGGTTGCACTATTGACGCGCAAAAAGAGTCAGCAATCGCCAGCACGTCTCGATGAAAATGCATGGTTGCCTTAGGTTTTCCGGTGGTGCCGGATGTGAATGCCAGCATGCAGACATCATCAGCGGCCGTGTCCACCGGCACGTGACTACCTGCGGCACCAATCACCAACTGGTCTAGATCATTTGCATGCGTGCTGCCATAGGTCACTGTCACACCGGGAAAATTGGACACCGCAGCCCATTCATCGACGAAACGGTGGTCAACAAGGGCGAACTGCACCTGCGCGATGTCGACAATTTTCTCCAACTCCCCGGCGCGCAGCAATGGCATCGTGGTTACCGCCACGGCTCCGACGCGAATCACTGCCAGCCAGGTGACCGCCAGCCAAGGGTTGTTCGGCCCGCGCAGCAGCACCCGATTACCGGGCACTACCCCCAAGCCCACCAGCACATTCGCGGTCCTTTGCACCCGGTCAACGAGTTGGTCGTAGGTCCAAGACTGCTCCCCATCAAGGAGGGCGCAGCCCTGGCCGCCAAATCTGGCTATCGAACCGTCCAGCAGCTCGGCCGCGCAATTAAGTCGATCGGGATAGCGCTCGGTCAACCAGGCTTCGTTGAACTCGGGCCACTGATCAGCCGGGGGGAGGTTGTCGCGGGTAAATGAGTCAAGGTGCGCAGATGGGGTCAAGCTCACCGCGGTGTCATCTCCCTGGGATCGCAATGAGAAAGGGGCGGGCTCATCAAGCACCCGCCCCTTTCCTTTTCGCAAGTGGTTAGCTCACGAAGTTATGCACCGCGTCGTAGTTCTCACTCTTCTTGCGTGTTGCGCCCACGATTAGGCCCACCACGAAGAGCACGAATGGCGACAGGACAAGAATCCAGCCGGTCACGTTCATCTCCCATGGACCACCCTCGCCGGCGGAGGTGCCGGAGAACAGGTTGAAGCGGCTCATCAGCATGTATTCGCCGATCGCCAACCCGATGATTGCCAAGATTGGCGCAATCAGGGTGTTCCAGGGCCGAGTGTCTTCCTTGGTGCGACGGAAGTAAACGATCACCGAGATACTCACCATGATTTCGGTGAGCACGATGGCCAGTACCGCAACCGCGCCGAACCAGAAGAACATATGAACGATCGGGTCCAGATTGAACAGGATGAAGATGACCGTGATCGCTACCGCCAAGATACTGACCACGATGGTCGCAATCCACGGTGCCTGGGCCCTGTTTGTGCGATCTAGTACCTTAGGCAGCACACCCGCGCGTCCCATGGCAAAGAAATAGCGCGCCGCCGAGTTCTGCATGGCGAGGCCGCCGGCGAACAGTGAGGTCAAGATGATCCAGCCGAAGAGTTCGCTCATCCAGGCGCCCACGTAGGTGGTCGAGGCGTTGAAGAGCACCGCCGAGGGATCAGAAAGTGGCACCCCATCGATTGCCGTCAGCTCAAACACCTTGTTGGCGATATCGGTGGCACCAAGGCTGGTGACCAACCCAAGACCCACGATCGCGAATAATGCGGTAATCAAGATCACCGAGATATAGGTGGCCTGAGGTACCGTCTTCTTCGGATCCTTGGACTCCTCACCGTAGATAGCGGTTGCTTCGAAGCCAATGAACGAGGCGAGCGCAAAGGCGAATGCGATGCCGGCGCCACCGGTCAGGCCACCTTCGAAGATGGAGGCCGGGCTGAATGAAGCCCCGAGGTTTATGCCTTCGGGCCCACCGTTTATCAGAGTCGCAATCCCCACGATGAGCAACGCGATGATCTCAATCGAGAGCAGGACGCCGAGCAACTTGGCACCGATATCAACCGATGCGGCCGACAGGATGAAGATCAGCGCAATGATGACGAAGGCGTAAACCCACCACGGCAGGTCTAGGCCAAACTTCGCGGCGAACTGAAACTTCATCTGACCGGAGATGAAACCGAGGATGGCCCACATCACCGTGATGTAGGCAACGAGTGAGGCAAATGCAGTTCCAACACCTGGCACGATCCCTAGGCCGCGGCCCACATACGCAAAGAAGGCACCGGTGTTGGTTACGTGGTGGCTCATAGTCGCGTAGCCAACGCTGAACAACAGCAGCACGATACCGACCGCGACATACATACCCGCGGCACCCGCGCCGTCGCCGGCGCCTATTGCGACCGGGAACGCCCCCGAGAGCCCGGCCAAAGGTGCTGCTGCTGCAACAACGAAGAACACGATGCCGTAAAGGCCGAGCGTGCCCTTCTTAAGACTCGTCTGTTTGGTCTTTGGGTCGCCAGCACCGAGGTGCTTATCAGATTCCGGCAGATGCTCTCTTTGGGACATGTTTCCTCCGCGGATGTCCGCACTCGGTCATACGGGGCCGAATGATGTACTGATCCTTGGGTTTACCGGGCGTTGAGTCAAGCCAAAGTCCGGTGTTTCCTGATTTTTTTCAGTTGTCGTAGAGCCGGGCCTTGCCAATACGCTCCAAGGCCACCTCGGCACTCCACGGCAGCATGGTCGAGCCCAACCTGGAGTCCCGGTACATGCGCTCGAGCGCCAGGTGCTTGAGCATGGATTGCCCACCGCAAACCCGCACCGCCAGCCGCGCTACGTCATTTGCCGTCTCCATGGTGGTGTAGACCGCAGCCCACGCCGAAATCATCATGGATTCATCTGGGTCCAGCACAGCGCCATCAACCGTGCGGTAAAGCAGCGCGCGGCTCTGCTCGAACTTGATCTGCATCTCCGCCCAGCCAATTTGCTTGACCGGATTATCGCGACGTGCCGTACCTTTTGCCGCTCCCGGCAGCTCACCACGCAGATAAAGGCGGGTGAAATCCAAGATACCCTTTGTCAAGCCCAGATACGACGGTGCCAGTGACATGAAGAGGAACGGGAACCGCTGAGCCGCTTGGTCGTAGAGACCGCCCGGGAGAAGCTCGTCCTCGGCATCGACATAAACATCCTTCAAAAGCAGGGTGCGCGATACCGTGCCGCGCATGCCAAGTGGATCCCAGTCATCAAGAATCTCAACACCCTCGGCATCGGTGTGCACCGAAAGAAAGCGCAGGAAGTCCTCGCCGGGCACCTGGCAGGTGACGTTGTAGCGATTGGCGGCGCCGCTTAGTGATGCGAAGATCTTGCGCCCCGTCACGCGGTAACCCCCGCCTTCCACCGGAACGGCGGCGGTCGCCACACCAGCAAGCGCGTTGGGGTTTAGCCCCTCACTGAATGGTTGGGAGTGAATAATGTGCTTCACAACGACATCGCGGAACATCCGTGCGCGTCGCCGCTCATGTGTCTCGCGCTGCTCGGGAGTCATCTCAAGCAGATCGCTCACCTGACCGGCCCACAGCATCGTCGCGTTATGCATGTTGAAGGTAAGAGCCGTTGCCCCGCAATGGCGCCCGATCTCCTCCGATACTCGCACGTAGTCCGAGTAGGTGGCCCCCATGCCGCCGTATTCCGTTGGCACGCAAAGTGCCAGGAACCCGGCATCGCGTAGGTCAGCGAAATTCTCGAAGGGGAAGACGGCATCTCGATCCACGGCAAATGCCCGTTCGGCAAACTTTGGCCCCATCTCGGCGATGGCGGCAACCATCTGATCTCGAGTCAGGTTGGACGGAGCCGAATTTGGGGCTCCGGTGGCGGCGCTGGCACCCTCATGGGGGGCGATCGTTGCGGTTGCTGACATTGACCCAGCGTAGGGCACAAATCCTATTTGTCAACACCGTTGACATAATTCGTTTCGGTGCCCTAGGTTTCGCGGATGCGCGAGGATGACCTACTGATGGAAATTGCCGTGGACGTCGACACCCTTCCCACCGCTTGGCGCGAGTCAGGTGTCGGCCCGGTGGCCGTCTTCTTGCATGGGATCGGCAGTAGCCGCACCGGTTGGCGGCCGCAACTAACTGGGCTCGCTGACCTGCGCCGATGCGTGGCTTGGGATGCCCCCGGGTACGGAGCATCCCTGCCGGTCGATGAACCGACTTTTGCTGCGTACACCAACCGAGTCGCCGAACTGATAGCTGAAGTCTCCCCCGGTGCACCCGTTGACTTAGTCGGGATGTCCTTCGGCGGCATGATCGCGCAGTACGTCGCCGCTACCTGTCCGCAACTTGTTCGCACCTTGACGTTGTTGTGCACCAGTCCGAAATTCGGGCTCGATGGCACCGACCCGGTCCAGTGGCGCGCCGCGCGACTTGCCGGACTTGATACGGCGGGTTCTCCCGGTGCCGCCGCACCATTTATCTTGCCCAGCTTGGCCGGCCCTAGCGGGGCGCACGTGGTGCCCGAGGCAATCGAGGCAATGGCTCGGATCCCGATGGCCGGTCTGCTCACAGCACTCGAAACCATTGTCACGCATGATTCAAGATCAATTCTGTCGAGCATCACAGCACCGACCGTTGTTATTGTCGGAGCGCAGGACACCGAGACCCCGCCCGCGTATGGTCAGGCCATCGTCGACCTGATCCCCGGTGCCGGGCTGGCAATTATCGAAGGGGCCGGACACCTACTCAATCTGGAAGCGCCGACCGAAGTCAATGCAGTAATCGCTCAACATTGGGAGAAGATATGAGCCGTCACGCCCCGAGTGAATGGCGCTGGATATCGCGCTTCGCCGATCAATTCAAGTTGTCCGGGCTCGGTGCCGGTGACGAATGCGTGGTGCTGTCTGAGAGCTCAAGCCGACCCGAGTTGGTTGCTACTGCGGTATTGGCCGCCGAGTCACTAGGTGCCCGCCCCTTCGAGATTGTTATGCGCAGCCCCGCCAATGAAGGACCGGTAGCGCTTCGATCCACGGGCACTTCGCTCGCGCTCGGTGGAATGTCAGCAGCAGTAACAGCGATTTCTTCGGTGCCTTTCGTAATCGATGTCACTCAAGAGGGCTTGCTGCACTCACGTGAATTGCGCCCGATCCTTGCCGCCGGCTGCCGCGTCCTCATGATTAGCAATGAGAGCCCCGAGGTTTATGAACGGTTACGCCACAACCCGGAAGTCGCCCAGCGCATCGCCGAGGCGCACGATCTCATGACCCGCTCGGAAATCATGCGTGCAACCAGCGAGGCAGGTACCGACCTCACGGTCGAATTAGCGGATGCGTTCACCGCCGGATCAACCGGCGTGGTCAGCGGACCAGGATCAATTGCGCACTGGCCGGGCGGTCTAGTGCTCGCGTTCCCCGGGCGCCACCGCGTCAACGGCACCGTGGTGCTTGCACCCGGCGATGTCAATCTCACCTTCAAGCACTATGTGCAATCGCCAATCACCTTGACAATTGAGGACGATTACGTGGTCGATATTGCAGGTACCGGTTACCAAACCGACATGCTGAAGTCATACATGTCGGCCTTCGACAAGGATGCCTATGCAACCTCGCATGTTGGTTGGGGGATGAACCCAGGGGCCCGTTGGGACTACCTGGAGTTGTACGATCGCGCCCAGCACAACGGCACCGAAGCAAGGGCTTTCGAGGGCAACTTCATGTATAGCACCGGAGCGAACGAGAACGCCGAGAGGTTCAGTGTCTGCCACTTTGATATCCCAATGCGCGATTGCAACGTGTTTCTTGACGATCACCAGGTGGTCACTGCTGGCGCGCTTAGCGGAATCGCGAAGAAAGGCGCTAACGCGTGACTGATCAAGTAGATGTGGTCTTCCCTGATCTGCTCGGGCTATTGCACGGCAAGACAGTGCCAAGCCATCGCGCTGATTACCCAACCCACTACGCGATCACCGTCATGGTGCAAGGCCTGGACCTGGAGTTCTTGGACACTGACACCTACTCGGCAAGTGCCGGGTTCCCCGATATGGAAGCCCGACTTGACCATGAGACGGTGCGACCTTGGATTGGGGATCGTCGAATTGGCTTTGCGTACTTGCACCGCGCCGACGGCCGCGATCTACCGCTGGATTCAAGACGGCAGCTTTTAGCTATCTGTGACCAGTGGCGTGCCCTCGGACTGGAACCTATCGCTGGGTTCGAGATGGAATTCTTCCTGCTGCGCTCACGTAAGCCGCTGGTGAAGTTGGATGTTCCAGACCACCGGGTTTATGGAATCGGTCCGGGCGCCGACCCCACCGGCACCCTCGAAGTGATCGCGGCCGCCGCCGAGCGGGCCGGGCTGCAGGTTGAAGGCGTCAACAGTGAGTTCACACCCAGTCAGGTAGAAGCGGCATTGCATTACCAGCCGGCCCTTACCGCCGCCGACAATGCGTCGCTCTTTCGCGAGCTTGTTAGGCAAATTGCAACGTCACGCGGTATCGACACCACCTTCATGGCCAGACCATTTGGTGACGCGGTTGGTAGCGGATTACACCTGAATATGAGCTTGGCTGACGTAGCCGGGCGCAATGCCTTCATTGACGCCGGCGATCAGCACGGCATCTCAGCGCTATCAAGACACTTCATCGCAGGACTTCTCCACCATCATGAAGCCCTCGCCGCATTTGCCGCGCCTACCGTTAACTCATATAAGCGCCTTACCCCCGGCATGCTCAGTGGCTACTGGGCCAACTGGGGCTTGGATAACCGGCTCTGCACCGTGCGGGTGCCCGGGCAGCGAGGTGAAGGCACGCGCGTCGAACACCGCATGGCTGACGGCACGGCATCCCCGCATCTGCTCGCCGCTGCGCTTTTTGCCGCCGGCTTGCACGGCGTGCGC
>SYJA01000040.1 GCA_005798555.1 Actinomycetota bacterium
CATGATGAAAGACTGAGGCCATGACCGCAATCCTGCTTGACGGCAAGGCCACCGCCGCTCGAGTCAAGGCTGATCTCAAGGTTCGCGTCGATGCACTAAAGGCAAGAGGCGTATTCCCCGGCCTTGGCACGGTGCTGGTTGGTTCTGATCCCGGCAGCCAGGCATATGTCGGGGGCAAGCACCGCGATTGCGCTGAAGTTGGGATCGCATCTATTCGCGTTGACCTGCCGGCTGACGCGAGCCAGCTGGAGGTTGAGGCCGAAGTCGCCAAGCTGAACGCCGACCCGGCGGTGACCGGCTACATCATTCAACTGCCGCTGCCAAAGAATCTTGACGAATACCGGGTACTTGAGTCAATGGCTCCGGCGAAAGATGCTGACGGTTTGCACCCGGTGAGTCTGGGTCGGTTGGTACTGGGCATCCCCGCCTCCTTGCCGTGCACGCCGCGCGGCATCGTCGCATTACTTCGAGCATATGACGTCCCAATTAACGGTGCACATGTAGTAGTGGTTGGCAGGGGCATAACAGTTGGGCGCCCACTGGGTCTGCTGCTGACCCGACGCAGCGAGAATGCCACGGTGACGTTATGTCACACGGGTACCAAGGACCTTAAAAGTTATCTGCGTTCGGCCGACATCATCGTTGCGGCAGCGGGGGTGCCGCACTTGATTGATGCTGCCTCGGTTAAGCCAGGGGCTGCGGTGCTAGATGTCGGAATCACCCGCACCGAGGCAGGTCTCGTTGGCGATGTTGCACCCGAAGCACTCGATGTTGCGGGATATGTGGCGCCGATGCCAGGCGGAGTGGGCCCGATGACGCGCGCGATGCTGCTGCAAAACGTCGTCGAGGCCGCCGAGGCGGGGCTTAAATGACGGGGGGTAATTCCGGCGGCGGGGTGGTGCGGCGGCTGCCACAAAAACGTCGGCGGCTTAGCTTTCGGCAGTGGCCGATATCGGTGGTGCTGCTAGGTGTGGCGGTGGCTTTGATCTTGGTTGCGACCGACCATTTTCGACGGGGTTCGGTGGTACTTGCGGCGAGTGTGGTGCTCGCCACATTTTTGCGCCTGCTACTAACGGGTGACGAGGCCGGGTGGCTAGTGGTGCGGTCCAAGAGGACCGATGTTTTGGTGCTGGGCGCCCTCGGGCTTGGGCTGGCCATCCTCTGTTTTTGGGTGCCGGCACCCAATTGATTTGCGGACTTTGCGAGCGCCGAGGTCAAGGCGTCATCGTGACCGCGGGTGGGGTATCTTGACGTCAAGATAATCGCCTTAACCTCAAAGGCGATGTGGGCCACTTTCTTCTAAGGAGCAGGGCGACTATGTCTCGCAGCGGAAAAGTTTCGGTAATCGGTGCAGGTTTCTACGGGTCAACCACCGCACTTCGGTTGGCTGAATACGACATCTTCGAAGAGGTCGTCCTGACCGATGTCATCGAAGGCAAGCCAGAGGGCTTGGCGATCGACATGAACCAATCACGTTGGATCGAAGGCTTCGAGACCAAGCTGGTCGGCCGGTCCACCGGGCCAAATGGTGAAGGCTACGAGGCGATCGCCGGCTCTGAAATCGTCATCATTACCGCCGGCCTACCGCGCAAGCCGGGGATGAGCCGCATGGATCTCATCGAGACGAACGCGAAGATCATGCGAAGTGTGGCCGAGAACATTGCCAAGCACGCGCCGGGCGCAGTCGTCATCAATGTGGCTAATCCACTCGATGAGATGACCGCGCTGGCCCAATTGGTTACCGGCTTCCCTTACAACAGGGTTATCGGGCAAGCGGGCATGCTTGACACCGCCCGGTTCACGAACTTCGTCGCCGAAAAACTTGATGTCCCGGTTGCCTCGGTGAAGACGCTCACCTTGGGCTCGCACGGCGACACCATGGTGCCGGTTGCCTCAGTTTGCTCGGTGGCTGGCAAGCCGCTGACCGAGTTGCTTTCTGCGGATGAGATCGACGATCTGGTTACCCGTACCCGCAATGGCGGCGCCGAGATCGTCGCGCTGCTCAAGACCGGATCTGCTTATTACGCTCCATCGGCCGCCGCCGCGCGCATGGCTAGGGCCGTGCACGAGGACTCCGGTGTCGTCATGCCGGTTTGCGCATGGGTTGACGGTGAGTACGGGCTATCCGGTGCCTACCTAGGCGTCGAGGCCGAGCTGGGCCGGGCGGGGATTCGCCGCGTGGTCGAAACACCATTAACCGATAGCGAGAAGGCGCTTTTGGTCGAAGCGTATGAAGCCGTCAAGGCCAAGCAAGCCGATGTTAAGGATCTCTAGGAGAACTTCAGCAGTCATTCCACCAGTAACTTGGGCACCTATCTAGGAGCAACACGATGAGCAAAATCAAGGTAGTCAATCCGGTTGTCGAACTCGATGGCGATGAGATGACGCGCATCATTTGGCAGTTCATCAAGGACGAATTTATCTTGAAGTACCTA
Organism: Actinomycetota bacterium; assembly: GCA_005798555.1. Classification (GTDB taxonomy): domain Bacteria; phylum Actinomycetota; class Actinomycetes; order S36-B12; family S36-B12. Next base: position 2,436 of record SYJA01000040.1, read on the forward strand.
GATGTGGACCTGAAGTACTACGACCTCGGCATGGAATACCGTGATGCAACCGATGACCAAGTCACTATCGATTCAGCGCATGCCATTCAAAAGTACGGGGTCGGGGTCAAGTGCGCGACTATCACACCGGATGAGGCGCGGGTTGACGAGTTTGGCCTGAAGAAGATGTGGAAATCTCCGAAC
>SYJA01000004.1 GCA_005798555.1 Actinomycetota bacterium
CCAACTTTCGCTAGGTCATAGCGCTTGGGGTTGAAGTAGAAATTATCGAGTAGGTTCTTGGCATTTTCAATGGTTGGCGGTTCGCCTGGACGCAACTTGCGGTAGATATCAAGTAGTGCGTCTTCTCGGGTGGCGATGTGGTCTTTCTCCAAAGTCGCCATGAAGGTTTCGTACTGGCCGAAGCGCTCAACAATTTGCTCGGTAGTCATGCCCAGTGCCTTTAGCAGCACACTTACCGGCTGCTTGCGCTTGCGGTCGACGCGGACGGCGACGAGATCCTTCTTATCGATTTCGAACTCAAGCCACGCGCCGCGGCTAGGGATCAACTTGGCGACATAAATATCTTTATCGGTCGACTTGTCGACGGACCGCTCGAAGTAAGCCCCCGGGGAGCGGACCAACTGCGAGACAACAACCCGCTCAGTGCCATTGATGATGAAAGTGCCCTTATCGGTCATCAAGGGGAAGTCACCCATGAATACCGTCTGCGACTTGATCTCACCGGTATCGTTGTTCATGAACTCAGCGGTCACGAACAGCGGTGCGGAGTAGGTGAAGTCCTTCTCACGGCACTGATCGACGGTGTACTTGGAAGGCTCGAAGCGATGATCGCGAAAAGACAGCGACATCATTCCGGCAAAATCTTCAATCGGGCTGATCTCTTCGAAGATTTCCGTCAGGCCCGATGCCTGCGGGATCTCGGTGTTGCCGGCGGCAATAGCTGCGGCAACGCGCTCCTGCCACTCGGGGCGGCCAAGAAGCCATTGGAAACTCGCGGTTTGCAACGCCAGTAGATCCGGGACCGCAAGCGGCTCACGGATCTTGGCGAAGGAGGCCCGGTGAAGTTCGGGGGAAAGTGGGGTGACTTCTGGAGTGCGCGTGACGGCCAAGAGTAGATCCTTCCGAGGGCGCTGCTATTGGATGTAACACTTGTTTGAGGAACCGTTGCTACTGGCGACTTCTGGACAAATTGCGCCTTTATCCACGGCAGTTAGCCCGAACTGTCAAATGACGGTTCAGGCGTTGGGTCGAAAGGATGGCAGCGCAAAGCAGCAGTGTACCCCTTGGGCAAACCGCTGTCCAACCCCCCTAGACCATCGCTTCTCCTCGAGGCACCTAGGCGGCCCAGCAGCGACAGCGGTTAGTTCTTAACCCCTAGCTGGCCTGGCCCAAAGTACGTCATCGTGAAACGAGCTCCGTGCGGGTTTGGCGTGCCCTCAAATGGTGGCTGCCCGTGACCCCGTAGTCAAGTGGCCCCGCCTGGACTGTGACCAGACCGCAACCAAGGCGCCTGATTTGTCCATTTTCTTAGGGGGCGAAGATGTTGCGGTCAAACCGATGGGGCGCCCCCGCAGGGGCAGGGGCGCCCCATCGGTTCGCGGCCGGGGCCGGCGAAAACCTGCATTGTTGCAGCTGGCTTGCTGGAACTGCTCGGCTAGAAATACGTGGCTAGAACTACTTGACCGAAACCGTGGCGCCAGCGGCCTCAAGTACGGCCTTCGCCTTCTCGGCAGCCTCCTTGTTGACCTTCTCCAGCACTGCCTTGGGTGCGGCTTCAACCAGATCCTTGGCCTCCTTCAGCCCAAGGCTGGTTAGAGTGCGCACCTCCTTGATCACGGGGATCTTGTTCTCGCCCGCTGCTTCGAGAATGACATCGAACTCATCTTGATCAGCGGCGCCGCCGGCATCGCCACCGCCGCCTGCGGGGGCAGCAACGGCTACGGCAACAGGTGCTGCCGCGGTTACGTCAAAGGTGTCTTCGAAAACCTTGACGAACTCGGAGAGTTCGAGAAGGGTCATCTCCTTGAATGCATCAAGCAGTTGATCGGTGCTCATCTTCGCCATGGTGGCGTCCTTTCGGTTTTCCGGTGGGGTATTACCCCGTAGGGCCGGGTGGTGGTGGGCATTAGCCCTCGGGGATTTCCTCGGTAACTACTTCAGTAACAACTTCGTTGGCCAAAACTTCTTCTGCCGCAACCTCGTCAGCGACCACCGCTTCGACTGCTTCCTGTGCAACTGGTTCCTGCGCAACAGGCGCGCCAGCGGCCAGTTTGGACTGGAGTGCGCCGAGGACCCGAGCGGTCTTGGCCAGTGGGGCCGAGAACAGCGCGGCAGCCTGCGACTGCTTGGCCTTCAAGGCGTAAGCCATCTTGGCAAGCAGTACCTCGCGGGACTCAAGATCGGCGAGCCGGACGATTTCCTGGGCACTTAGAAGTACCCCATCCATCACCCCGCCCTTGATAACAAGTGCCGGGTTGGCCTTGGCGAAATTGCGGATGCCCTTGGCTGCGTCAACCGCATCGCCCTTGATGAAGGCGATAGCGCTCGGGCCGCTCAGGAGAGCGTCGATACCGGTCACGCCGGCATCCTTGGCAGCAATCTTGGTCAGGGTGTTCTTGACCACCGCATAAGTCACGGTGTCGCCGAGGGAACGGCGCAACTCCTTGAGTTGCGCGACGGTGAGTCCGCGGTATTCGGTGAGCACCGTCGCACTGGAGGTGCGGAAGTGGTCGGCGAGATCGGCGACGGCAGTCACCTTTGTCGGCCGGGCCATGGAGCTCCTTTCGTTGCGGTCCCAGGCAAGTAGAACGCCCCGGCGCAGGCGCACGGGGCTGGGAACCGCAACTGGCGGCCAAGCTTCGTAATCCTGCGCGGGCCGCCCGCTTGAGCGGGGCCTTCGACGCTTGCCCCGGGGTTCCGGGGCGGGCGCGACCAGCGGTCTTGGGTGAGCTCAGGCTAGGGCGCCTAGCCCATCTTTGGCAAATCCTAGATTTCGTCCTCAGCGGTGAGGTTCTTGACCCGGTTTGGATCAACCGGCACGCCCGGGCCCATGGTGGCCGAAATCGTAGCCTTCTTGACATATCGGCCCTTCGCGGCCGACGGCTTCAACCGAAGGACCTCATCCAATGCTGCCGCGTAATTCTCGACCAGTTGCAGCTCGGTAAACGAAGCCTTGCCGATCGGAAACTGCATGTTCGCATGCTTGTCGATTCGCATCTCGATCTTGCCGCCCTTGATGTCATCAACTGCCTTGGCGACATCCATGGTGACGGTTCCGGTCTTTGGGTTGGGCATCAAGCCTCGCGGTCCGAGTACTTTGCCGAGGGTGCCGACCTTGCCCATGAGGTCAGGTGTCGCCACAGCGGCATCGAAATCCGTCCAACCACCAGCCACCTTGGCGATTAATTCATCGGAGCCGACAAAATCAGCGCCAGCCGCACGGGCTTCGTCGGCCTTTTCCCCATTTGCGAAAACCAAGACCCGAGCGGTCTTGCCCGTGCCGTGCGGCAGGTTCACGGTGCCTCGCACCATTTGATCGGCCTTGCGGGGATCGACCCCAAGTCGCATCGCAACCTCGACGGTTGGATCGAACTTGGTCGAAACACCCTTTTTGACGACGCGGACGGCCGAAAGGGGTGAATACAGGGCGTCCTGATCAATTAGCTCTGCGGCCTTCAAATATGCCTTGCTGCGCTTCATCTCTGCTCCTTCGCAGGTTGTGGTCGGCGGGCCACGCTGGCCCTCCCACTTGTTTCGGTTGCTATGCGGTAACGGTGATACCCATCTGACGCGCGGTACCTTCGATGATCTTCATCGCGGCGTCGACGTCATTGGCATTTAGATCAGGCATTTTGGTTTCGGCGATCTCGCGCACCTGGTTCTTGGTGATCGAGCCAGCTTTCACCTTTGGCGGGTTACCCGAGCCCTTTTCCAGGCCCGCAGCCTTCAGGATCAACCGCGATGCTGGTGGAGTCTTGAGGGTGAAGTCGAAACTGCGGTCTTCATAGACCGTGATCTCAACGGGAATCACGTTGCCGCGCTGGTTCTCCGTGGCCGCGTTATAGGCCTTGCAGAACTCCATGATGTTTACACCGTGCTGGCCAAGTGCTGGGCCAACGGGCGGTGCCGGGTTTGCCAGGCCAGCTTGAATTTGCAGCTTGATCAGGCCGGTGACCTTCTTTTTCTTCGGTGCCATGGTGTGTCAGGTCCTTCGTTGTGGTGACCCGGAGACGGCGCCCCCGGGAGTTGGCGGTTAGTTCTTGTCGATCTGGCTAAATGCGAGTTCGACGGGAGTCTCGCGGCCGAATATCTCGACCAGACCGGTGACCTTTTGTCCTTCGATATTGATTTCGGAGATCGTCGCGTGCAAAGTTGCGAACGGCCCATCAACGACAGTGACCGAATCACCGACCAGGAAGTCAACGTAAACAGCCTCGGCCGCAGCCACGCCCCCTGCATTGGGGCTGCCGGGAACACCGGCCTTCTTCTCCGGGGCGGGCGCGAGGATCGCGGTGACCTCGTCTACCGAAAGGGGCGATGGCTGATGACCGTGACCAACAAATCCAGTAACCCCTGGCGTATGGCGCACCGCGCCCCAGGACTCATCGGTCAGGTCAAGTCGAACTAGCACGTAACCGGGGAACTTGTTGCGACGAACCTGCTTGCGCACGCCACTCTTAATTTCAGTGACTTCCTCCATCGGCACCTCGACCTGGAAGATGTAGTCCTCCATGCTCAGGGAGCTGATGCGCGATTCAAGGTTCATCTTTACTTTGTTCTCAAATCCGGCATAAGAGTGAATGACATACCAGTCACCCGGCGCTAAGCGCATCCGCTCGCGAAACTCCGCGATTGGGTCGACTTCACCGGCTTCTGCATCTTCTTCTTCAAGTTGGTCAGCTTCGGCAAGAACCTCTGCTACCAGTTCTTCAACGAGTTCCTCGGCAACGGCTTCGGCAACTTGCTCCTCGGCACCGGCTTCATCCGCCAATAACTGCGCCAACAGCGCGTCGGCAGCCGCTGCATCGCCGCCTCGCTCCTTGGGTGCAGCGATCGCGAATGGATCCGCTGAAGGAGCGGGCTGTTGCTGGTCCTGGTCGGACACGGTGGGCTATCTCCTAGTTCGCTGGTCGGGAAGTTCTTGATTAGCCAAAGATGAACAGAACACCTTGGGTGAATATGTAGTCAAAGCCCGCGATAATCGCCGCGATTAACACCACGAACACGATTACCACGATGGTGTAGGCAATAAGTTCTTTTCGAGTGGGCCAGATTACTTTACGAAGCTCGACGATGATCTGACGCACGAACAGCGCTAGGCGCCCAAAGAATCCGGGTCGCCCGCGGTCACCCGATCCGCTTTCGCGGCCGTGGGAGACGTCGGTGTCGGTCATTTCTCGCCTTCAGTTCGTCGGATCAGATACAGTTTTAGTGGCTTTGGAGCCGCTTTTACTTTTGGAGCCGGGATTGCTTTTCGTGCTGGCGGTGCTGTTCGTACATCTGCGCAGGGCCGGAGGGACTTGAACCCCCAACCGTCGGTGTTGGAGACCGGTGCTCTACCAATTGAGCTACGACCCTTTGGCCGACCGAGTCTCAACCTGTGGGCAGGCTGACGCCAACGGACCAACCGCGGGCAGAGTCTACGGTCCCACCCGCGGAGGGGTCCAATCCGGGCGCCGGTCCACCTGAAATACTGGGCCCATGACCTCCTCACCCGCACCCAGAGTGTCCCGTCGGATCGCCGCCATCACTGAATCGGCCACGCTGGCGGTCGATGCCAAGGCCAAGGCCCTCAAGGCCGCGGGCCGGCCGGTCATTGGGTTCGGCGCCGGTGAGCCGGACTTTCCAACACCCGGCTACATCGTCGAGGCAGCAATGACCGCGGCCAACTTGCCAAAATGGCACCGTTACACCCCCGCCGGTGGGCTGCCGGAGCTCAAAGAAGCGATCGCCGCGAAAACCCTGCGGGACTCTGGCATGGCCGTTTCGGCTGCTCAGGTGCTGGTCACCAACGGCGGCAAGCAGGCCTTGTACAACACGTTCGCGGCCCTCTTGGACCCGGGGGATGAGGCCATCTTGCCGGCCCCGTACTGGACCACCTACCCGGAGGCAATCCGGCTGGCCGGGGGGGTGCCCGTTGAGGTCATGACCGATGAGACCAGCGGTTACCGGGCCACCGTCGCCCAGTTGGCGGCCGCCCGCACCCCCCGTACCAAGATTCTGGTTTTCGTCTCACCCTCGAACCCAACCGGTGCGGTTTACTCCCCCGCCGAGGTTAAAGCCATCGGCGAATGGGCGCTCGCGGCCGGCATCTGGGTTGTCACCGACGAGATCTACGAGCACTTGGTATATGGCGATGCGCAGTTCTCGTCGATGCCGGTTCTCGTCCCCGAACTAGCCGATACCTGCGTAATCATAAATGGGGTCGCGAAGACCTATGCGATGACCGGCTGGCGGGTGGGCTGGATAATCGGGCCACTTGACGTGATCAAGGCGGCTACCAATCTGCAGTCGCACTCAACTTCCAATGTTGCCAACATCTCGCAGGTTGCGGCACTGGCCGCAGTCTCCGGGGATCTAGCCGCCGTAGATGAGATGAAATTCGCCTTCGACCGCCGACGCAAACTGATCACCGGCATGCTCGATGCCATTCCTGGCGTCACCTGCCCGTTGCCCGAGGGCGCGTTCTACGTATACCCATCGGTCAAGGGACTGACTGGCAAAACAATTCGGGGAACCGCTATTACTTCATCAGCCGATCTCGCCGGATTGATCCTCGACGAGGCGGAGGTCGCGGTCGTTCCGGGTGAAGCCTTTGGCACTCCCGGCTACCTGCGGCTTTCCTACGCCCTTGGTGACGATGACATCGTTGAAGGAGTAACCCGCATGGCCAAGCTCCTCGGCGAGGCCACATAACTGCCTTAAGGGGTCCCACCTGCCAATGCGCAGTTCACGAGGGTTGGCTCAGGCTCGAGCAAAATCCCGAATTTCTCCAGCACCAACTGTTGAACATGCGCCGCTAAGTCAATGACCTCGGCTGCGGTTGCACCACTTTTTGCAACGATGGCCAAGGTGTGCTTATTCGATACTCGCGCTCGTGACTTCTCCGAAACGCGCCAGCCCTTTGTCACACCGGCCTGCTCAATTAACCAAGCCGCGCTCAATTTCACGCCACCGACGGCCGGATACCGCGGGCAAGCCGACGGGATGCCCACGGCGATGGCATCGCTAACTATTGGGTTGGTGAAGAATGACCCGGCACTGCGACTGTCCGCATCGGCAACATCAAGCACCATGCCCTTGGCCGCCCGTAGCGCTAGTACCGCGGACCTAACCGCTCCAGGAGCAGCCAGCCCACCCACCTCGACAGCAAGCGCAGCGGCCAGTTCGCCGTAGCGCACGGTGCATTGCCCGGCATCGCGAAGTTCGATTGTCACTGCGACAATCAACCATCGATTCGGGTGCCGCTTGAAAATACTGGATCGATATTCAAACAGGCATTCTGCATTGTCGAAGACCTCGACGGACCCACTTGCGCGATCAAGTACACGAACAGATTCGATCACCTGGGAAATCTCTTGACCATAAGCACCAACATTTTGAATCGGGGTGGCCCCGACCAGGCCTGGGATTCCGGACAGGGCCTCGATCCCGGACCAACCATTTACGACGCACAGTTCCACCAAGGCATCCCACGGCTCACCCGCGGCCACCGTTAGCCGCACAACACCATCGCCCGCCTCGATTTCAATTCCGCGCGTGGCCACCTGCAGCACGGTGCCATGGAATGGGCCATCACCCATCAAAATGTTGCTCCCGCCACCAAGAATAAGTACCCGCTCGCGGGCATCATCTAGTACTCGTAATCGCTCAATGAGCTCATTGGTGGCTGTGCAGGTCCGAAGCACATCTGGTTCACCGCCAACACCTAATGTGGTGAGGTCTGCCAGGCGCATGGTGGTCAGCCTATGAGGATCGCGGCGCGAGGATCTCGACCCGGCCGCGAAATTGCTGCAGGAGTCGGTCATAGTTCTTTTTTGACTCGCGATCCCTGAACTCTGGGTTGGAGTCGTGATACCCGCGGTGCCTGGCCTGCTCAACCGGGAGCGACCCGCCTGGAACTACCAGCCGTCCGCCAGCAGCACGCAGCATCAATGACCACTCAAGATCGCCATTGCGATAGAACCTGGCCTTTGGGCTCGGAGGCGTGGCGCGAGCGGCCACTGTGTCAACAATCATTAAGTAGCCAAGCAGCACATCGACTTCGCCCGGTCCGGCGTCAACTACCGACCGCCAGTTAGATAAATCGACGTTCGTACCCCGCCAGCCAGCACCCACCACGCCCGGCTCCGCCAGCGCGTTGAGCAAAGGGGTTATCGCATCACCTGTCAGCACCGATGACAGGTCCATGACCACATGCGTGGGGGCCGGATCCAACTCGATCAATGCCCCGCAGGCTCTACCCCAACCCACCTGCTCCAGTGCTTGCGCCACATGGATCACGCGCACGCGCCCTTGGCTCTCCAGCGAGATTTCATGCGCGACTAAGCCAGCGCCATCAACATTGCCCAGATCAAGGACGATGATCAGCACCTGTGCTGGGGCGAATGCCAAAAGGGCGGTCAAGCAGGTGCGTACGTCATCTGGCCAACCGTCAACTATGAGCCCGACACCACAATCATTTCGGCCGGCCGGTATTGGGTCAAGCAGTGCATCAGCAAGCGTGGGAAAACTGCGGAACGGTGGTTTCGCCGCCAATTGGAAGCCACCGGGGGTATCGAGGAGATCCCAACCCGCCGCCGCTATTTCATCGCGCAGCACATCAGCGAGTTGAAAGTCACGAGCCAGGCGCGCAACCTGCCGACGTTCGGCAAGTTCGGTGACCTCGTGCGGGACCTCGCTCACGCGAGTTGAACCACAGCCTGCGCTTTGCCGAGGACAGTTTGTCCGGCGCTAGCGGCCGTCAAGGTGACTCGCACCCGATGTGCATCGAGTAGTTCGGTGACCTCACCACTTATTTCGAGTAGGGCACCCACACCATCATCGGGAACGGGTACCGGGCGCGTGAATCGGACTCCGTACTCGACAACCGCCCCCGGATCACCGACCCAATCGGTTACGACCCGAATCGCAGCTGCCATGGTGAACATCCCGTGGGCGATCACATTGGGTAGGCCAACTGAGGTGGCAAAACGCTCATTCCAATGGATGACATTGAAATCACCCGAGGCACCCGCGTATTTGATCAGGCTCAGGCGTTGAATCGGAACCGAGAGGGAGGGCAGCTTGGTGCCAACTTCGACATTCGCGTACTTCGGAATCGAAGTCATAGGGCATCAGTCCCGCGAGCGACTATCACCATCGTGGTAATGACAACCAACTCACCGGAGGTAGTGCTCAACGAGCTCTTGACGGTGATCATGTCATTGCCAGCTGCAGCGCGAATATTCTCAATCGTGTTCGTGACCACGAGTTCATCGCCGGCAACAACCGGCCTAGAATACACGAACGACTCCTCGCCGTGGACGACCTTGGTGTAGTCCAGCCCAAGGTCAGGATCCATGATCACTACCGTCGACGACGCGAATACGAAGGTGAAGGCAAATGTCGGCGGCGCCACCAAGTCGGGGTAGCCAAGCGCCTGGGCGGCCGCAAGATCGTGGTAGACCGGATTGAAGTCGCAGATGGCGCTCGCGAATTCACGAATCTTCTCACGCCCAACGAGATAAGGCTCGCTCGACGGGTAGGTGCGGCCAATGAAATCCGGGTTAAGCGCCATTGATCAGCGACGCAAAACTAGCGGGTCTCTTTGTGCACGGTGTGCTTATTGCATTTAGGGCAGAACTTCTTGGCCTCAAGACGATCGGGGTCATTGCGGCGGTTCTTCTTGGTTATGTAGTTACGATCTTTGCAATCTTCGCACGCCATGGTGATCTTTGGTCGTACGTCGCTGGCCTTGGCCACGGCACTTCCTCTTTCCTTTGAGCAACTCGCCTAGCAGTCACGCGGTCGCGCGACCCTTTTCGTTTCCTTGCGAAGTAGCGGAGGCCGGACTTGAACCGGCGACACAGCGATTATGCGCCGCTTGCTCTACCCACTGAGCTACCCCGCCTTGGGGTGCCTCCGCGGGGGCGGGTGCACCAACCGAGCCCCAATACGGAATCGAACCGTAGACCTCCTCCTTACCATGGAGACGCTCTGCCGTCTGAGCTATTGGGGCACAAAGCCACGCAAGCGTACAAGAGAGACACCCGAGAACGAAAATGGTACCCTGCCAGCGGCATTTGCCGGAATCCGCAACACTGGGGGCATGCAGTCAGCCCAAAAAGTCAAGTGGGATCTTTCGGATTTACCAGACCTGACCGGCCACACCGTCATTGTCACCGGGGCCAACTCCGGGCTCGGGTTTTGTACCACCGAGGCCCTCGCGGCAAGTGGCGCGAAAGTCACCATGGCCGTTCGTGACCTGATGAAAGGCCAGGTAGCCGCCGCCAAAATTCGGGCCACCACCCCTGCTGCCAAGGTGGATCTAGCCACCCTAGATCTAGCCGACCTGAGCTCCGTACGAGCTTTTTCCCGAAGTTGGTCCACCGCCAACCCCCAGGGCCTCGACCTGCTAATTAACAACGCCGGCATCATGGCCATCCCAAAGCGAGCCACGGCCGATGGCTTCGAGATGCAAATCGGCACCAACCACCTTGGCCACTTCGCCCTGACCGGCTTGCTCCTGCCCGCGCTGGTGGCAGTGCCAAACTCCCGGGTTGTCACCGTCGCCTCCCAAGCCCATCGCATGGGGCGGATGAACTTCGAGGATCTGATGGGTGCGAAACGATATCGGCAATGGCGGGCCTACGGACAGAGCAAGCTCGCAAATCTCCTGTTCACCGCCGAATTCCAGCGCCGCATCGATCAAGCCCGGCTCTCGATCCTCGCGCTTGCCGCCCACCCGGGGTTCGCCTCCACCAACCTGCAAAGTGTCGGGCCGAGGATGCGCGGGAGCACCGTCGAAGCGAAGCTGACCGCACTGAGTGGCGACATCATGTCGCAATCGGCCGCAATGGGGGCTCTGCCCACGCTATTCGCCGCAACCGCACCCGGACTTGTCGGCGACACCTACGTCGGTCCGGACGGATTCCTGGAAACGCGGGGTTACCCGAAGGTCGTTGGACGCTCAAAAGCGGCCCTGAATGAAGCCGACGCCCGCAGGCTGTGGCAGGTTAGCGAGCAGTTAACCGGTGTTTTCTACCCATTCGACTAGTAACTGAAAGGTGCATTGTGGCAACTTGGTCGGTTTGGCGAATGGCACGTGTTGCTGCATCAATCTTCGTCTTGATGGTCGCGTCCTACTACCTGGTGGTCGCCTTCGACAACATCACCAATCCAGTGAATCCAAATGGAAGTAACTGGCCATTTGTACAAGGGGTGATTAGCGGCGATGGAGTGCCCGCGAATAGCGGGTTTGGGTGGCGATTCATTGACGCCACCTGGTTCCATGCCACCGGGTACCCAGGAGTGATTGCCGGGGAGTCCATCACGGGTATCTTGCTGCTCATCGCCGGCGTTTCGGGCCTGAGGTCCTCGCGCACCTGCCCGCGCTGGGGGGCGAGCCAAAAATGGACCTACGCCGGCGGCATCGTTGGCCTAGCCGTGTTCTTCTTCGGCTTCATGGTGGTCGGGGGCAACTGGTTCATCATGTATCTGAACTCCAAGTGGAACGGACTGGAGCCAGCATTTCAAAATGCCGTGATGACAATGCTCATGCTCGTATTCGTCACCGGCGTTTTGATTGGCGGGCACCTGGTCCATGAGCGTGCGGAATCAAAAACTCAGTAGCAACCAATCAACGTAACCCGGGCCAGCGGGCACCCATTAGCGCACTCACGCGAGACGCCTAAGTTAGCCAGGTACCGGCCAGCAGGTACCGGGTGAAAGTGGTGGCAGGTGAAGGATTCGAACCTTC
>SYJA01000041.1 GCA_005798555.1 Actinomycetota bacterium
GACCCGGTGATTAAGAGTTAAGGGTCAAAAATTCGGGCGCAGGGGCAGCCCGGAGGCTCCACCGGCGCCGAGCTTGACACCTAGGGATTGATGCAACTGGATGGTGTCGAGCTCAAAGCCCAATCGAGATGCCGCCATATAGAGGCGCCAGACGCGCGCCGTGCCAAGCCCGGCTTCGGCGACTGCCTCATCCCAGTGGTCCTCGAGATTCTGGCACCAGTGCTTAAGGGTCAAGGCGTAGTGCTCGCGCAGGTTTTCATCATGGCGGATCTCAAACCCGGCGGTGTTCATGGCACTCATGATGTGGCCGGGCCCGGAGAGCTCACCATCGGGGAACACATACCTATTAATAAATGAAGTGCGGTAGTGGGTTGGCTCTGCATCATTTGGTCGAGTGATGGTGTGGTTGAGCATTCGACCTTGGGGCCGCAGTTTGTCGTAGATGAACTTAAAATAAGATGGGTAGTTGGGTCGGCCGATGTGCTCGGTGAGGCCGATGGACGAGACAGCATCAAAATTTGATTCAGTGACATCCCGATAGTCACTAAAGCGCACCTGCGCACGGTCACTGAGCCCGGCGGCCTCGATTGCCCCTTGGCCCCATTCGGCCTGACGCTGCGAGAGGGTGACCCCGATCGCCGTAACCCCATAGTTCTTGACGGCATGCAGAACCATGCCACCCCAGCCGCAGCCAACGTCGAGTAACTTCATGCCGGGTTGCAGGCCGAGTTTGCGGCAGACGAGGTCGAACTTCTCCTCTTGCGCAACTTCGAGGGAGGCATCAGGGTTGGGGAAAACCGCACAGGTGTAGGCCATCGAGGGGCCAAGGACCCAGCTATAAAAAGTATTGCTGACGTCATAGTGGTGATGGATGGCCTCGGCATCGCGCGACTTGGAGTGGCGGCCGCCACTCAACCGACGCTCCTGCGGTGGCGGGGCCGGTCGTTTGAAGACATAGGGAAGAAAGGTGCGGCCCAGTTTCAGCTTCTGCCCGGCGGTGATACTCGTGGCATCAAAGGGGTAGAGCCGGCGCAGTGCCTCGTAGGCATCGCCTCTTATTTCCAGGGCGCCACTGACGTAGGCGCGTGCCAACCCCAGCTGACTAGGGGAGCCGGCCAGGTAGCCAACGGCTTTGGGGTCAAGTATCTCTAAGGCAACGGGGGCATCTTCGGGGCCGGCGGTTGACCCGTCGAAAGCCCTAAATCCCACCCCGCGCTCAGGGGGCACCACAATCGTGAATGCCTCGGCTAGTTTCATAGGCGCTCAACCACCTTTTCGTACAGTCCCAATAATCTGCTGTCCGGGTCAAACCGTGCTTTGAGTCCAGCATAAACACTGCCGCCGTAGATTGACCAGAAGGTATCGCGGTCGTAGAACGCGGTCGAATATAGCGACTTACGCCCGTCGAGCGCAGTAACTTTGGCCTCGATGAGCCGATTTACCCGGCCCGCGCTCGGTTCGGTGCCTGCGGGCAGGGCCACGGTCGACCAGAACCCGACATTTATATAGGTGACCTGCGGGTCGAACTCATAGAGCGGCCACCGAGCGCTTGGGTCACGTTGTTTAAGGGGGCAGACCCAGACCGGCTCGATACCGACTTCGGCGTGGAAGAACGCCAAGAACTCGGCAAGCCGGTCAATTGGTACTTCAATATCTTGGACCACCGGTTCGCGCTTGGGCGCACCGCGCAGGCGCGCCAATTTGCCTGAAACATCATGGCGCCGGTCGAAGGCGATGAGTTTCCAGTAGACGTCACTGCGGAGTTTGCGCTTGGGCCAAAACTTGCGCACCAGTTTCTTTTGGGCGCCGAAGGCTCGTGAGCACCAGAACCAATCGGTATCCCAGCGCCAGAGGTAATCATGGATGGTGAGAACGTCCTCGGTCTTGGCCTGGATCGAACGGTAGTAGATGTTCATTCCGGTGTAGTCGCTAACGGTTAACGCTGCTGGGATGGTGTCGACCATCTCACCGAGGGTCAGGTATTGCTCGCTTGGCGCGAACACGGTGCCGTCTAGGAAGTCAACGCGATGGCCCTCGAAGGTGCGATCGGCGGTGATCGCGGCCATTGTTGCCGTCATTGCCGTTGCGGTCGCGAAATGCAGATGGCGCAGATGCACGAAAGGCTTCACCGGTTCGAGTTCGATTTGCAAGCGAAGCGCATAGCCCAGTGAGCCGTAGGAGTTGGGGAAGCCAAAGAACAGGTCGCGGTTCGGATCGTCGGCGCTACCGCTAACTGTGAGTACCTCACCGGACCCGGTGAGAATATCCATCTCGATGACTGATTCATGCGGGGTGCCGTGCCTAAAACTTGCACTTTCGATGCCCAGCCCGGTGACGGCGCCGCCGAGGGTGATGGTGCGCAATTGCGGCACGCACATTGGCATCAGGCCAAAAGGCAATGTCGCATCAACCAGGTGCTCGTAGGTGGTCATGCCGAGCACTTGAGCCGTGCGGCCTTCGATATCGACTTCGAGTACTCCGTCGAAGGCGGCCACATTAAGGCCGGGGGTGGTTGCCTCGGCTCGTGGGCGGAACAGGTTTGAGGTCCTCTTCGCCAGCCTGATCGGGGCACCAACTGGGATTTGGGCGTATTGGTCCGCGAGGGTATCGACCAGTTGCTGGTAGCCGGTGCGCCAGTTGCTGGTCAGTTCGGTCGTCGTCACGAGCTAACGGTAGCCCCGAGTGGCAGGGCGGACCAACCCTTGGGGTCCATTGGGGTCAGCCATAGGTCATGATTGCCTCGTGAGCCTCAGCCCAGAAGGTGGTCCGGTCACACCGCGCAACAAAAACCACGGCTGGGTCCCCTATGTGCTGGGGGCGGTCACCTTTGTGGTGGCACTGGCCAGTTTTGGGCTTATTGCCGGTGATTGGTTCGCTCGAAACATCGAGATGCGGGCATTGGTTATCGCAATTGAGAACTCCGAGTTGACGATGTCCCAGACCCAAGATTCGGTCAGTGCGGCATTTGATGCCTACGGGGGTCTTGACAACCCGGTAACCGCCGACCGCGAGGCTTTGGTCACTGAGCTGGCGAATGTGGCCGGGTACGCCAAACTGAGCATCGCCGACGCCGGGAATCAAGTTGCCGAGGTTTTGGTAATGCCTTGGCACACGACGATCTTGGATGCACAAGACGCCTACGTAACCCACAACTTAGCCTGGCAGAACTACATGGAGCGGGCAGCGGCGGATCCGATTGAGTTCACTGAGCCACAGGCCGATGTCAACGACACCTTCGTTGCGGTGGAACCGGCTCTGACCGGTGCCATCCCGCAGCTCGCGCTCTTTGAGCTAGTGGACCGGGTGGCACAGATTTTTATCAACGGTTTTCCCGATCCGGCGGACGAGACCGAGGGGCCGACTCAGGACGCAAGCTTTGAGTCAGGTGCTTTCGCAAGTTTGCTGGGCCACCAGATCTTCTTGCCAATGTCGTAGGCGAGTGCCGGCACCAGAGTTGATCTAATGATGAAGGTGTCCAGTAGCACACCGATGGCAACCGCAAATCCAATCTCACGCAAGAACACCAGTGGGAGCACCCCGAGTACCAAGAAGGTGGCGGCCAGGACGATACCTGCCGAAGTGATGACACCCCCGGTTACCGTGAGGCCCTTGAGAATGCCGGGTCGAGTGCCAAGTTTTATGGACTCTTCTCGGACTCGTGTCATTAAGAAGATGTTGTAATCGACTCCTAGGGCCACTAGGAAAACGAATGCGAAAAGCGGGAATGAGGTGTCGGCGCCTGCGAATTTGAAGACATTGTCAAATACCAGTGCGCAGACACCCAAGGTGGCGAAGTAGGAGAGCAATACGGTGCCGATTAAGAGCACGGGTGCCAGTATCGAGCGAAGCAAGAGCATCAAGACGATGAAGATAACCAACAGCACCACCGGAATGATGATATTTCGATCACGCATTGAGGCGATATCTACATCTAATTGAGATGCGGTTTGTCCGCCTACTAGGGCATCGGCTCCGTCGAGTGCGTGTACTCGATCGCGCAGCAGCTGAACGGATTGAGCCGCTTCTTGGCTATCGGCCGGCGCTGACAACGTTACGAGTAGTTGTGCACGGTCATTAATGATCATGGGTTCGGCCATGTCAGAGCCTGGTGTGCCCGGTGGCAGGCCGGTATACGCCGCCACCGCCGCGACACCTTCGGTCTGCTGCATATCGGTCATTACAGTTTCGAGCGCCGAGGCATTGGCCATGACAATTGTTGGCGTACCTAAGCCACCGGGGAAGTGATCAACCAGTTTCTCTTGGCCGATGACCGAATCGGTGCGCTCGACGAATGCCTGGGTGGTCGTGATGCCGTCTGCTTTCAAAGTCAATGAGAAGCCGGCGAAGATAACCATCACCAGCGCGGTGGCAATCCAGGTCAGGCGCGGGCGCCGGCCAACCCCACCGGCAAGCTTTGCCCAGATACCCGAGAGCCGTTCGTCAACGTCATCATCTGCTGGGACCTTGGGCCAAAAGACCCAACGGCCGGGCGGGAACTTCTGGCGGCTAAACGGCCCCCAGCCAGGGCGGGTGATGCGCAAGATCCCAAAGATGATCCAGCAGATTACGGTGACGGCGGCCAGCGCCCCGCCAACCGCGATGAATGGCCCGATCGCGATATCGGTTACGAGGCTAAGGACGAGGCCGACCACCGCCGGCACCATAAATGCAAGTATTGGCAACACGACACTTGGGATGATTAGCAGTGCGGGCAGGAAAGTCAGCATTACCAGTAGCGCGGCGACGATACCTGCCGCACCGACGGGGCCGAGTGATCGGTTTGAGTTCAGTTCGCTGAGCAGTAGACACATCAACCCGATGATTACCGTGGCACCACTTGCCACAATTGGCTCAACCACGCCGCGCAGTGCGGCGCGGATAGCGTCAGCATGTTGAGCATGGTGATGGAGCTCTTCTCGGTATCTGGCCACGAGTAATAGGGCGTAGTCGGTGCCGGCGCCGAAGACGAGAACCGTCAAGATCCCTTGGCTTTGGCCATTGAGCACTAGTACATCAGCCTTGGCCAGGTAGTAGACGATCGCACTTGCCGTGGAGAGCGCAAAACCGGCGGCCAGCAATGGGATGAGCCAGAGGAACGGGCTGCGGTAGACGACGATCAGGATGATTGCGACAACGAGTGCGGTGGCACCTAGCAAAGTAGTGTCGATCGCACCGAATACCTTGATCAGATCAGCGAGGATGCCGACCGGGCCGGTCGCATTGATCTGCAGCTCCGGGTACTCAAGTGCCAGTTCGCGCACCGCGGCAGTAATGCCGCCGAAGGCGAGTTCGCCGCCATCGAGTGTCTCGCCGCCCTTTTCGCCATTGATGGGCACATTGATCAGGAAAGCCTGACCATCTTGCGAAGGGAACGGGACAATCGGTGCCGGGTCAAGAAAATCGGCGACGGTGGTGCCGCCCTCGACCGTTAAGCCAGGTATTGCGGCGGCGAATGCAGCAGCGGCCGCGGCGTCCTCAGCGGACATTGCTGCACCATCAGGGCGCGTGATAACTACGAGTAGCGGGAACGAAGTGTCGTCACTGAAGGCGGCCTGCTCATCGGCCACCAAGGTGGACTCAGCGGAGGCGGGCAGGAAGGAGGCGTTGTCATTCTTTTGCACCTCGTTGAGCTTGCCGGCCAGCGGCCCCACCACCCCGCTGATGGCAACCCAAGCGATCGCAACCAGCACCGCGATCCAAACGGCTCGGCGGCCGGTCCGTGGCTTTTTGGCCGCTGGCGGTGCGGTGCTGATGTTCGTCATCTGCGTATCGTGCCCAATAGGCCGCGGCGCGCCAACCCGACCCCCCGAAGGGGCTATCGTGCGGTCGTGCGGCTGCGGATTATCACCCCAAATTCCCGGGCTATGGCGTAGTGGGCGCGGTGTCGACGAACACGGCGCTGGTGGCCCGAGCCCTGACCCTCCTCATATCGGCGATGCACATCTCGGCTCCATTACTGCTCAAGATCCCCAAGCGGCACCAAGAGGCGGTGACCTCCTTCGCCGGCGGCACGGCCATCGCCTATGTGTTCTTGCACTTACTCCCAGACCTCGCAGACGGCCAGGTGGCCTTCACCAATGAAGTCTCCTCCGATGTGGTGCCGGCCCCGCTATTGGCGTCTGGGATTTTCCTGATAGCCCTGCTCAGCATGCTCGTGTTTTATGGACTGGATTCATGGGCTCGGGTTGATACTGGGCCAACTCAACTTTCTTATGTGGTCCAGGTGGGCGCCTATGCGGTTTTGAATATTGTGATTACCTACACGATGCCCTCCAGGGTTGCGACCGGCCTCGATTTCGCTTTGCTTTTCGCGGTCGCTTTTGGCCTGCACTTTCTCCTGACCGACCGTAATCTCGCCCAGGCGCATCCAACCCGGTTCTCACATCTGACCCGGTGGATTTTGGTCAGCTCCTTACTCCTTGGCCTTGTGCTCGCTGCCGCTTTGCCCCCAACAACTGAACTGGCAGTCGCAATCCCGGTCGCGTTCCTTTCCGGCTCAATTCTCACCAGCGTATTTCGCGAAGAGCTACCTGATGTCAAGGCGGCCAAATTTGGCTGGTTCACTATCGGCGTCACGGTGTACGCGGTACTGCTGCTGTGGGCTACGGCGGTGAGTGAATAGCAATGGAAAGCATCTTGGGCTGGTTTGCGGCATCAGTCGTTGTCGCTGTTTTGATTGCGATTTTGGCGCGTCAGCGCGGTTGGGGAATGGCATTGCCCGTCCTGGCCGCGGGTGCGATTGTGGGTGCTCTGCCGATAGGGCCAAACGCGGTGCCGGACCCGGAGGTGTTCCTTATTGCGATACTGGCACCACTTGTCTTCGGTGAGGCACTCGGGTCGTCCTTCCTTGATATCCGAAGGGTGCGCCGGCCGGTGCTGGCACTTGCCGTCGGCCTGGTCATTGCCACCACTTTGGTGGTTGGTGGCGTGGCATTCCAGCTTGCGGCAATGCCTCTTGCGGTGGCATTTGCCCTAGGCGCCGTGCTCGCCCCCACCGATGCGGTTGCGGTGAGCACGGTGGCACGCAAGGCCGCACTGCCCCGGGGGTTGGTCTCAATTCTCGAGGGCGAAAGCCTCGTAAATGACGGTACGGGTTTGACCGCATTGAGCGTTGCGATCTTGGCGGCGGTCGCCGGCAGCATCACCGCGCTGCAGATCGGTGTCGCTTTCGTGCTTGCGATAGTCGTCGGAGTCGGCATCGGTTTATTGGGTGGCTGGGCGCTGGCACTGGTACTAGCTCGCAGCAATGACACTATCGCGGCTAATAGTCTGGTTCTAGTTGCTCCATTTGGCCTCTACCTCGTAGCTGACCGACTTGAAGGCTCAGGGATTCTTGCGGTAGTTATTGCAGGTCTCTACGCCGCGCATTCACAGTCCACGAAAGCGCGAAATCCCGGCCGGCTGCAAAGTGCAATGCTATGGCGGCACGTGACTTTCGTACTGCAGGCGCTCGCCTTCTTCATGGTGGGGATTGAGTTGGTTGACACACTTCTTGCTGTTTCTAGCCAGGAAAGGTTACTTGTCGCAATCTTGATTGTGTCGGTAGTGCTAGCCCTAATAGCGACGAGACTTGTCTTTGTTATGGGCTTGGTCGGTGTTTTGGGGCGTCGGATGCCAACGTTCCATGGTCAGCCCACCTCGCGGTTGCTTCGTGGTGCTTTTATTGTGGGTTGGTCTGGTGCGCGAGGGCCCATCTCGGCTCTTGCTGCATTTTCAATTCCGTTAGTCCTCGCGTCTGGGGATCCGTTTCCGTTTCGCAATGTTGTTGTCGCTACGACTTTTGGGGTAATCGTGGTGACTTTGCTATTGGCGCAAACGATTGGGCCGATCGCCCGCAAACTCAAAGTTCAAGAAGTCGATGGGCAGGCAAGCACCCGCCGACTCGATGCAGCGTTGGCCTACGCCGCCTTAAAGGAACTTGATGAGGTTGAGGAGGCCGTTGATCTCCGGGGTCAGCATATTAAGCGTGAGGTGATCGAGGCGTTGCGGCTGGAGACCCAGCGGCGAATTGACGCCGTTGCGCAAGATGAGGATGCGGTGGAATCCGGACAACTGGCGCCGACCTCGGTTGACCTCATACGTCTAATGATCAGGGCCGAGCAGGAAGAACTCCTTCGAATTCGCGATGAAGAGGGCTTGCCGGATTCACTTGTCCGACCTGCTCAACTGGCCCTAGACCTACGCCAGCAAGCGCTCGGCCCGCGCAAATCCGGAAGCTAGCCCCGAAGCCGCCTGTTGCGGTGGTGCCCTCGACGGGAATTGAACCCATGGCCTACCGCTTAGGAGGCGGTCGCTCGATCCGACTGAGCTACGAGGGCCGGGACCCATCTTTGCCCACTCTCTGCGGGCGCACCCCGATGGGTGCACGTCTTGGTTGGCCATTGCTACGTGGCAGCCGAGGCAGCAGCGTAAGCAGTCGAATAGGGTTTGGTGATGGCCAGCGTAGATGACCCGATGCGTATCGTGGTGGCGCATATTCCCCTTGACGATGCCCGCGATGTCAGTGGTGGGGTAACTACCGGGTCGGTGACCATCGGTGATACCGACACCATGACCATCGGGGTCTGGGAGCATTCGGTCGGCGTTTCGACAGATACCGAAAACGATGAGGTCTTCGTGGTGCTGAGCGGCCGCGGTCGCATCCGGATGCAAGATGGTGCGCTTCTTGAATTGGCCCCCGGTACCGTCGGGCGGCTACTTGCAGGTGAGCAAACTCGCTGGGAGATTTACGAACCTCTGCGCAAAGTCTGGGTGGCTGCGCGTGATCGATGAGGATGCCCTACTCGCGGCGTGTGAAGCGGCACTGGCGGATGGCGACGTAGTCACTGATCCAGACCGCCTGCCCACCTATGCCCGGGATAGATCTACCGGGTCGCAGGCCGGTGAGCCGATCGCCGTTGTCTTTCCGCGCTCAACCGAGCAGGTCAGTGCCATCATGAAAGCCGCGCACGAGTATCGGATCCCGGTGGTGCCGAGGGGCGCGGGTTCGGGGTTGTCCGGTGGGTCGAATGCTATCGACGGCTCACTTATCGTCTGCGTGGAAAAGATGAGTGAGGTGCTAACTGTCGATGCAGGCAATGGCTATGTTGAAACACAGCCCGGGATTTTCAACACCGACTTACGCGAGCAGGTGGCAAAGCATGGGCTTTGGTATGCCCCGGACCCGGCGAGCAAGGATTTCTGTTCAATCGGTGGCAATGTGAACACCAACGCGGGTGGCCTGTGCTGCGTGAAGTACGGGGTTACTCGCGATTCGGTCCTCGGGCTCGAAGTCGTACTGGCCGACGGTCGGGTAACGCGAATCGGGCGTCGAACCATCAAAGGTGTTGCTGGCTACGATCTAACCGGGTTGATGGTCGGCAGCGAGGGCACCCTTGGCATCGTGACGATGGCACGCCTTAAGTTGCGTGCGCCGCCGCCCCCACCCACAACCGCGGTTGCGGTATTCGCCGATGTCGGTGCAGCGGGCCTAGCGGTTGAGCAGATCATGGCACGATTGACCCCGAGCATGCTTGAGTTGATGGATCAGGCGACCATCACCGCGGTGGAAACTTGGCGCCCGATGGGTCTAGATACGTCAGCCGGGGCATTGTTAATCGCCCAGACCGATGCTGCCGGCAGCGCAGGCGTTGCTGAGGCTGACCTGCTGCTCGAAATTTGCGAGCGCAATGGTGCCTCAGAGGCTTATCGGTCTGAGGATCTTGAGCAAGCCGAAATGCTCGTAGGCGCCCGGCGAATGGCGATCCCCGCCCTGGAGATGATGGGTGATTGGCTCCTTGACGACATCGCGGTGCCACGGTCACAACTAGCGCAGGCGATGATCATGATCACGGAGATCGCGCAGCGCAATGACGTCTTCATCGGCACCTTCGGCCACGCCGGTGACGGCAACCTGCATCCGACGATTGTGGTACCGCGCGGTGACGAAGAGGCTGCGGCTCGCGCGATGGTCGCCTTCAATGAGATTCTTGACGTTGCGCTAAAAGTCGGTGGCACGGTAACCGGTGAACATGGCATCGGCACACTGAAGCGCGCCCATCTTGCCCTCGAACTCGATGAGGTAGCGATCGATTTGCATTCGCGCGTGAAATCCGCCTGGGATCCGCTGGGCATATTGAACCCCGGAAAGGCACTGCCGCGTTGGTAGGTACTTGATCGGGTTATTCAAGTCGGATATTGGGCAGCACTCGGCCGAGCCAACGTGGCACCCACCAGTTGGCTTTACCGAATAGGGTCATCAAAGATGGCACCAAAATTAGTCGGATGATGAAGGCGTCAATTAATACGGCAGAAGCGAGAGCTACCCCGAACAATTTAATGGCGCCAATAGGTGTTGGCACGAAAGACAGGAACACACTCGTCATGATCGCGGCGGCCGCGACAACAACGCGCCCAGAGCCGGCTAATCCAAGGCGTACCGAGAGCGAATTATCTTGAGAGGTAGCCCACTCTTCACGCATGCGCGAAACCAAGAAGACGTGATAATCCATCGAGAGGCCAAAGAGTGCGGCGAACACCATGATGGGCAAGAAGGGCAGGATCGGGCCGGTGCCGGTGACTCCCAGGATCGAATCACCAAATCCCAATTGAAATACCGCAACAGTGATGCCCAATGCTCCAGCGAAGCTAAGTAGTGAGGTTAGAGCGGCGGTTAACGGGATGAGCAGCGAGTGGAAGAGCAGCATTAGTGCGATGAAGCCCAAGCCGACGACGAGAAGCAGGAACACCGGCAGTGCGGCCGTTAATCGGGTGGTGAAGTCCTCCGCGACGGCTTGGGTGCCGCCCACATAAATATGCGTCCCAGTTTCAGCTAAAAGTTTTGGTGCGGTTTCGGTGCGAATTAGATCCAGCAGGGCGCCGGTTGCAGGATCGGAGGGCGCGGTGCCTGGCTGAATGATTACCGACGTGACTGTGCCGCCGGATCCGAATACCGATTTATCTAGTTTGAGGATCGGCATCATGCCTGAGGAGGGAATGGTTTGTGCTACCCCCGGTGTCGCCTCCAGTGCCGCGATGGTTTTGCCCAGGGCATCGAAGTCATCCTTACTTGCAGTCTCGACCGCGAGGAAGAAGGGCCCGTTCACCCCGGGGCCGAAGCCTTCGGCCAGGAGATCAAAACCGATCCGCTGCGGGCTGCCGCTTGCGGCGCTCGAATCATCCGGAAAGCCCAACCGCATTGAGGTGGCCGGGAAGGCCAGACCGCCCAAGATGGCAAGGGCAATCAGCGCAGGGATGACCGGTTTGCGCTGCAGGAGTTTTCCGTAGGTGTTCCAGCGTGAGGTTTGCGGATCGAAATCCTGTGGGTGCCTAGCCCATGGGGCGCGCAGGCTGAGGGCGCGGGCCCCCAGCAGCGACAGCAGTGCAGGCAGCATGACAAGGGCTGACAGCAGCACCAGCAGCACGGATACCGCTGCGGCAAGGGCTAGCCCATTGAAGAAGTTGATGTCGAGCACGAACATACCGAGCAGCGCGATGATGACGGTTGACCCGGCGAACAGTACGGCCTTGCCGGCGGTGCCCACCGCCGACAGGGCAGCGTCCTTCGGCGCCAATTGTGATCTAACACCTTGGTTGAATCTATTTAGGATGAAAAGTGCATAGTCAATCCCGACGCCAAGGCCGATCATCGCAGCCAGCGTAGGCGCAAATGATGCAACGTCGACGAGGTGCGCCACTACCAAGATCATTAACTGCCCAGCGACCAAGCCGGTTACGGCGACAAAGATGGGTAGGCCCGCGGCGACAAGTGACCCGAATGCGAGAAGCAAAATGATGATTGCGGCAAGTAGGCCAATGACCTGTGAGGTATCGGGTCCGAGCCCGGCGGCGTCAAGCACCGCCCCGGAGCCACCGACCACCAAAGCCGGTGTGCTACCACCCTTGACTATTGCTTCAACCTGAGCGGACTGAACGGTCGAAGGTGTGGTGCTGTTCAGCGTTACGGTTGCGTAGGCCACCTTGTCATCAGGTGAGATTGCCGTGATCACCTTTTGGGTGGCGGCCGCGGCTTTTTCGACGACCTTTATCTCGGTCTTGACTTTATCCATTGCGGCAATGGCCTTGGCGACGTCTTTGGGTAAGCCTGCCGCGAGCGCGGCGAGCTTTTTCGGGTCCGCCTTGGCGAGATCCTTCAGGACTTCCGGTGGCAATCTCGCAAACTGCGCCAGATCACCGAATCCCTTGGTGACCGCATCGATTTCAGATCTGGTGATCCCCACCAGGAAGGACAGGTCCTCGGGTGTCAATTTCGCGAGCGCATCCAATGTCGGCTTCGAGGCGTTAGCGAATGGCTTCAGCGCGGGCCATTTGGCGACCAGTGCAGCAAGGTCTGCCGCCGGCAGGTTCACGAACACATCTAGGCCGCCCACCGCAATCAAGGCGATCTTGATATCAGTCGCGTTGAGTCCAACAAGGAATTTGAGGTCAGCCGGGGTGATAGCCGCGAGGGCATCAAGTACCGGGCGTGGGGCGGAAGCGAGGCGCGCGATCTCGGGGAGAGCCCGGCCAATGGCCGCTAGCTTGGCCGGGTCAGTCTTTTCGATTGGCGCCAGCGAGTTCAGGGCATCGACGGCTGCATTGATCTTGTCCTCGGGTATCTTGGTGACTTTCGAGATTTCGGCTCGTGCCGCCTGCTGCGCCGCCTTGCGAAAATCCACCGGCATAGCAGTTGGGCACTTGGTGCCGAAATTCTTGCCGTAAGGGCCGGCAACGCATTCGGTGAAGGGCAGGGCGGCTAGTGCTTTGAGGGTGGGCTCAATCGCCGACTTGGTGGCGTCTGCGGTAACCGATGAATCAGGAGTGGACCAAACCACCTTGAAACTTGAGGTAGTCGATGGCTTACTGGCTAAGGCGGTGAGCATGTTTTGTGCGGTGGTTGAGGAAGCACCGGGCAGGGCGAAGCTGTCGTTGAAGGTCCCGGCAAAGCGCACCGCGCCGAAGCCGATAAGCACGATGAGCAGTACCCAGGTGATAAGTGCTTGCACCGGGTGATTGACGGCCCAGCGGCTCATTGATCACCTCCACCTCGCTGGCGGAACCGCCGGCTACCTGCAAATCTTAGGGGGGCGGATACTTCCTAGTGAAAGCCCGGTCTGCGTATCGCGTTGCCGCATCAGTTTCTTCATGGTTCGCCATCGGCACCTGCGCTCCAGCGGCCACCAAGGCTGATAACCCCAGGCTTAGATCGGCCCGCAGGGGTTGGGCACGCGCGGCGATTAGTCGTTGCTGCTCAACATAGTCGCGCCGACCCTCGGCAGTTTCAATGCAAATCGGCTCATACCCAAGGTCAATCAGGTCATAGGGGGCGGCACGCATGTCCAAGGTTCTGGCGATGCGGGCCAACTCGAAGCAATCGGCAATCAGCTCACTCCTGATGAACGGGCTGAACCACATCGCATACTTATAGAGATCCATATTGGCATGCAGGCACCCGGGTTGCTCAAGGTCAGGCTGGCTTTCGCGGCTGGGCTCAAAGCTGTTAAGTGGCGTTGCCGCCTTTGTGAAGAATCGGTAGGCGTCAATATGTGTGCAGCGGAGCCCGAGCTCATCGACGGTGGCGATGAGCTCGGCGCTTGTGACACGAAGTGGATAACTGGAGTGTCGAGCCTCGGGGGTCTGGTAGACCATCGCCCACTCATGAAGGCCGAAACAATTTAGTTGTGCGGGTTTAGCGCTTGTCCCGGCGAGTAATCGAATCACCAAGTCCAGTCGGTGCGCTTTCGCCTCGAGCTGACCAATGTCGGTCGTGATGCCGTTGGCATCGTTATTGAGTCGCCGGTACGCGGGATGCGGGTCGAATTCCGTGACATCGCCTTGGAGCTCAACCCCGTGGCCGGGGTGCCAAGACAGGAGCTTATTGACCGAATACGGGTAGTAGTCGAACAGGAAGTCATCGACTGGATGTGAAAGGCCGAGTTTTTTCCTCTCCAGGCGTGGGGTGACCCAAGGCAAGACGCGCTCGGTGTGGGCGAGCTGGCGGATCCGCCACTGCGGTTCCAAGAGCACGATCATGTGTCAACCGGCACTAGACCCATGTCGGCGCAGCCGCGTACCAGGGCCTCAAGTCCGAAGGCATCAACGGGGCCGCAGGCACCACCACTTAATGCGGGGCGCACCAAACACATGGCTGCGGCCCACGCGAGTAATTCGGCCGTCAAGGCATAGGGCGACGGGCCGGTCACCTGCACCCGCGAAAGCGGGCGCCCGACGCCATCGAAGGTTCGGGCCACGGCGATCGAGGTGTTGGTATCGCGTTGGCGTTTCGTGGGCCCTTGACCGGTGGCATCGCCGACCGCGGACCGAAGGCCCCGGTGCATGAGGTTGCCAAGCCCCGGCACCTGAGCAACTGCGCTGATCGCACTGCTTGCGGCACTTGCCACCCGGGTGGCTTTGCCGGCCCAACCCAGATAGACGCCAACATCTTGCACTGACTGGTCAAATCGGGGGAGCGCGAAATGTTCGCTGCCACCTACGGACAGCCCAGCATGGGGCTTACCGTCGACGTTGAAACTGCTGGTGCTCCGCGCACTGCGTTCGGTGCCGATGCCACCGTGCTGAAAAGCGAATGACGGTGCCAGCATGATTGCGGCGGCACTTGCTTTAGTGCCACTGCTCATGCCGAAACTCTCGCCGCCGACGAAGTAGCCAATCTCGACTCGTGTTGGCACCGCGCCCATGGCTCGAGCTCGTTGCAACGCGAGTGCGCCGGCGAGATTGCCTGGCACGTAGTCGTAGCCGAAGGCGGTTAGCAGGCGGGCCCCGGTTGCGTGGGCCTGCACCCCGTACGTTTGGAATACCTCACGGACAAATGGCGGTTCGCCGGTGGAGTCGACATAACTAGCGCCGGCATTGATCGCCGCGGTGATCGCCGGGGCGCCAAGGCGGGTGAAGGGCCCGACCGTGGACACCAGCACATCAGCGGGTGCAGTCAGGAGCGCGTTGACGCTGGTTTGGTCGCCGACCTCGGCAACCTGCCAGGTGGGGGCGGCATTGATCGGTGCGTAGGGCGCCAACTCGGCTACCAACTCGGTCAAGGCGGCCGAAGAGCGCCCGGCTAGGACCGGCGCCAATCCGGCGCGCACCATTGACTCGGCGGTAAGTCGCCCGGTGTAGCCGGTGGCGCCAAAGAGCACCACCCGCCCGCTGCCCGCTAGGTGCCGGCCGACTTGGGTGTTCATAGGTAATGACGTTACGGCACCGATGCCCTAATCTTGCAAAGTGACCGATGGCCCCCCCTCCGCAATGTGGCACCCATTCGCCGATATGTCGGCGGTGGCCGGCCACGATTTCGTCATCACCTCCGGGCAGGGGGCCCATGTCACCGCCGCTGATGGCCGCACCTACCTGGATTCAACGGCTGCCCTGTGGTACTGCAATGTCGGTCACGGGCGCACCGAGATCGCCGATGCGGCGGCCGCGCAGATGCGCGCGATTGCCTCGTATTCCTCCTTCGGTGATTATGCGACCCAGCCAACCCTTGAGCTGGCTGACCGCCTCGCGGCACTTTCCGGGCTAGCAGATGCAAAAGTATTTTTCACCTCCGGTGGCAGTGACGCCGTTGATACGGCACTCAAAATGGTCAGCCGGTACTGGTCGTTACTCGGTGAGCCGAAGCGGACTCGAATAATTGCGCGACACCGTTCATATCACGGTATGCATGTTGCGGGGACTTCACTCGGCGGGATCCCGGCGAATCGTGATGGCCACGGTGAGCCAGATCCCAAAATCCAAAACGTGGCTTGGGATGATGCCGAAGCGCTGGCGCAAGAGATCGACGCCATCGGGTCGGAGAATGTCGCAGCGTTCTTCTGCGAACCGGTTATTGGGGCGGGCGGGGTCTACCCACCACCTGATGGCTACCTGGCGCGGGTGCGAGATATCTGCAAGGAGCGTGGGGTCCTACTGGTCGCCGATGAAGTTATCTGCGGGTACGGCCGCACCGGGTCCATGTTTGCCTCGCAACGCTGGGATATGCAACCGGATCTGATCTTGACCGCCAAGGGCCTCACCTCGGGCTACCTGCCGATGGGGGCGGTGCTGGTCAGCGGCCATATTGCTGAGCCATTCTGGAATACCCCGGGGCTGGTCTGGCGGCACGGCTACACCTACTCCGGGCATGCGACCGCGGCTGTTGTTGCGAGCGTGAACCTAGACATCATTGAGCGGGAGCAACTCGTTGAGCGCGTCGCTGACCTGGCCCCGGTGCTTTCGGCCGCGCTAAACCCGTTAGCCGGGCACAGTCATGTGGCCGACGTGCGCACCATCGGGCTACTGGGAGCCGTGCAATTGCGCCCCGAAATCATCAAGGACGACCCAACCATCGGCGCCCGGCTGGTGCGAGCCGCCCGCTCGCGCGGGGTGCTAACCAGGTTGTTGGCCGACGGTGGCCTGCAGGTTTCGCCGCCGTTTGTGATCACCCGCGAAGAGCTACACGCGATGGGCCGGGCTTTTGATGAGTCACTCGCCGAGGTGGGCTCCACCCGAGCCAACCCGGTTCAGCTAACTGCCCACCTGCTGCCGGATGTTACCTCCGACGAGTCCGGCGGCTTTGCTTCAAGTGATAGTCGGCTGCTTGCTGAGGTGCCGCCGCATCACGGGGCGTGATTTTGTTTCAGCTGGTCGCGGATCTCAGTGAGCAGTTTGACATCGGCGGGCGTGGCATCCACGGCGCCTTGACCGGTCTTCTTTCGATATGAGTTCATCGGCACGACGAAGATGAAGTAGATGACCGTCAAGGTAATGATGAAAGTTATTAGCGCGTTCAGCATCATGGTGATGTCGATGACTTGATCGCGCACCGTGAGCTGGCCGACGTCAATGCCGCCACCCAAGAAGATTCCGACAATAGGATTGATTAGGGCCTTGGAAAATGCGCCGACCAGAGTTGAGAAGGCAGCACCTACCACAAATGCAACAGCCAGGTCGATGACATTGCCGCGCAGCACGAACTCTCGAAACCCCTTAAACACTTGGCCTCCTAGGTAAATGTTGCGATTACCTCTACCAAGGTACCGCTAGCGCGGGCTGGTGGGATGCAAGGCGAAGGTGAGCTCGCCGCTCCCGGTCGCGCCGGCTATTCTCAGGGCGGTTAACTCATCGACCGCGACGAGAACGATAGCTGACGCCGCCGACATAAACCCACCACCGGCCGGCACCCCCAACACCAGCGCACCGCGGGCCACCGTGGAGGCGGTGCCACTTTCGGAAATGGCGATGACGTCGATGACATCTCCTAGATGCAGTAGGCCGGCGGCGGCAGGTGGGGATAGGGGTACCGGTATTGCCAGCTCGCCTTGAACCAAGGCGGCGATGGGGCCACCGGCGACGGCAGCTGAAGGTGTACCTGCTGAGCGGACCGAGCCCAAGGCCAGGAGGACAGCCAGGGCGGCGCAGGAGGCGGCAATGAAGCGGCGATGGCGCCGGATGAATCGTGCTGGGGCACCAGCTCGAAGTTTGTGCAGGTCAACCATGGGCGAAGGCTAAGCAAAATCCGGTACCCGTGCGATTAGTTATCCACAGGGGTTAGCCCTAGGTGCTAGCTGGCGCCGATGTCTTAGGCGCGGCTTCGGCCTTCTTGGCCGGCTCCCGGGCTTTGGTGTCGCTGGCTTTGGTGTCGCTGGCGGCCGAGTCACTCTTCTTATCTCGGGAATCGGTGCGGTAGAAGCCGGAGCCTTTGAAGACTACCCCGACATTGGAGAACAACTTGCGCAGTCCCGGGTCACCGCAGACCGGGCAGATGGTCAAAGTGGCATCGGTGATCGGCTGCACGACCTCGTGGTTGGTGGCACAGGTCGAACACGCATATTCATACGTGGGCACGGATCCTCCGATTAGCACTCTTAGTTACCGAGTGCTAAGTGTGCCCGGTCGGAGCAGATTCGTCCAATCGCCGCCAGAGCAACCGCCGGCGTCCTAGATCCATAGGGTTTGGCCGTGGGGCAAATTCGCATTCTTGGGCTGGTGGCGGCCGGCGGCATCATCGGGTCCCTGGGCCGCTACGCACTAGATCTATTGGCGGCTGGAACCTTGCCGCTTAGCCCGCAGGATTTTCCGCTGGCGACCTTGACGGTCAACCTCGTTGGTGCGTTGGCGATCGGGCTACTTGCCCCGCTACTACTTGCCCGCACCCGCTGGGTATCGGCGGGACCGTTCCTGATCACCGGCATCTTGGGTGGGTTTACTACCTTCTCCGCCCTGGCCGCACAGTCTGGGGTCATGTTGCTCGATGACCAAGGGTGGCGAGCGGCCGGCTATTTAGTCGCCACCATGGTCGGTGGCCTGATGGCCGTCCGCATTGGTGTGCGCATCGCTGACCGGCGGCTTCGATGATCGCCGCCCTGGCGGTGACACTTGGCGCGGCCGTCGGCGCTCCGATGCGGTATCTGCTGGACAGGTGGCTCACGGCTCGCACTTCTGGGCCAACTGGCCTAGCGGCATTTCCCTGGGGGCTTTTTGCGGTCAACGTGATCGGCTCGGCGGTAGCGGGGCCGGTGCTTACGTTGACATCGGGTGAACTACGCACCTTCTTAATAGTGGGCATCTGCGGTGCCTTCACAACTTTCTCGGGTTTCGCCTGGGAGGCAAACCGGCTGTGGTCGATTAGTCGGGCGGTGTTCTGGTGGGCGGTGATTGCGATGCCGGTGGCCTGCACCGGGGCATTCTTGATCACCTACACCTTGGCGAATTGGATCGGGTAGTAGTTGATCTACCAAGGAACTATTTGCTCATCCTCCCATAGGACGCCGGTAGTATCGCCGGACTCAAATGCGCGGGTTGCCAGCCAGATCGAGGTTGCGGCACCCTCGGACGCGCTTCGGGGTGCAGTTGGTCCACCCATGTCAGTGCGCGAATGATTCGGGCAGACGGCATCGACTAGCACGCCACGGCTACCAAGCCCAGTTTCATGAGCCAGATTTCGCACCAGCGCATTTACCGCAGCCTTGCTGACGCGGTAGGGCGCGTAACCCCCGGTATTGCCGGGGCCCGACATGCGTCCCATGCAGGCCGAGTAAACGATCACCCGTCCGAGTCTTGCTTCAACCATCGCCGGCACGAGGCCATTAAGAAGAGCGAATACCGAATCGAGATTGGTAGCCATCACGCGGCGCCACTCCACGTCATTGGTCCGCAAAGTCTTCGACATCTTCTCGCTCATCACGCCGTGCGCCACTAGCAAGACAGTTACTTGACCTAGTGTCGAGATCGTGGAGATGACGGCGCGGGTGGAATCAGGCTGTTGCAGATCGGCGGGGCAGCAGTAAACCTCGAGATCAGGGAACTCAGCCAAGAGGCGTCG
Organism: Actinomycetota bacterium; assembly: GCA_005798555.1. Lineage (GTDB taxonomy): Bacteria > Actinomycetota > Actinomycetes > S36-B12 > S36-B12. Next base: position 19,295 of record SYJA01000041.1, read on the forward strand.
GGCGGCGTCCTGCAAGCCGGCTTCGTCCTTGGCGACTATGGCCAGATTGAATCCGTTACTTGCTAGGCCGCGGGCACTTTCAAAGCCCAGGCCCCGGCTAGCCCCGGTTACAACTGCCAGTGGCTTGCTGGGAGATGTGTTCACCGACATAGTTGGATTGTGCCGCAGCTGTGCCCGAACGGCATCTGCACGCCGGGTCGAGAGGTTTGGAACGCAACCTCTCGTCCTAGGGGAAGTGTGTCGTGGGAGTTGGCTTACTAGCCGGTTGCCTTCGGCAGGTAGGTGAGCTTGATTGGGCTCAAGGCAGCGGCAACGACGCGATCGTTATCCTCGGCCGGCAGTTTGTCATAGAGCTCATCTTGATTGATCACGCCGACAAGTTGCGGGCCAGCAGGAGGCCCGGTTTTTAGGTGTTCGAGAGCGCGGTCATAGAACCCCCCACCTTGGCCAAGTCGTACCCCTCGGTGATCGACGGCGAGCGCGGGCACGAATACCAATACCGCCGATCGCAAGGGCTCGGCGCCTTGACCAACTGATGGCCCGGTCACCTCGCGGATGCCAAATGATCCGGTCGCAAAGGTGCTGGCCGCCGAGACCACCGCCCAGTCAAGGTCCAGACCACGCACCCGTGGCGCGATGACTTCAAAGCCGCCAGTCAGCAGGGCCCGCACCAAGGCGTTGGTACCTGGCTCAGTGGGGGCTGATAGGTAACAGGCCACCCGGGCGTCTGGCGGTAGGTCCTTGATCAGGGCGCCGGCGGTGGCTGCGAGCTCGCCATCGCGGGCGGCCAAGACGGCCGGGTCAAGCGCTGACCGGCGGCCGCGGATCTGGGCCCGCAGGTTAGCTTTTGCCGCACTCGCACCATCGGTTAAGGGGGCCATGAGGACATCGTGCCCGATCTGGACCCATTAGGGTCGTTCTATGGGCAAGCGGGCAAGCGGGCAGGTCGTGCGCAAGGCCGTAGTGCCGGCCGCCGGCTTTGGCACCAGATTTTTGCCGGCGACCAAAGCGATGCCCAAGGAGATGCTGCCGGTAGTCGACAAGCCGGCTATCCAGTACGTGGTTGAAGAGGCGGTTGCGGCCGGTCTCGATGACGTCTTGTTCATCACCGGACGCAGTAAGCGCGCGCTGGAGGATCACTTTGACCGCAATTTCGAACTTGAAGAGGTGCTACGTCTCAAAGGTGATGATGCGCGACTGGCAATGGTCACCTCCGCCACTGATCTTGCCCGCATCCATTACGTGCGACAAGGTGAGCCCCTAGGCCTTGGCCACGCGGTGCTGATGGCTGAGAACCATGTCGGCGACGAGCCATTTGCGGTGCTGCTTGGTGATGACCTTATTGATCCGCGGGATCCGATCTTGGTGCGCATGTTGCAGGTGCGTGCTGAGTTCGGCGGCTCGGTTATCTGCCTGATGGAGGTCCCGCGCGCGAATATCTCGCTCTACGGTTGCCCGGCGGTGTCAGAAACCGACAGCGGCGACGTCGTCAGCATCACCGATCTGATTGAAAAACCGGATGTTGCCGAAGCCCCGAGTTCGTTCGCCGTGATCGGACGCTATCTGCTTGACCCAGCGGTCTTCGAGATTTTGCGCACCACCGAGCCGGGGCGTGGTGGCGAGATCCAGCTCACCGACGCACTGCGAGTACTGGCGCAAATGCCCGAGGCGGCAGGTGGCGGGGTGCGCGGGGTGGTCTTTGGTGGTCGTCGCTACGACACCGGTGATCGGGTCTCCTATCTCCAGTCGGTTATCCAGCTGGCATGTGAGCGGCCAGACCTCGGTCCCGAACTTCGCACCTGGCTGAAAGTCTTCGCGGCGGAGTTGCCGTGACTTGGCCGGTCACCGTTACCGATGGCCCGGTTGCGCTGCGACCACTGCGTGGGCGAGATGGTCGCGCATGGAAAGCAATCCGACTGCGCAACCAAGATTGGCTCAAGGAGTGGGAGGCCACCTTGCCACCGGAGGGCCGGTGCGCTGTTGAGATCCCGAGTAATTTTGGGTGGATGGTGCGGCGGCTGCGCCGGGAGGCCCGGGCGGGCAGAATTTTGCCTTGGGCCGTGACTTTCGAGGGCCAGTTGGTGGGCCAGTTGACAGTCGGCGGGATCACCATGGGCTCGTTGCGGGCCTGCTATATCGGCTACTGGATTGACCAGCGCTTTGCCGGCCGAGGGATTACCCCGACCGCGGTCGCGCTCGCCTGCGACTACTGCACCTCGGAGCTGGGGCTGCACCGGGTCGAGATCAATATCCGCCCCGAAAACCTCGCATCACGTCGAGTGGTGGAGAAACTCGGCCTGCGGGAGGAAGGGTTACGCCCGCTGTACCTTCATATCGATGGCCAATGGCGCGATCACATCACCTACTCGGTCATCCAAGGCGACTACGCCGGGGGCGTTTTGGAGCGGTGGCGACGAAATCGGATCTCGAGCCAGACCTGAAATTTGAATCCGAAGGGGCTGCGACACGCCGAAGAATTAATGGCTCGCATCCCAGATGTCCCTCATGAGGGGCTCTAGCGTACGAATCGTGACGGGAGTAATTTACGGTGTAATTATTGCCCTCTGGGCGGCCGTCCTGATCCCGATGTGGCTTCGTCGACACGATCGCATCAGCGAGGTTCGATCCACCAAGAAATTCAGCTCCACGATGGCGAGTCTGGGCTCAAAGCGTCACCACGCCGCGACTTTATCCAGTTACGAAGCGCACCCCGCCAGATTCGAGCTAAAGGCGCGGGCGCGAACCGAGCGGGCGCGGATGGCTAACCGGGCGCGTGCGGCCCAACGCCGGCTAATGGTGCTGAGCCTGTTGGCCGTAACCACGCTTTTGACGATCGTGCTCGCACTGCTTTCGATGATTTCGATGATCGTCCCGATGGTCGCTGCTGCGTTGGTCCTCGCCTTCGTGGTAGCTGGCGCTGCGACTGCGTCCTCGCGCGCAAATGCAGCTGCGCGTTCAAAAGCTGCTGTTGATACCCGCACTGCTCGCAGTACGAGGCGTGGGGCCGATGTCGTTGAACTCAACGCTGGAGCACCTGCGGTGATCGATGACGATTGGGAGAACTGGGACCCATGGGCCGAGGATGATTCGGCTTGGGAAGCCGTGCCGACGACGTTGCCCACCTATGTCAGTGCACCGCGTGCTTCACAGGTACCTCGTCGCATTGACCGGTCCCGCCCGGGTGAATGGACTGGCGAAGCCATGGTCGACGCTGCCCAGGCGATGCAGCGTCAAGTCGCATTTAAGGATGTCGATGCCAAGGCCGCGACGGCCGAAATCCCAGCTATTGCCTTCGAGGAATCCCAGCGCGCGGTCGGCTAATTGCCCCAACCGGCGTCCAAAGATGGGCACCGAAACGCACTTGCTACCCTGTGGCTCTCACTAGGGGCTGTGGCGCAGTTGGTCGCGCGTCTCGTTCGCACTGAGAAGGCCAGGGGTTCGAATCCCCTCAGCTCCACTTGACCGGGTGTTGGTGCGCACCAAATGTGGCTACCGAGTCTGCCGGCGTCGAGGCTCTATAACGCTCGACCATCGGCAGGCCAGCGGCGAGTGCCTCTGCTTCGGCGATCAATGCGGCGAAGGCATAGCCGGCGGTTGTTTCAGTCATGGTGCCAGCCTGCCACAAGTGCACTATGGGGCGGGCCGTGCGAGGATTTAGGTATGGCCAATGGCGCGAGGAACAGCTCGCTCACCAAGGGATTGATTGCGTTAGTTGCAGTCATCGCGGTTGCAGCCATGCACGGTCTGGTTGCGATGAGTCCAGCCTCGGCGCAGTCATGTGGTGACATCGCGCATGTGCATCAGATTGTGGCTGGTAGCGACTCCTTAGGCGCTGATATTGGCAAAAGTGAAACCAAAGTTATGACAAGTATGGGTGCTGCCGAGATCCCATCTCCGGGCGGGACATCGGGGGGCGCGATTTGCCTCGCGATCCTGCTCGCCGGTTTCGTGCTCACCCTGATAGCGCGACCCTTCAGCCTTCGGTCTAGGGGTTTTCGACTCGAACTGCACTCGGCAGCACCAGCAATGCCTGACCGAGCACCCCCGAGTGTTTGTTTATCGAAACTTTGTGCTTGGCGAACCTGATTTAGCGAGTTGACTCCGCTAAATCCACTTCACCAAAGCCAAGAAGGAAGAGATGAATACAAAAAAGATTCTGAATTTTGCTGTTGCACTGGCAGCAGCGTCAATTGTCTTGGGCGGATGCGCTGGGTCGTCGCATAGCGGCATGGAATCAATGCCATCCGCCACCACGACGGCGAAACCAGGGACGACGGATTTGCCGGTCGGGGCAAGTGATCTGATGTTTGTTGAAATGATGATCCCGCATCATGAGCAGGCGGTTGAGATGGCCTTGATGGCGCCGACCCATGGAGCAGCTAAGGAGGTTTTGGCGCTGGCGGCCAAAATTGCCGAGGCGCAGGGCCCGGAGATCGTCCAGATGCAGGGCATGCTGAGTCGATGGGGAGTCTCGGAGATGTCAGATCACTCGGGGCATCAAATGGACGGAATGGTTGATGCTTCCGGAATGGCAGAGCTGGATGCGGCTTCAGGAGCCGAATTCGATCGATTATTCCTAAAACTGATGATTGAACACCACTTGGGGGCAATTTCGATGGCTCAGGATCCATTAGCTAATGGTGATGACCCCGAGTTGAACAAGCTGCTTCGTGCAATAGTTGAGGCGCAGGCCGCGGAGATTGAGCAGATGGAAAAGATGCTGGAACAATTGCAGTAGGAGTAGTAGTACCGGCTTAAACCCAGGTGGGCATCCACATGCGTAGCTTCCACTGCTCATAGGGGAGTACCTGCCCGGTCCAGATCGGATACATCCACCAAGCAACAAGCACTATGAGTAGGAGAAGCGAACCCGCTGCAACGGCCCCCCAGCGCCGACGAGATTCGCTGGCGCTGGTGGGGCCGATTATTGACCCCATTGACATCGCAAGTGCGGTGACGACGAATGGCACGTAGACAATTGTGTAGAAGGTAAAGATGGTGCGATTTAGGTAGAGCAGCCACGGCAGCCACCCGGCTGCGATACCGACAAGCACGGCGCCGGCCCGCCAGTCACGCCGGGCGATCCAGCGCCAGCACTGATGGATAATCGCGGCAATTGCTGCCCACCAAATAATCGGGTTGCCCAATGCGAGGACTTCGGCCGCGCAGTTGTCGGTTGGGCAGCCTTGACTGCCGTCCTTGATGCTCTCGTAGAAAAACGAAGTCGGCCGGGTTTGAAATGGCCACGACAGCGGGTTGCTCTTATAGGCGTGTTCGGATGTCAGCCCGACGTGGAAATTCCAAGCCTGCGCATGGTAATCCCACCATGATCTAAGGGCGGCCGGGATGATCGACGGTGGTTGCCCCGCGGCCCAGTTTCGCCCGTAGGCATTGTCACTTAAGAACCAACCAGTCCAGGAGAAGAAGTAGACCGCGATGACAATTGCCACCATCGTGATACCCGTGAGCGGAGCGTCACGCAAAACCGTTGCCGTCCACGGCCTTTTCACACCGATGGTGCGGCGAGCTGACACGTCCCAGACGAGCGTCATCAGGACAAAAGCAACCACGAACCAAATACCGGACCACTTAACCGAGCAGGCCAAGCCAAGTGCGATGGCGGCGGCCCAGCGCCAAGGACGCAGGCCGAAGGCTGGCCCAAAGCCTGCGGAGAAAACATCGAGCGCGGTTGACGGGTCGGCGCGGTCGGCGAATGCGGCTTTGATTCTTCTGGCGAGGCGGCGTCGGGTGTGGTCTCGGTCGATAAGTAGGAGTCCGAAGGCCGCGAGGATCCAAAATGCCAGCACCATGTCGAGCAGGCCGGTGCGGCTCATCACGATATGGATGCCATCGAGGGCCAGCAACAGGCCGGCGAGGGTGCCGATGAGGTCTGAGCGCGTCAGGCGCCGCACGATGCGGGCGAGCATGATGATGCCGATAATGCCGAGCACGGCTACCGCGATGCGCCAACCGAACGGGGTGGCTCCGAAGAAGTATTCGCCGATCGCGATCGTCCACTTGCCAAGTGGTGGGTGCACCACAAAAGCCGGGTCGTCCTTGAATAGGTTTAGGGCTTGCCAGTCGCCGTCGGACTTAAGGATTATCGCGTCGGCATTGTCGATGATGACCCGTTCGTACCCGTACTGAAGGAGCGACAGCGCTTCCTTTGGGTAGTAGGTCTCATCGAAGGCAAAGGCATGGGGCCGGCCAAGATCCCAAAGGCGCAAGATGGCCCCGATCAGGCCGACGGCCAGTGGTCCGATCCAACCGCGCAGACCCGATGACGGCATCGGCCTAGTCAGGCGGTCCGGTAGCGAGCTGATGTCGCGCTCGGGCGCGGTGGTGGCGCTGATCGAGTTAGGAAGTGCCGCGGCCATGGCCGTCATCGTATGCGTCGATACCTGTTTGGGAGGATGTGCAGGTGGCCAAGGGGAGTGCAGGACCAGATCTGGATCCGAGCACCGGGGCCACGCCCAAGATCGGTCAGATAGTGCTGGCTGCCACCCCACTTGGTAATGACCTTGATGCCTCACCTCGCTTATGCGCTCTGCTGGCGGGCGCGGATGTAGTAGCCGCGGAGGACACCCGCCGCTTACGTCGCTTGGTGGCGGCACTGGGGGTGGAAATAGCCGGTCGCGTGGTTTCGTATCACGATGCCAATGAGCGCGAGCGTGCGGTTGAACTTGTCGAAATCGCCGCAGCGGGTGGCACAGTCATTGTGGTGACCGATGCGGGGATGCCGGTGGTCAGTGATCCAGGATTTCGTGTTGTCAGCGAAGCGGTGGCCCGCGGGGTGCATGTCACAGCGCTGCCGGGGCCGTCAGCAGTGTTAACCGCACTGGCGCTTTCAGGACTGGCCGTTGATCGATTTTGTTTCGAAGGGTTCTTACCGAGAAAAGCGGGTGAGCGCTCGACCCGGTTGCAGGAGTTAATCGACGAGCCGCGCACCATGGTGTTCTTCGAGGCACCGCATCGGCTCGAGGTGATGCTGCGGGCACTTGCTGAAAGCCTAGGGGGTGGGCGACAGGCGGCGGTCTGCCGGGAACTCACCAAAACCCATGAGGAGGTAAGGCGCGGCACGTTGTCGGACCTCGTGCAGTGGGCCGAACTCGGGGTAAGAGGTGAGATAACCCTGGTGGTGGCTGGTGCCTCGGTGCAGGAGCGGCGGGCGGCGGCGGGCCTCGAGACGCAATCGGCACAGGTCGAGGCGGTACGGGCCCGCGAAGCGCATGGGGTTGACCGTCGTACCGCTATCGCTGAGGTAGCCAAGGCAGCGGGTGTCCCGCGGCGCTTGGTCTACGACGCGGTCGTCAAGCACAAGGACGTCGAACCGTAGGATCGCACCATGTCGTCGCCGGTCACCTCAGCAGCTGGGGCTGATAAAGCTTTTTATCTGACGACACCTATCTATTACGTCAATGACGCGCCACATCTCGGGCATGCCTATACGACCACCGCCGGCGATGTGCTGACCCGTTGGCACCGCCAGCGCGGGGAGCATGTTTGGTTCCTCACCGGTGTCGATGAGCACGGCACCAAAGTGCAGCGGGCCGCCGACGCCGGGGGCGTGACCCCGCAGCAGTGGGCCGATAATTTGGTCGATAAGGAGTGGCTGCCGGTACTCGATACTGTCGACGCCGCTAATGACGACTTCATCCGCACCACTGAGCCGCGCCACGCCGAACGGGCGCAGCGGTTCTGGGAGCAGGTGCGCACGCACGGATTTGTCTACTCGGCACCTTATGAGGGCCCCTACTGCGTTGGTTGCGAGGAGTTCAAGTTCGCGGCCGACCTAGTGCCCGGAACCGGTGCGTATGAAGGCCAGCTGGTTTGTCCGGTGCATGGGCGACCCTGTGAGCAATTACAAGAAGAGAACTGGTTCTTTCGGCTGTCGGCTTTCACCGAGCGGCTCATCGAGCACTACGAAGCCAACCCGGAGGCCATCCAGCCACGTAGTGCTTATAACGAAGTGATGTCTTTCATTCGAGGTGGATTAGTAGATATTTCAATGTCTCGCTCGAGTGTTTCGTGGGGTATCCCGGTGCCGTGGGAGACCGGCCAGGTTATCTACGTCTGGTTCGACGCACTTTTGAATTACGCGACCGCTGTGGGCTACGGCACTGATCCCGACTCACCCGCGGGCAAGCAGTATGCGAGCACTTGGCCGGCCGATGTGCACCTTGTGGGCAAGGACATCCTGCGCTTCCACGCTGTCTATTGGCCGGCAATGTTGATGGCCGCTGGCGAGCCGCTGCCGCGCAAGGTATTTGCGCATGGCTGGCTGCTGGTTGGCGGCGAGAAGATGTCCAAGAGCAAGTTAACCGGGATTGCACCAAGTGAGATCATCGACCACTTCGGTTCCGATGCCTTCAGGTACTACTTCCTGCGCGCCATTGCTTTTGGTCAAGACGGGTCATTTTCGTGGGAAGACATGTCGGCTCGATACACCTCTGAGTTGGCAAACGGCTTAGGCAACTTGGCATCACGCGCTACCGCGATGATCGGACGCTATTGCGAAGGTACCTTGCCGCCCGCCACGGCTGATGGGGAAGCAGAACGAGCCCTACAAGAGCTGTTGGTGTCGACGGCGGCTAACGCCGATGCCGCGATGGTGGCACTGGACTTCTCGACCGGCATCACGGCGGTCAAGGACTTCATCGAGGCGGTCAACGGGTATGTCACCGAGCAGGAGCCTTGGGTATTGGCTAAGGATCCTGCCAATCGCGAGCGCCTTGAGACCGTGCTCTACACCATTTGCGAATCGCTGCGCGCTATCGCGGTGCTCTACAACCCCTTGATGCCAAAGACCATGCAGGATCTGTGGGGGCAACTAGGCGCCAATGGGTCAGGAGCAACTGGGCTCGGGCCATTGGGAGCGCAGCGAATTGATGGTGTTGCCGTTTGGGGGCAACTACCGGTGGGCGCGAGCGTGACTAAGGGTGATTCACTCTTTCCGCGTCTGGAAGAAATCACCTGAGCACGGGATTTGCTTTGCCCGAGGTGGCACCGGAGCCGTTGCTGGCGCCGGTGATCGACTCCCATTGCCACCTTGATGTGAGCGATCGGGCTCTGCACGGTGAAACCAGGCCCGATCCAGGCGAGGTGTTGAAGCTCGCGGCTGCTGTCGGAGTCACCAAGGTCGTGCAAATCGGCTGCGATGTCGAATCGGCGAGGTGGTCGGTCGAGATGGCAGCGCACCACCCGGAAGTCATCGTCGGAGTTGCCTTGCACCCGAATGAAGCGCCACGTATCTTCGCCGGCCAAGGCCAAGGCGGCCTTGATGAGGCATATGCAGCCATTGCGGAGTTGGCCGCGCAGGACATTGTTCGTGCGGTAGGGGAGACCGGCCTGGATTATTACCGCACCGAGGGGGACTTGCGATCGGTGCAACAGGAGTCTTTCCGGTGGCATATTAATTTGGCCAAGGAGTTGAACAAGGCCTTGGTTATCCACGATCGAGATTCACATGAGGATGTTATCGCGGTACTCGAGTCCGAAGGCGCGCCGGCGAAAGTAGTTTTCCACTGCTTTAGCGGTGATTCGAAAATGGCGGGCTACTGTGCTGAACGTGGCTGGTTTATGTCCTTTGCCGGTGTGATTACCTTCAAGAACGCAGACAGCTTGCGAGCAGCACTGCAGGTGGTGCCCGATGACTTGGTCCTGGTCGAGACGGATTCGCCTTATCTGACACCCGTGCCTTACCGAGGAAAGGCAAATGGGTCATACCTGATGCCCTTGACCGTGCGCCGGATGGCTGAGGTCCGCGGTGTTGACGAGGCCGAGTTGGCTACCTGTCTTTGGGACAACACCCAACGGGCCTTCGGTGCCTGGTAGCGATCTGCTCGGTGCGCGCGAGATTCGCGAACTGGCTGCGCACCTGGGGATTCGGCCAACCAAGAGGCTTGGCCAGAACTTCGTCATCGATCCGAATACGGTGCAGCGAATTGTGCGGCTGGCGGGGATCACCGCCACTTCGCAGGTGCTAGAAGTTGGGCCGGGCCTGGGTAGCTTGACCCTCGCGCTACTTGAGCCCGGTGCCCGGGTTGTTGCGATTGAGATCGACCCGTTGCTCGCGGAGCAATTGCCGGTTACCGTGCAAGCGCACCTGCCCGAGCGTGCTGATGCATTGACCGTGATCCACGCAGATGCAGTAACCGTGCAGAATCTCGATTTCGAACCCGATGCGCTGGTCGCGAACTTGCCCTACAACGTGTCGGTGCCAGTGCTCCTGCAATTGCTTAGCACCCTGCCATCCTTGCGTTCGGTTCTAGTGATGGTGCAAAAGGAGGTCGCCGATCGCTTGGTCGCCGGCCCCGGTTCGCGCACCTACGGGGTGCCGAGTGTCAAAGTCCGCTGGTTCGGCGACCCCCAGGCGGCGGGTAGCGTCAGTCCAAAAGTGTTCTGGCCCGAGCCCAATGTGGATTCTGGGTTAGTGCGAATCACCTGCCATGAGCCGCCGAAGTGCGCTGCGTCCAGGGTCGATGTGTTCGCGGTCATCGACGCTGCATTTGCACAGCGGCGCAAATCCCTGCGTTCGGCCCTTGGTCAATTTGCCGGCTCCTCAGCGCAGGCGCAATTGGCATTGGAGGCAGCCGGGATTGATCCGGGCGCCCGAGGGGAGTCACTTGATGTTGGTGACTTCGCGCGGCTAGCCGATGCGTTTGCGCGAGATTAGCTTGCTGAAGGTGCCGGAACCTAGCACAACGCCTACCCTGAGGCCATGACGACGGACCGGCAGGTAGGCGCATCGGTCACGGCCAGAGTGCCTGCCAAAGTCAATCTCCAACTGGGTGTGGGCCCAAAGCGGGCGGATGGGTACCACGAGTTGGCCACTGTTTTCCACGCGGTCAGTTTGTTTGACGATGTGCGCGCCCGCCAAGCGGAGCCCGGTGCCGGTATCTCATTGACAATTTCGGGCGAGGGTGCCGGTGAACTGCCACTTGATGACACGAATTTAGCCTGGCGCGCGGTGCTGTTGCTGGCCGACCAAGCGGGCCTGCCGGCGGATGTTGAACTGCACTTGCATAAGGGCATCCCGGTTGCGGGGGGCATGGCTGGGGGCAGTGCAGATGCGGCGGGTGCGTTGCTGGCCTGCGAATCCCTTTGGCAACTTGGTATTGCACGTGAGGAGTTGATGGTTCTTGCATCGCGTCTTGGCTCCGATGTGCCGTTCGCGCTGCACGGTGGTAACGCGATCGGCACCGGACGCGGCGAGCGATTACTCTCGGCCCTGGCGCGCGGCGCCTTCGAGTGGGTGTTCGCGATAGCGGACAAAGGCCTGTCCACTCGGGAGGTTTATCAGGAGTATGACCGGCTCCGAGGCGAAAAAAAGGCACCAGCGCCGGTCGTATCACCGGAGATCATGCAGGCGCTGCGAGCTGGCGATTCGTTGGCGTTAGGTGCGGCGTTGAGCAATGATCTGCAGCCGGCAGCCATCTCGCTGCGGCCGGTGCTCGCCCAGGTGCTTGAGGTCGGCGAGGGGTATGGCGCCCTCGGCGCCATTGTTTCTGGCAGTGGCCCGACATTTGCATTCTTGGTGGTCGATGACGAACAGGCCCTCGACATTGCTGTTGGCCTGACATCGGCTGGTGTGTGTCGAACGGTAAAGCGGGCCACCGGCGCGGTGCCCGGTGCGCGCATAGTTGCTTGACCAACAACTCACCACTCAACGGAGGCGGTTGGTTGCTACGAGTCGAACTCATAGGAAAGGGAGCGCAGCAGATTCGCCAGTTGCTGTTGTTCAGTTGGCGCCAGGCCCACGAGCAACTCACGTTCGCGGTCGAGTAGATCGGTTAAGGCCCCGTCCACGGCGTCTTGGCCGGCGGTCGTCAGCACTACCCGCACCCCGCGCCGATCACTTGGTTCGCGCTCGCGCCGAACGAAGCCGCGCGACTCAAGGCGGTCAACGCGATTGGTTACGGTGCCACTTGTGACCATGGCCTGGGCCCCGAGTTGGCCGGGCGAAAGTTCATATGGGTCACCGGCTCGGCGCAAGGCGGCCAGCACATCGAACTCCCAGGGCTCGAGTTGGTGTTCTGTGAAGGCGGCCTTGCGGGCCAAGTCAAGGTGTCGGGCCAACCTAGAGACCCGCGACAAGACTTCTAAGGGCGAAATGTCAAGGTCGGGGCGCTCCCGGTGCCAAGCGCTGACGAGGCGGTCGACTTCGTCGCTGCGCGGACCCGGCATGGGCCAGAGCCTACGTCAAGAGTCTTGACGTCGAGATTCTTAGCGGCCGCGCTTGGTGACCAGCCGGGGTTTGGCGTCTAGGTTCTCCAGGCCCCCCCAAGCCAGATTCACCAGGTGGGCGACGACTTCGTCCTTCCTCGGCTTGCGGACATCGAGCCACCATTGGCCGGTAAGTGCCACCATGCCCACCAGCATCTGGGAGTACATGGGGGCCAATTTGGCATTGATGCGATGGGTGGCGAACTCGGCAGCGAGTAGATGTTCAACCTGGGCAGCCACATCGATGATCAAACTGGCGAATGAGCCGGTCTGCTGGGATACCGGTGAGTCGCGGACGAGGATCCGAAAACCGTCCGGACATTCATCGATGTAATCGAAGAGCGCTAAGGCGGCTTGCTCCACTAGCACTCGTGCGTTACCACCGGTCAAGGTGTCGGAGATAGTGGAAAGCAGGTGATTCATCTCGCGATCCACGACCACCGCATACAAGCCTTCCTTACCGCCGAAGTGCTCGTACACAACCGGCTTGGAAACATCAGCCTTAGCGGCGATCTCCTCAACGGTTACCGCATCGAATCCTTTTTCGGCGAATAGTTTGCGCCCAACATCAAGGAGTTGCTCGCGGCGCTCCTGGCCGCTCATCCTCACCTTGTTGCGGGTCCGTGGTGGCCGACGCAGTTCACGTCGAGCGGTGACGGGCAGTGCGGTGACGTTATCGGCCTTGTTCATCATTGGCGCCATTAGTTAGATGTCAGTCGCAGGTATGACATAGCCGCGCACCCGGCGGCGCATCGCTGGGTCCTTTAGCTTGCTGGCAATGCGCTGCGGCTTAGGCCAGCGCACATCGGTGACCAGTTTCATTGACTCCATCAGGCGAATGACCCGGGCACTCATATCGAGTTGGCCTTTAAGGACACCGTGGCGAGCCAAGGTGGGGTCGGCGTGGTGCAGGCTGTGCCACGACTCACCAAATGACACGATGGCCAGCCACGGCACATTCGATGAAAGATCGCGATTATTAAATGGTCGGGTACCGAACACGTGACAAATTGAGTTAATCGACCAAGTGACGTGATGCACGAGTGCGATGCGGATGAGCCCGCCCCAGAACAAGCCGGCGAGTGCGCCCATCCACGACCAAGTGATGAGTCCGCCAAGGAGGGCCGGCAGCAAGATTGAGGCTGTGAGGATTGCCGGGAAGAATTGCGAGATGCGGCGCAGATCCTTGTCGGCTGCGATATCGGGTGCGTACTGCTCGATGGGGGTTTGGGCTTCGTCAAATAGCCAACCAACGTGCGCGTAATAGAGGCCTTTAGCCACAGCGCGCCTCGAGGTGCCATAACGCCATGGGGAATGCGGGTCGCCAACCTCGTCCGAGAACTGGTGGTGTTTGCGGTGGTCGGCAACCCATTGATCAAGTGAGCCCTGGATCGCCATCGAACCGGCAATCGCCAACCCGATCTTCACCGCACGCGGGGCCTTGAAGGCACCGTGGGTGAAGTAACGGTGGTAGCCCAAAGTGATGCCACCGGCGGTGATCGCCCAGAATAAAAGGATCAGGCCGACATCTACCCAGGTGAAAAACCCGGCCCAGAAAATCGCCAGTGGGATCGCCGCGATGACTGCAAGCAACGGCAAGACGACAAACACCGCGATGGTGATTTTCATGCTGTTATTGAGTAGGCCTTCGTCGGTTTGGCCGCGAACACCACTGTTGGTAAATGTTGGCTTGACTGTGCTGAGCTCGAGTTCGGACGTTATCGGCACCGGGCTCCCTCGGGGCTGTTGGGTACCTTCGGCACCGTAACTTACGCTACCGTAACCAAGGTAAGTGCGCCATTGAAAAACGGTGCATTTAAGGTGATGCCCCCCAAGTGTTTTTGGGCGTGTCATTGATCCCGGGTCGTCTAGCGGCAGGACAGCGGACTTTGAATCCGTCAACGGTGGTTCGATCCCACCCCCGGGAGCTTTTCAAGCTCCGGGGCCCCCGCAGTTGGCCCACCCCCGGGAGCTTTTCAAGCTCCGGGGCCCCCGCAGTTGGCCCACCCCCGGGAGCTTTTCAAGCTCCGGGGCCCCCGCAGTTGGCCCACCCCCGGGAGCCTTTCCCAACCCACCGGTGCTGGACACCGGCAGATCCGGCAGGTCCGCACAGATAGAGTTAGGCACCTTCCCCGGTCCGTCGTAGGCGCAGTGCAGTGCTTGACCCCAAGCACGTCCCGCATGAGCGCCCGCAGATGAGCGAAGGTGGTGGTATGGCAATGAACCGCCCCGGCGCCGTCATCATCCTTGCCGCTGGCGAGGGCACCCGGATGCGGTCTGCGACCCCAAAGGTGCTGCACAGCATCGCCGGGCGGTCACTGCTCGGCCACGTCATCGAGGCGGCTGCCACTTTGGAGCCCGAGCACTTGGTGGTGGTAGTTGGCCACGGCCGCGAGCAGGTCATCGAGCACATTGCCGAGATCGCCCCGTGGGCGTTGATCGTGGTCCAAGCCGAGCAGCATGGCACCGGTCATGCGGTGCGGGTGGCCCTCGAAGACCTTGACTCAAGGGGGGCGGTGTTGAGTGCTGCGCCGCTGGTGGTGTTGACGGGTGACACCCCGCTGCTCTCCGGCCGCACCCTAGTGCAGATGGTGGTGGCGCACGGGCAAACGGGCGCCGCTGCGACCGTCCTCACCACGAACCTCGATGACCCATTTGGCTACGGCCGTGTCATCCGAGATACAGGCGGTGGTGTCCAGCGCATTGTCGAGCAAAAAGACGCATCCCCAGACGAACTTGCGATTGCGGAAATCAATTCCGGCATGTATGCCTTCGACCTAGTTAAGTTACGTGGTGCGTTGGACCGCCTGACCGCGAACAATGCGCAAGGCGAGCAGTATCTCCCCGACGTCATCGGCCTTTTGCGCAGTGACTCTGATGCGGTCGCAGCATCAATATGTCTGGATTCATCGGAGATCATGGGAGTTAATGACCGCGTGCAACTGGCGGCAGCGGCGGCCATCATGCGCGATCGCATCAATTCCCGGTGGATGCACGATGGTGTGGCGATTGCTGATTCTGCTACCGTCTGGCTCGATGTTGACGTCGACATCGCTCCCGATGTCACGATCTTGCCGAACACCACCTTGCGCGGCCCGACTTCGATTGCATCGGGGGCGCAGATCGGCCCGGGTACCACGCTGGTGTCGTGTGAAGTCGCCGAGAACGCCACCGTGATCCACTCCTGGGCCGAACTCGCGGTTATCGGCGCGGGCAGCCAAGTCGGCCCATTTACCTACCTGCGCCCGGGCACCATATTGGGCGCCGATACTAAAGCGGGGGCATTCGTCGAAATCAAGAACTCAACCGTTGGGGATTGCTCCAAAGTACCGCACCTGTCTTATGTTGGCGATGCGCAGATCGGGACAGGCAGCAATATTGGCGCGGCCACAGTGTTCGTCAACTATGACGGGGTGGAGAAGCACCGAACTGTCATTGGTGATCATGTTCGAGTCGGCAGCGACACCATGCTCGTGGCACCGGTGACAATTGGCGACGGTGCCTATACGGCCGCGGGCTCGGTAATTACCGAATACGTGCCGCCGGGGGCAATGGGGGTCGGCCGGGCGCGCCAACGCAATATCCTCGACTGGGTTCTTAGGCGTAGGCCGGGTACTGAATCAGCGCAGGCCGCAAGTCAATCAACCAAACCCGTAACTCATGCGCAGGAGGATAAGTGACCGAACTCGTGGTGGCCAACAAGAAGCGTCTGGTGCTCCTTGCCGGCCGGTCTCATCCGCAATTGGCGAACCAGGTTGCCGCTCATCTTGGCATCCCGTTATCGAAGACGACCGCATTTGATTTTGCCAATGGCGAGATCTTCGTCCGATTTCAAGAATCCGTGCGCGGTTGCGATGCCTTTGTGCTCCAGAGTCATACAACGCCAATTAACCAATGGATCATGGAGCAATTGATCATGGTCGATGCGTTAAAGCGTGCATCGGCCAAGCGTATAACCGTCGTGATGCCCTTCTACGGGTACGCCCGTCAAGATAAGAAGCATCGCGGTCGCGAACCAATCTCGGCTCGGTTGATGGCGGATCTATTCAAGGCTGCTGGTGCCGACCGCTTGATGACAGTTGATCTCCATACCTCGCAGATACAAGGGTTCTTCGACGGGCCAGTTGATCACCTGTTCGCGCTGCCACTACTCGCATCACATGTTTCGAGCAAGATTGACCGCTCCCAGATCACCGTCATCTCACCTGATGCTGGTCGGGTGCGGGTGGCAGAGCGCTGGACAGACGTGCTCGGTGCGCCGCTGGCGATAATCCACAAGCGACGCAATCCTGATGTGCCCAATCAAGTCCGGGCGCTCGAAGTCGTCGGTGATGTTGAAGGTCGGGTCTGCGTCGTTGTTGACGACATGATCGATACCGGGGGCACCATCGTGAAAGCGGCCGAGACGCTATTTGGCAACGGGGCGGCCGATGTGATCGTGGCGGCCACCCATGGCATCCTGAGTGAGCCGGCTGCCGAGAATCTGCAAAACTCGCGGATTACCGAGGTGATCATCACTGACACCTTGCCGATCGCCGATAGTCATACTTTCCCCAAGCTGACCGTGTTGTCCATCGCGCCTATTTTGGCCATGGCGGTTAACGAAGTATTTACCGATGGTTCGGTCACCAGCATGTTTGAGGACCCAGACACCTCAGCGGTCAATTCCTCGCACTAGGCCGGCCGGCTAGCGCAGGGGTGCCGGTGGCCAAAATTTGGCCCGGGTTACACTTCGATAACACTTCGGCGAGGGTGCCCTGCCTGCTGGTCACCGTGATCGACGCGGTCGGCGCCCAACGCGCTTCACCGAGGTGAACATCGCCTAAGGAGAAGTACGTTGTCCCAAGTAGCCATCACCGCCAAGGCCCGCTCCGAATTCGGCAAGGGCGCGGCCCGCAAACTACGCCGCGAAGGCCAGATCCCCGCCGTCATCTACGGCAGTGGGACAGAACTCCTGCACATCACGCTCCCTGAGCATGAACTCAACTTGGCTCTGCGCAAGCCTCGGGTGGTGCTCGCTGTCACCTTCGAAGGCTCTACCGTCATCACCAAGCCGCGCGATGTGCAGCGCGATCCGGTCAAGCGGGTAATTGAGCACCTCGACCTAGTCATCATCTCCAAGCTCGAGGCGGCAACGCGTGGCAACATGGCCGATGCCATGAAGGTAGCTGAGGCAGCGGCTGTTGAAGCCGGTATCGACCCGGGCACGGTGGCGGCTGCGATGCAGGAGGCAATTGCGCGCGGCGAGGATCCGATGGCCGCGGCATTGCACGCCGTCTCCGACGTCCGGGCGCAGGCCGAAGCCTATTCTGAGGCCAATGCTGCGCAGGCCGAAGTTGATGACGCAGCTGCAGCCGCGGTAGCAGCAGCAGCCGCTGCGGCAGCTCCCCCGAGTGCACCAGCCGAACCGGCTGGCGAGTAGCTAGCCGTCGAAAACGCAAACCCCATGACCTGGCTCATTGTGGGCCTGGGCAATCCTGGTCCGGACTACGCCGCGACCCGGCACAACGTCGGGTACCAAGCGGTCGCCGATTTAGCGACTCGGATGGGTGGGCGGCTAGCAAAGCACAAACGTGCTAGCGCCCTCGCCTTGGAAGGGAGCCTTGGCCTCCCCGGCTATTCGGTGACTGCGGTGCTGGCACAGCCCCTTTCCTATATGAACCAATCAGGTGGGCCGGTCAAGGCATTGATGCAGTTCTACGATGTGACCGAGGAGAATTTGATCGTCCTGCACGATGAACTTGATATCCCATTCGGCAGTATCCGGGCGAAGTTCGGTGGCGGCGATAATGGGCACAATGGTTTGAAGAGCATCCGCAAAGCGCTCGACAATGGTGATTATTTTCGAGTACGACTTGGAATCGGTCGCCCGGTGGGGGCTGCGGATCCAGCAGAGTTCGTCCTCAGGCCATTCGCGGCTGCGCAGCGAGCCGAGGTCGAGGTCATGGTGGCGCGTGGCGCAGATGCAGCGCAGTCATTAGTTTTCGAGGGGCTCGAGCGCACGCAGAATGTTTTCAACGGCGACGGGGAGGTGGAGTAGGTGCAGATGCTTCAGGACGCTGAACTATCACGGGCCATTGCGGCCGAGGCGGGGCAGGTGTTGCTTAGCCTGCGCTCCACCTTGGGTGACCTAGACCCAGCTGATGAAAAGCGCGCGAATGAACTGCGTAAATCCGGTGACCGCACCGCGCACGAGTTGATAGCCGCCTTCTTGGCTGAGCACCGACCACATGATGCGTTGTTGAGTGAGGAAGGTGCCGACGATGATCGGCGGTTATCGGCCGGCCGGGTCTGGATCGTCGATCCACTTGATGGCACTTGGGAGTACGGCCAGGGCCGGGCGGACTTCGCCGTCCATGTTGCACTTTGGCTCTCGGCCACGAGCAGCCTTGCCGCCTGCACCGTCGACCTGCCTGCGCAGGGAATGTCGCGTTCGGTGCTCGATGAGGTCAGTGCACCTGCCGCGCTGCCAGCTAATCGACCCATCCGAATCGTGGCATCGCGCACCCGGCCACCCGCGACCTTGCCGATGGCCGTTGAACTGCTAGCGGAGGAATTAGCGAAGGCCGGTATAAGTGAGCAAGGTGTTGAGATTGTTGATGTTGGTTCGGTGGGCGCCAAGGTTAATGAACTTCTTTGTGGGCGCGCGGAGGCTTATGTCCATGACACCGGCTTTTATGAGTGGGATGTAGCAGCTCCTTATGGGGTCGCTGCACACTACGGTTACCTTGCCAGCCATGTTGACGGGAAGCCTGTCACTTTCAATCACATGCCACCCAAAGTCACCGACCTGGTAGTGGCCCACCCGCAGCTAGCGCAACTTCTGCGTGAGTGCCTCGCGGAGGCGGCTCGCCAGTGAGCCTTACCGGTCTGATCAAGGCCGTTGCGAGTTCGCCGGACTTCAAGCGGCTGAGCGAATCCACGGTGGCGACCGCGGTCGCACCCAAGTCGTTGGCGCCGATGCTCCTAGCCCAGCTTGCCGCCCCGATGCCACTTGGCTCCGGCCGGCGGCTCTTAGTTGTCACGGCAACCGGCCGCGAGGCCGATGACCTAGCCGAGACCCTGCGGACTTTGGTGCCGACGCGAAACGTCTCAGTATTCCCATCCTGGGAGACCTTGCCCCATGAGCGCCTGTCGCCGTCCCTTGACACCGTAGGACGTCGGGTTGCAATCCTGCGCCGGCTGGCACATGCAGCTGCCGCTGACCCACTCGTTCAACCAATTGAAATTCTCATCTGCTCGGTGCGCGCGGTCTTGCAACCGATGGCCGCGGGCCTTGGTGATGTTGAACCGGTGCGGCTGCGCCATGGGGTGATCGCTGACCTCACGACGCTTGTAGAGCGCTTGGTTGAACTGGGTTATGAGCGTAATGATTTAGTGGAGCGACGCGGGCAGTTCGCGGTCCGGGGCGGCATCCTTGATGTGTTCCCACCACCAGATGAGCACCCCTTGCGAGTTGAGTTCTGGGGTGATGTGGTCGAAGAAATCCGAACATTTTCAGTTGCTGACCAACGATCGCTCGAGCTGGCGTCCGATGGGCTGTTTGCGCCGCCTGTTCGTGAACTGCTTTTGACTTCGACGGTGCGGGAGCGAGCGCGAATTATTGGGGTCGCAGCGCCGGAATTGGCTGACATTGTCGGTCGAATTGCCGAGGGCCTACATGTTGAAGGTATGGAGACGCTGATCCCGGCATTGGTCGACAAGATGGTCACCCTGCCGGAGTTAGTGGACCCGTCATCGACTTTGGTTCTAATCGAACCCGAGCGGATCCGAACACGGGCCCATGATCTTAAGCGCACCGCCGCCGAGTTCTTGGCGGCGTCTTGGCATAACGCGGCCGTTGGCAACCAAACCCCGATTGACCTAGCCGGGGCTTCCTATGCGTCGGTCGATGAAATCTTGGCGACAACCAATGGTCGGTCCATGCCTAGGCTCTCGATCACCCCGCTCGCGACCGATGTTGAACTCTTGGACGCGAAAGATGATGAAGTATGTGATTTAGCGGCGGTAGCTGCGCACGAGTATCGCGGTGATGCCGGGTTGGCTTTTGCCGATATCGCCAAGTGGACGCAGGCCGGGTGGCGGGTGGTAGTAGTCAGCGAGGGTCACGGCTCCGCTGAACGCTTCGTCGAGACCTTAAACGGTGAGGACATCCCAGCTCGCCTGGTGGAGTCATTAGACGAGGAGCCGCAGCCGGGGGTAGTCAGCGTGACAACGGCGAGCATGGCCCACGGTTTTGTCCTTGCGGGGTGCGAACTGGCGGTGCTAACCGAGACCGACATTGTCGGTCAACGCTCATCGACGAAAGATATGCGGCGGCTGCCATCGAGCAGGCGCCGCACCATTGACCCGCTGACGCTGGCTAAAGGTGATTTTGTGGTTCATGAGCAGCACGGGGTCGGTCGCTACGTTGAGATGGCAAAGCGTGAAGTCGGTGGTGCATCACGTGAATATTTAGTGGTCGAGTATGCGCCCAGTAAGCGGGGGCAGCCGGCGGATCGGCTTTATGTTCCAACAGATCAACTTGACTTGGTCACGCGCTTTATCGGCGGTGAGTCACCGAGTGTGCACCGGCTGGGCGGCGCGGATTGGGAGAAATCGAAGGGGCGGGCTCGCAAGGCGGTCAAGCAGATAGCCGGCGAGCTGATCCGGCTCTACGCTGCCCGTCAGGCTACCAAGGGCTATGCGTTCGGGGCCGACACACCATGGCAGCGTGAGCTCGAGGACGCGTTCGCATATGTCGAAACCCCCGATCAGCTCTCCTGCATTGATGAGGTAAAAGTTGATATGCAGCGCGAAGTCCCGATGGATCGGCTGATCTGCGGTGA
>SYJA01000042.1 GCA_005798555.1 Actinomycetota bacterium
GCCGTCGCCGCCGTTGTCGTCGCCGCCGTCGCCGCCGCCGCCGTTGTCGCCGCCGTCGCCGTCGCCGCCGTTGTCGCCGCCGCCGTTGTTGTCGTCGCCGCCGTCGCCGCCGCCGCCGTTGTCGTCGCCGTTGTCGTCGCCACTTTCGTCACCATCAGTGACGTCGCCATCGTCAGTTAGGGCCGCCTCGTTTAATTTATTTAACCAGGAAAGGATTTCGCCATCGACTTCCTCGGGCGCTACCTCCTCCTCGGTCACCTCGAAATTACCCAGTTCCCCGTCTTCACCTGGTTGAAATTCGGCTTCGATTTCTGTGACGGCGCCACTCTCGGATTCATCAGAGAGCGGGAACTCGCCGATGAGCCGATCGTCCGCGTCGAAGAAGCCGATTTCTGCAACCCCATTGTCAAAGGGCAGCACCCGCATGTTGACACCATCGGGTAAGGGGAAGTTGGCGCTATTGAGTCCGTTGGCCACATTCACCTCGGCGCTGGTGGCAGCCGCCACTTTCATGTCGAGCGCACCATTTTGGGCAACCCCAAAAGTGATGTTGGCCTGCTCGTCATCAACGGCACGGAGGGTGACCCGCGGACTGGTGGGGTCATCGATTGACATTGTCACCGGAATCGGCGCCGTTTCGTTGCCCTGCCGTGCAATTCCCGCCTCGAAAGGCCCGACTTGGGCGCGGTCGACAGTAATGGACGTCCAGTTACCCTGCAGCACAGGTAAGGCGCCAAGGGTGGTGCGGATGTTGACGCCGGCCGGTAGAACCACGCTGGCATCTCGAGTGTCGTAGACCTTGCCGTCGATGGTGAGGAGAACCCCTAAGCGTGCATCAGGATCAGGTGACGTGAGCATCAGTTGCGAAGTCTTTTCGCCGCCATTCTCGTCAGTGAAGGGAGCAGGAAAGGGGGTCTGCAGGCGAATATCCATGGGTGTTAATTCGATCGTGCCGATACCACCCTCCCAACCGTTGGTCGGCGCCTGCGGATTGGTCGAGCCCGCGCCGTAGGACCACTGCTCTGACCGGGGATCGATCATGATGCGCTGCACGGTGCCCGGGTAGTTGTTGTCGTAGACATGGATCGCGATCAAGTCACCTTCATTTGTGACCGCAATTGGGGTTATCGAGTGCCCGCCATCAGGGGAATAGATGCCCATCGTGTAGCCGGCGCCGTTTTGGAGTCCGAGGGCGAGTTCGGCGGCAATCTGTGTCGGCTTCTTTTTATGGAACGCCTGGTACGCCCGTTGTACTGGCTCGAGATACTGCGTCGTAAACCAGTAGTCGATGGTGCTGGAAACGATGGGGTCGTCTTGTGCCAAATCGAATGTGGATTTCGCTTCGGGGTCGAAGTCCGAAGGGTCCAGGTAGCCACCATGGATTAACTCTGAAGTGACGGCCATGCCCTCACAGTGCCCCCCGCCCATAGCTTCATTGACCTGATCGGCCCACTGCCGGGCTGCCGGGTAGAGCACGCATTCGTCGCCGGAACCGCTGGCGCAGACCTTCTTGCGGCCGAACATCGCGATCAATTCGGTGGCGCCGAGGTTACCGGGCCCGCCCCAGTTCGCGAAGCTGAAGCCGTCAACCTCAGGGTCGAAGCCGGCGTAGGTGCAGTCGGCTGGGTCCAGCCCCGTGCAGTCAGGGAGGGGGTAACCTTCGGAAAAGTCGTCACCGCCACCTGCTTTAGTATCGGCGAGCACCGACGGCTCTGCCGGGGCCGAAACCTCTGATGAGTCTTGGGCAGCCGATCCGCAGGCGGTGAGGGCAAAGGCGAGCAGGGCGGCTAATGCTGCTCGCGTAGCCATTGGTTGTAGAGTCATTAGCGGAGGTTAATCGCAAACCCAACTTTGATCAAGTTGTGGCACCGGGGGTAGCCCCGAAGATACAGCCCGGCCCGCAGTCCCCAAGCCCAGATGACGCATGGCGCCCATCGTTGCTCGGACGCCGATTTAGTCCATGACCTGGGAATTAATGGGAGTCTTATTATTGTTATTTCCCGGCTGGTGTGATTTCGCGAAGTTGAGAGTGCATCTGGGACGTTACCCAATTGCGAAGACATGTTATGCCGAGTGTTGAAGTAAGTGCACCTGTTAGTGCTGCGCCAGCTGATCGGCTCGCCCTCGGGGTGGGTTGGTCGCGTCCCGGGGTGGCCGGTATCGGCGGCACCCTAAACCCCTCTTTCCCTCCCGGCCGTGTGACACCTTCGTGCTTGGAGATAGGTAATTGCTGCTTTGAGGGTGGCGACGAATAGGACTGCTCCCTACAGTCAGGCGGGGTGTTTGAATCCTGCTGCGGGCCAGTGCTGGTGCTTTTGCGCAGGCCGCACTTGCTGGCGAACTCCTTTGGCCACTTACGGTTGTCACACCCGTTGCAGAACCATGGGCAGACCGCCCTTTGGTCGCAGCGTGATTGCCGTCTCCGGTTGCACGGGCGCGCTGGTTGCTAGCCGCGGTGACCAAGTCTGGGCGAGGGTGGCGATGACGAGCATGGCCTCGGTCCACGCGAACTGCTCACCAATGCATTTACGGTTTCCCCAGCCAAATGGGGTCCAGACCCCGCGTGGCACCCCGGGTTGATGCTCATCAAATGCCCCGGTTGCATCAAGCCAACGATCGGGTTGGAAATTCGTCGCATTAGGCCACCAGCGCGGGCTTCGATGCATGGCAAATGGGCTGATCATTGCATTAACTCCTGCGGGCAGCAGCCAGCCACCAAGTTCGACATCGGAGAGAAACCGGCGGCCGTAGAGCCAAATCGGCGGGTAAAGGCGAATGGCCTCGGCTATCACCGCCCGAGTGCGGGGCAGTTGCGCAATGTCATCCATGGTGGGTGGGCGGCCGGCGAGGACCGCATCGAGTTCCGCGCGCAACCACTGCGCTTGGTCCTCATGGCTCGCGAGCAACATCCAAGTCCAGGTAAGAGTCATCGCCGTGGTTTCGTGGCCGGCGAGGACGAGGGTCATGACTTCATCGCGCACCTGGGCATCGGTGAACTCGGCGCCATCTTCTTGCGCGAAAAGCAGCAAGCTCAGCATGTCGCCGTTGTCACCGGCAACCCGGTGCTCGGCGATAATGCGATTGACGACGGCATACATCGTGGCGAGGGCCTTGGACGATTGATTGCGGGCCGGGCTTGGATAACGCCAAAGCGTCGGCCCAAGTGCTAGGTAGCGGCTGGTCACGTGGAGCATCTTTCGCAAGGCATGCCCGACGTCGCTCGCATCGTCGGAAAGATCCGTGCCAAAGAGCGTGCGCCCAACGATGGTGAGCGTGAGCGCTGTCATCTCAGATGACATGTCAACCTGCTGGCCGGGTGACCAGGACCGCTCGTGGGCAAGGGTCAACTCGACCATGGAGCGCGAGTACTCCGCGATTCGATCACGATGAAATGCTGGCTGCGCCAATCGGCGGTTGGCTAGGTGGATTGGACCCTCGGAGGTCAGGAGTCCATTGCCGACCACAGCTTTTAGGCCGTCATAGGCGGGGCCCTTGATCAGCTCATGCGCATTGTTGGTGAACGCTTCCACGATCAGCTCGGGTGAGTTCAACACGTATCTATTGAGGCCGAGCATCCGCATGTGAGCGATTTCGGGATATTCCCGCTCAAGACCAACCATGAACCAAGGCGCACGCCTCGGCGACAAAAAGTTGCGCAGGGCTTTGGCGGTACTCGGGCCGGGGGGACGGGCGACTTTGCTGCGGATCTCACTTGGGATGGGAATATCTGAATGATTGAGGCGCGCCAAGGCACCGGGCACCGCGTTGTTGGCCCGCACTTGGTCTGTCACGTTATTTGCCCCGATCAATGCGCATCGGTCGGACCGAGTGCGAGGCCCGGTGCCGATAACACCGTGTCAATGACTTTGTGATCGCGGCCATGAGCGAATGCTAGTGTCCCGGCGCCGTCGGCGCTGCCCATATCCGGCGGTGATGTCCGGAGCCTGTAGCATGGCGGCGCTTCCCGGAAGCGGATGCG
The DNA here is from genome assembly GCA_005798555.1 of Actinomycetota bacterium. Classification (GTDB taxonomy): domain Bacteria; phylum Actinomycetota; class Actinomycetes; order S36-B12; family S36-B12. The sequence continues at coordinate 3,980 of SYJA01000042.1, forward strand.
CGCGAGTGGCGGAATAGGCAGACGCGCACGGTTCAGGTCCGTGTGCCCGAAAGGGCGTGGGGGTTCAACTCCCCCCTCGCGCACCAAATCCGGGATTGCGCAGCCGACCCCTCGAGGCTGCCGAGCACGTCAACTCTGCTGATAGAGACTCTTGGTTCGTGCGAGTACGGCTCCGCTAACTGCTAAGACTGCCAGCACCAGCCAGGCCACTGACCACGAAAAGGTCTGAACTTGGAGACCGGTGAAGATGGTGGAGAGCTCCTAGGCAGTGGCGCGACTAGGCGATCGGTGGTGTGGCCCGTTAGCCGACCCCGGAGCAAAATAGCGATTGCTGGACCAAGGTTATCAACGCCCAAGAGGGCAGCGGTTCTGGCTGCATCGACTGCAAAATCATGTTTCAGTACCGGCCGCGGTGCGCGCAGGCGCTGTCGAAGTGCTCAAACACTGAGGCACAAGACTTTGACTTGTGTACAATTTGGAGTGATTTGACTGAAAAATCGATGAATCTTCCTTGGGCATCAGGGCGCAGCGGGTGTCGGGGATGGTAGGTGATGAGGGGTGAAGATTCATGAGTGATCAATTCGAAGCGGCAGGCTACGGATTAACTTCCGTGGGCTGGGGTGAGCGTCCGGCAATCGTGGCCGTGGACTTTCAGCTCGCGTTCTGTGACCCCGCCTTCGCTACCGGGAGAAGTGATCACATTGCCAATGCCGTGAAAAACGCGGAAGGGGTACTGAATGCCGGCCGGGCCGCCGGCATCCCAATAGTGCACACGGCTGTCGCCTGGTCGCACGACGATGAATTCGTCAAGTGGAAGGTGCCTAGTCTGCGGGATATTACGCCGGACTCGCCTGCCGCCTCGACCGTCCCGCAACTGTGGGGGGATTCAGACATTTACCTGATCAAGCAGTATCCGTCAGCCTTCTTCGCCACACCCCTCAGCACGATCCTTCGGAATCGTGCCGTGGATACGGTGCTCATCATGGGTGTGACCACCTCTGGATGTGTCCGTGCTTCGATCATCGATTCATTTAGTTGCGGATTCAAAACGATTGTCGTCGAAGACGCCTGCGGAGACCAAGAAGCAGGACCGCATGATGACAACATGCGGGATGTCTCGAGAAGATACGTGGACCTGATCAGTGCCGCCGATGCAATTTCTAACCTAGAGTCACTGCCATCGTGATTAGCAGGTGGTGAAATCTGTGGGATTAACTGGAGACTCGCATGACTGGTGATCCGATTGCTGCCCGAGTTGCACAATGGGTGCACCGGGTGACTTGGGAAGATGTACCGGAGTGGGTGCGCGAACGAAGCGCGCTTCACGTTCTCGACTGCGTCGGACTGGCCTTCGCCTGTGGGCGTGATGATTTTGCGATGGCGGCGGCTAGGGCTACATCGGGTGATTGACCCGCCGCCGCGAGTCGGTCAACCGGTGTGCAGAGGAGCGCCCACTAGCGGTGGCGGAAATCGAAGATAAGTTCATGTCGAATGTCGAAATCGTGGCCTCCCGATCAGTCGGTCAGCGCGTGCTTGACAGCGTAATGGGGCTGGCAGCAGCCAAGCACGGCGCTGAGGTGATCGATGTGTGGCGCGGGCAGGGCGGCTAGGCGCCGTTGTACTTAGAGTTGTTGCATGATTGTGTCGGAGAGGTAGTCGTAGTGAATGTCTCATGGGATCCGGATAGATATGACGCACTACCACTTCCGCATGAGCAATGGGGGGTCGGGGTGGTCAACCGCTTGGCCCTGATGGGCGATGAGACCTTGGTCGATGCCGGGTGTGGCAGTGGACGCGATGCGGAGCGTGCCCTGCGCCAGCTGCCACGAGGCCAGATCATCGGACTAGATTCTTCAACCACCATGCTGGCGGCGTGCAAACGTCGATTTGCGGAGTCCAAACAGGTAGCGGTCGAAGTAGCCGATTTACTGGAGCCTTGGCCGGTGGCTACCGAAAGCGTGGATGCGGTGATGTCGGTCGCGGCTTTCCACTGGCTCCCGCAGCCTAAGCTAGCGTGGAACCAGGTGAGCCGAGTGCTGCGACCAGGTGGTCGGGTAGTAATTGATGCGGGTGGATATTCCAATATTGAGCGCCTTCTGGCAGCTGTTGGTGAGGTTGGTGCTGCTGGCAAGCTGCCGGCTTGGCATTATGCAGGAGTCGATGAGACAGTCGGGTATCTAAGCGCGGCCGGTCTTACGCCGGTAGACGTGCGGCTGCGGATTGCGCCAGCGTATTTTGATACAGATCAGATCTATTTAGCGTACCTCAAAGATGTGGTTTTACATCATTTAATCGATAAGGAGCGAGTGCAGGTCGCTCAAATCATGGGCGACCGCTGCGTGGACTACGTTCGACTTGAAGTATTAGCGACCAAGCCGATCTAGGCTCCGTCGAGGTATCCCACCCGGTGTGGTTGCCACCGAAAGCCGCCTCTCGTCGAACCGTGAGCCCCGGACCGGCTAGTGCTGGCACCACCCTTGTCAGTCTCGAGGTACCCCACCCGGTGTGGTTGCCACCGAAAGCCGCCTTTCGTCGAACCGTGAGCCCCGGACCGGCTAGTGCTGGCACCACCCTTGTCAGTCTCGAGGTACCCCACCCGGTGTGGTTGCCACCGAAATATTCGGGAGGTTGCGCCACGAGTTGGAGTCTTTGCGAACTCAGGTTCAGTACCCCTCAGGATGAACCTGACCCGGTATGGTCGCCACTGGAAGACCATCCCGGGCGCTCCTTGGCGACGCGCCCCTCGGTAGCAGAGGTCGAGGATCTTCGCCTCGGTAAGTTCGTCCCCGGAAATTTCCCCGATCACGCGTCCACTGTCGAAAACAAGTACGCGAGTGCACAAATTGGCGAGATCCTCATATTCTGCGCTGGCAATTAAGACGGCCGTTCCCGCCAAGGCGGCCTCGGAGATGCGCAAAAAGATTTCGGCCTTACTGCCTACGTCCACACCCTGGGTCGGTTCGTGGAGGAGCAGAAGATTTGGCCCCAGCTGCAGCCACTTCGCCAGTAGAGCCTTTTGTTGGTTTCCACCCGACAGGGCACTGAACTCATAGCTCGGGATCGCGGGCCGGACATCGAAGGTAGTCAAGAGGCCGACAACGTGATCCCGGACCTGAGCCAGTTGTAGCCGGCCGCGGGAGAAGTAGCGTCGAAAGACCGGGAGGGCGACGTTGTCTTCAACGGAAGCAGTTGATGAACCAGAAAGATTAAGTCGGTCAGCGGGAAGTAGGGCTACACCGGCGGCAATGGCCTCGGCAGGAGTCGTCTTCTGGATTTTCAGTTCTCGACCGTTGAGGGTGATGCTGCCAGATTTTGCGTCCTGCGCACCAAAGATGTAGTACGGGACTTCGCCGTGCCCGGCACCCATCAGACCGGTAATGCCAACAATTTCGCCGCGATCCACCGTTAGATTGAAATCGCGCAAAAGTTCCCCGTTTAGTCCTGTGACCTCGAGCACCCGCTCACCTGATGTTGCTTTGATTCGATCCGGATACAAAGACGAAAGCGCTCGGCCGAGAATCAGTGAGACTAGAGCCTTTTCATCGGTGTCAGCTGTGGTGACGGTATCGATCAGGCGACCATCACGCAAAACAGAAATACGGTCGGTGATTGTGAGGACCTCATCGGTTCGGTGACTCACGAAGATAACTCCGGCACCCGTCTGGGCCACCGTTCGGATCGCTTCGAAGAGGCGTTCGACGCTATCGGTAGGCAGATAAGCGGTTGGCTCATCGAGGACGAGCACTTTGTTGTTGCTGCCGTTGCCGAGGTGGTGCATGGCCCGAACAATGGCCAAGATGGCTCGGTCCACCTGCGAGAGTGCCGCGACTGGAGTGTCCGCTTGGACGCGCAGGTTGAACCGCTTGAGTTCCTCTTCGACGCCGGCTCGTTCCTTCTTCCAGTCAATTCGTTGTAAGCCTTTGGCCTGCCAGGAATTAAGGCGGACATTCTCAAGGACGCTGTAAGCGGGAACCAGGCCAAGATCTTGGTGGATGAAAACCAGACCTTGCGCCGCGGCCTCGGGTCCGGAGATAGGCAGGTTTACCCGTTGGCCGTTTAGCGTAAGTTGGCTCCCCGGATCGGGAACGTGGTAACCGCTAAGCACCTTGATGAGGGTGGACTTACCGGAGCCATTGCGGCCCACGAGTCCATGGATCTCACCAGCTTGCACATCGAAGCTAACGTCGATGAGCGCTCGGGTTGCCCCGAAGGTCTTGCACAGTCCGGTGAACTGCAGGACTGTTTGGTTCACCACGTCCCCTTTCCGAGGAGTCGTCGTACTAACTAGTTGTCTCCCTTTACTCTCTACGGAGCCCCCCAGAAATTCTTGAACTCTGTTAGGAAGTCGATTCCATACCAGTTCATGGAGTTTTCCACGGAGGGGTCGATCTCGCCGATGTTTGCCTCGTCGAAGATGCGGCAGGTGATTCCGTAGTCAGCCACCAGAGGCGCTCCAGCGAAGATACGCATAGTGGCATCTACCACCGCGTAGCTGAACCAGTCATTAGGGCAACCAACATCCATTTCCACAGATGACTTTGCAAGGACCTTCATGACATCAGGGGTAGCGTTGAACGAGGCCTGGGTGGCGTCGCTACCGGCTTCGGAGATACCCGGGTCGGTGCCCGCCAAGGTCATTCCGTCGTAGATCGGCAAAATGAACTTTAGGTTCGGGTTGGCGGTCAGAGCGTTGCGGGTCTCATTGGCCAATGCCCCATCGAACCACGAGCCGAGTTGTGCGTCGGCAAAGGCAACGTTGCAGCCGGAGCAAAGTTCGGCGATTTCCGCCTTCATCTCCTCGACCATGATCGGGCTCGATGCCTGGCCCTCGGAGGCCACGACCTGGGCATCGCCCTTGGCGCCACCCTCGGAACTGACTATGTACCAATCGGCCATCAGGCGGGCCGGGATGGTGTAGTCGAAGGAGACATCCGCGATGATGTTTTCAGCGGGGGCAACCCCAGGCTTCGCCGTCTGGTTCGTGGTCATAACCGGGGTGTCGCCCACCACGTCGAATGGAACCACGACGCCGGGGATAGCGTTCGTCACGATCAGATCAACCTTTGAAGCAATCGCCTGGGAGAAAAGTCCCGGGATGGCCTCAATGTCGAAGTCGGCCGATGAACGGGAGACTTTGACGCCGTACTCCTCGAAACCCGCCGCAATGGTGTCGCCCCATTGGGCCAAGATCGGAATGCGGTCATCCCATGAGATGATGGCGACTTTTTTACCGTCTGCGGCAGCCGCGGCGTCGAAAGCTTCGCCGGGGTAGCTAAAGACGATTGGCGCCTTGGCGGCATCGTACCGAGCCAAAGCTTCGGTTACTGGATCCGGTGCAACCTCCGCCGGAGCCTCAGTCGGGGTCTCGGCCGGAGCCTCGGCCGGAGCCTCGGCCGGAGCCTCCGACGCGGGCGCCGGTTCGGGAGCCGCAGACGGAGTTGTGGCGGTGGTGCCACCTCCACATGCGGCCAGTACGAGCGTGGCGATCCCAAGGGCGGCGATCGGCCCGAGGGAGCGCATTTTGCTGCGCTGCTTCATTCCTGTTCCTTTCCTCATAAGGTCGATCGTTCCGAGAGGCGCGATCGTAAGCGGGTGGCAAGGGTTGCCACTAAAACGCCGGCTACAAGCGCGGTGCCGTAGAAGACGTCTGATACCCAGGCTTTCAGGCCTAGGAGCTGGAGGCCGGTGATACCGGTTTCGATGAAGTAAACGGCTACGACGGTGCCCCAAGCGTTAAACCGCCCGGGCACGATGGCGGTGGAGCCTAGGAATGCCGCCGCGAATGCCGCCAGAATGAAGAATTGCCCGATGCGAGCCTGAACAGCACCGGTGTTGCCGAGGAGAAACGCCCCGGCTAAGGCGCCTAACGTGGACGAGGTGACCAGGGCCGAGTAGCGGTAGGCGTTTACGCGAATACCGGCGAGACGGGCGACCTCGCGGCTTTGGCCCACAAAATATAGGTGTCTACCTATTGGGGTGTGCTGCAGGAGGTACCAAATTATCAAGGCAATTAGCAAGACGAGCCAAAATGAGGTGTAAAGACCGAAGGTGCGGTGTGTTAGCACGGTGTTCCACCAGTCGCCGCGGATCGAGATCGTGCTATTGCCGACGATGCCGGCCACCAGGCCGATCACGGCAGTTCCGGTACCGAGGGTGACTACCAGTGAAGCAATGTTGTACCGCACCGACAAAAGTGCGTTCAAGCTACCCATGAGTGCGGCCGCCAATAGCGAGATAGCGATGCCGACCAGCACCGGGGTTCCGTACTCGGCGTACAACCACGCCGGGATCGCCGCACCGAGGGACAGCGCCGCACCGATACTGAGATCGAATTCACCTGCTGCCAGCGCGAAAATCAGGCCCAAGGTGAGCAACACGGTGGCGGTCTTGGAGTTGGCGATGGCGGTGAAGTTTTGCAGGGTGAAGAATGTCTCGGGGAGTAGTAAGGTAAAGACCAAGATCAAAACGGCCCAAGCCCCCAGAATCGAGTAAGCTTGGAGTCGGCGGGCCAAAACGCCACTGCGCCGGGCCCGCTCTTGGGACGCAGTAGAACCATTAATTAAGGCCATCTTGGCTCTCCACGTTAGCAGGAAGACCCCCTTTGTATACAAGACTTTGAGCCACGGCGCACCTCGATGCGACTGAATTGTTGTAAATCCCCTGTTTTTAGGTCCCCAATCCGCGGTTATGGGGGAGTCGAGGGCGACGTCCGGAGAACGGGTTCGCATTTTTTGAAAAATGTGTACGATCTCGTTACTGCCATCAGGGGGTTTGCATGCGCATTTCGGCCGTTCAATCTGGGGGCTGCGGCCCTTCGGTGCCCCAAAACTTGGCTAAATTGGCAGGCCTCATCCGGATCGCGGTAAAAGACCACCCCGATCTGGTATTGCTCCCTGAGCTTTGCACCACCCCTTATTTTGCCGCCGGACCGTTTGACCCGGATGCGCACAAATGGGCGGAGCCGGTGGGTGGCCCAACTACTGAATTCTTTGCCGATATCGCTCGTGAGACGTCAACCGCTCTGGCGTTCGGAATGGCGGAGCAGGCAGCTAACGGCACGGTCTACAACTCTCTGGTGCTGCTGGACAGCAGGGGGAATCTGGTCGAGGGCGAAGGCCCAGATGGCGAGCGTCATCCGGCCTTTCGCAAACTGACCGCGCCTTCGGTATTTTCTGGAAATCTGACGGTGGACGAAGCTTCCTACTGCACCCCTGGGCCAGCGCCGATGACCTTCAACCTAGATGGAGTCCGTCTTGGGGCACTTATTTGCTACGACCGGGCCTTCTCCGAGGTCTGGCTGGCCAATCGCTACCTAGGAGCAGATGTCGTTCTGGCCGCGGTGTCTTCGTTCGGCTGGCGGGAGGCGCTTTTCGTAGACGACCTTCGCATCCGCGCCATGGAAGTAGGTGTCTTCGTGGTGGCGGCCAACCGCGCCGGAGCAGAGGATCATCGCGGGCAGGTGACCGACTTTTTTGGACGTTCCTGCATCATCTCACCGAGCGGCGAGGTCCTGGCTGAGGCTGCGGCGCATCAGCAGCCAGAAATCATCGCAGCAGAACTCGACTTCTCCGAGCTGGGGAAAGCTCGGTCAAGGTGGCCGGTGTGGGCTGACCGACGCCCCAAGTTGTATGCGTTCATGTACCAATCGTCACCGTCTGAGTAACGGGCTAGATGATGCCGCGCGCTCGATAGTCGGCGAGACATTCGGCGTCGTAACCAAGGAGCCCGGTGTAGATTTCGTCGGTGTGCTGTCCTAGATCGGGGCCAACCCATTTGATCTGACCTGGTGTTTCGGAAAGGAAGGGGAACACGTTTGGCATTGGAAATTCCCCGAGCACCGGATCGGTAACTCGGACGATGGCTTCACGGGCTTGGTAATGCGGGTCGGCCAAGATGTCTTTCGCTGTGTAGACGCGCCCCGCTGGCGTCTCGTGTTCGGTGAGGTGCTGAAGCAGTGCCTCTGAGGTCCATTGGATCGACCATTTTGCGATGATCGCGTCGAGTTCAATCTCATTAGCACCGCGGGCACTGTGAGTCGCGAATCGTTCATCCGACGCCAACTCAGGCATGCCCATGGCGGCAGCGAGGCGTCGGAAAATCGTGTCCATGTTGGCTGCAATGAGAATCGATTCGCCATCTTTGGTCGGGTAGACGTTGCTAGGTGCCACATTCGGCAGAGTTGGCCCGGTGCGTTCGCGCTGATAATTACTAATCTCCCACTCCGGGATGAGTGATTCCATATAAGCGAACACCGACTCATAAATTGAGGCGTCGATGATCTGGCCACGGCCGGTCAAATCGCGATGGTGGAGCGCCGACAGTGCTCCGACAGTGGCAAAAGTCGCAGCAAGTGAGTCCCCTAGTGAGATGCCACACCGCGACGGTGGCCGATCCGGATCGCCCACAACATAGCGCAGCCCACCCATGGCTTCCCCGATACTTGCATAGCCGGGGCGGGTGGCATAAGGGCCGGTCTGCCCGAAGCCACTGACCCGAATCAAAATCAGACCCGGGTTGATCGCAGACAAGACGTCGTAGCCGAGCCCCCATTTTTCTAAGGTGCCGGGCCGAAAATTTTCCAGCAGCATATCCGCGCCGGCGACCAAATCCTTAAGAATTTGCTGGCCCTCTGGGGTGCGCAGATTAGCGGTAACCGATTTCTTGTTGCGGGCAACTATTGGCCACCACAGCGACCTTCCGTGGGGCTTCTCCCGACCCCACTCGCGCATCGGATCACCGGTGGCAGGATCCTCGACCTTGATGATCTCGGCGCCATGGTCGCCGAGGAGTTGACCACAGTATGGTCCAGCCAACAACTGTCCGAGTTCGATCACCCGGATGCCACCCAACGCGCCAGGGGCCAGATCCGGAACTACCTGAGTCATGGTTTCTCCCGAATAGAAACTAGGAAATATGTATACAATCTAGTGCCGCAGGCCGGTCTCGGTGGCCCATATTCCAAAAAAAAATCTACTAAAGCCGTTGGGCATCTCAAGGAGGCCCCTCGCATTTCGGTGGACTTGTATACGAAAAGGCGGAATAATGTCAGTCGTGCCCGAGGAAATGCTGACAATTCTGGAAGTTTGCCCGCGCGATGGTCTGCAAAATGAGCGCATACCGCTCGCGCCAGCAGATCGAATTGCGCTGATTCGTGACCTGGCGGCAGCCGGGGCTCGTCGGATTGAGGCGGTGAGCTTCGTCAGTCCAAAGCTAGTGCCGCAGATGGCCGGTGCCGAGGAAGTGCTAGCCGGCCTTGATCGCGGTGCCGGCGTCTCGTACAGCGGCCTGGTCTTGAACCGTCGAGGAAACGAGCGCGCCCTGAGTAGTGGCGTCGATGAAGTGAATGTAGTGGTCCCAGCTACCGACGGGATGTCGCGGGCAAATCAGAATATCGACGTTGCCGGAATGCTTAAGGTCGCCCACGAAATAATCGCTGAAGCACAGAGTGCAGGAGTGCCGGTAACCGGTACTGCGGCAGTGGCGTTTGGCTGCCCTTTCGACGGGGAGGTGAGCTTGGAAATGGTTCGCGCTGTGGTCCGAGTGTTCGCGGAGGCTGGAGTGCAAGAGATCGCCCTTGCCGACACCATCGGCGTTGGGGTGCCTACCCAGGTTCGTTCGCTGACCCAGATGGTTCGGGAGGTCGCTCCCGGCACGCCAATCAGGTTCCATTTCCACAACACCCGAAACACCGGGTATGCGAACGCTGCTGCAGCACTGGACGAGGGTGTCCGGGTGCTCGATGCAGCAGCTGGTGGCTTCGGTGGCTGTCCCTTTTCGCCCTCGGCGACAGGTAATATTGCGACAGAGGATCTTGACTTCCTAGCTGTTCGAAGTGGCTACTGCACCGGCATAGCCCGAGAAGGCATAGTCGCAGCGGCACAGTGGGTGGGCGGCCTGCTGCAGCGCACCCCACCAGCTTTGGTCGGTCGCGCCGGCAGCTTCCCGCCCCCGGCAACTAGTCTGGGACGAGTGATATGAGCGAACCCACTTGCACCATCACGGTTATTTATTATTCGTCGACCGGCAATGTCGCGAAGATGGCAATGGCACTGGGTGACGGCGCGGCGTCCGCAGGCGCCGAGGTGCGCGTTCGGCGTGTTGCGGAGACCGCGCCGGCGGAGGCTATTGCGTACAACCCAAAGTGGGCGGACTACGTTGCGAAGTCTGCGAATGATGCGGTTGCCACCTTAGCTGACATTGAGTGGGCGGACGGTCTGGCTATCGGATCGCCAACCCGCTTCGGGGGCCCTGCCAGTCAGATGAAAGCCTTCCTTGACACGACCGGTGGACTGTGGGCGAAGGGCGTACTTGTCGACAAAGTGGGCACGGCATTTACTTCATCGTCGACGGCACATGGTGGTCTTGAATCGACGATTCTGGCGATTAACAACCATTTTTACCATTGGGGTTCTATCGTGTTGCCCCTCGGATACGAGAATGAGTACCTGCTGAAAGTTTCCGGAAACCCATACGGCGCCTCCTTCGTCTCGCGCAAGGGTGCAGGCCCAGATGACGTCGCCTTGACTGCGGCGCGGATGCAGGGCGAGCGACTTGCAAGAATCACATCTTGGGTTCGAATTGGTCGGGAAGCCCGGGCGTGAGTAGTCGGATCTGGTTCTAGCCCGCCGTCGCGAAATCCCAACGGTAAGGTTGGCGCGAGGTCGCCGAGGGGTCGAATGCTGTTGCGGTCTTGGAGCAAGTAACCGGGGACTCTTGCAAGGGAGTTGCGAGTGGCTGACGAAAAGGGATGTGTTCATGTCTCGACTCGTTGAGTCCGCGTATGAGAAGTTGCGGGGCCAAATTCTCTCGGGCGAGCGCGTCCACGGTGAGCGCCTTACGGAAGTGGATGTCGCCGATGACCTTGGCATTTCGCGGACCCCCGTGCGCGAGGCCTTGCGCCGACTGGCTGCCGAGGGGCTGGTGGATGTCTCACTGAATCGTGGTGCATCAGTTGCGCGATGGGGGTCAGCTGACCTACAGGAAATTTTTGATCTAAGGACAATTTTAGAGTCGGATGCCGCGAAGCGGGCAACGACCCGCGCAGGGAGTCACGTCATTGTAGTCCTTGACGAGTTTTGCCAAGAGATGGAGGAGATCTTCGCTAACCTCGACGGAGTAATGTCGCTGCGGTCCTTAGCTGACTTAAATCGTCGATTTCATAGCACCATCATCGAGGCAGCGGAGTCTCCGCGCTTGAGTTCAATCATTGATTCCCTCACCCATGTTCCCGTCGTGATGCAGACCTTTTCGCAGTACTCACCCCATGCACTTGCGCGCTCTTTGCAGCATCATCGAGAGATCGTCGACGCCATGCGAGCCCGTGATGCATCTTGGGCTGAGAGCGTGATGCGCGCGCACATCATTGCCGCTCGTTTTGAGGTGTTGGGCGCGCAGTAGGTTTATCGCCGGGCGATACTTACTTAACGAGTTTTCATAAGTGGTTGAACTTTTTTGCCGAAGGTCTTCATGCCTGAAACAAAGTCATCAAAGGTGAGCATGAGCCCCTTCGTGCCGGGAACACTACCGGCTTCGTCCAGCATGCGTGCCACCGATTTATAAGAGCCCACCAGGGTGCCCATGTTGAAGTTAATTGCTCCTTCTGGTAGGGCAATCGTCTTTGCGGTACTGCCTTCACCAGCACTCTCATCAGCGTCTGCCTGTACCGCCATCCAAGACAGGGCTTTGGCATCGGCGCCCTTGTTGTACAGCTTCCACTTCGCCATAGCCTCTGCGTCGGTGTCGCCGGTGATTACCATAAATAGAACGTAGGCACCGATATCGCGCCCACTTTTGGAACCGGCACGCAGCAGTTGTTCGTTTGCGGGCGCGTAAGCGGTGGGAGTATTCACCCCGGTGCCGAGGATGAATTGGTAGTCACCGTAGTCGGCGCAGAACTGCATCCCGCGCTCGGATTGGCCGGCGCAAACGAGTTCAATCTTGTGGCGGGGGGTGGGCTTGCACATGCAATCATCCATCTGGAAGAACTGGCCGTCCATGGTGCAGGTGCCATCGCGCCACAGATCCTGCATGACCTTGACGTACTCGGTTGAGTATTCGTAGCGGTACCCGAAGTATTCATCTCCGGGCCAGAGTCCCATCTGGGCGTACTCCCCGGGTGCCCAACCGGAAACGATGTTGATTCCGAAGCGTCCTGGCGCGATCGAGTCGATGGTCGCAGCCCTGCGTGCGACCCCGGCCGGTGGGAGGGTTAGAACGGCGGTGGATGCGAAGAGTTTGATTTTTTCGGTGCGAGCTGCGATCGCGGACATCAGGGTGAAGGATTCGAGGTTGTAATCCCAGAACTCGCTATCCCCGCCGAATCCGCGGTACTTAATCATCGACAGCGCGAACTCGAAGTCGTACTTCTCTGCCAGCTGGCAGACCTTGAGATTCAGGTCGAAACTCGGCTTGTACTGGGGTGAGGTGGTGGAAATGAGCCACCCATTGTTGCCGATCGGAATAAAGACGCCGAGGTCCACGTGTGATCCCCTTCAGTGGTTTGGCCAGCGAACTGCCAGTGGTTGGTATTTCCTGCCAGAGTACACAATCTGCCCGCGGGAGTCACCCGGTTCGGGAAAGTATCTCATTAAAGATACCTAATCGGGGAGTGGGGTCGCGCGGACTGCCAGCCCGGTTGTATACATGGACCACGAGCTCAATCACCTAAAGGAGGTTTCGTGCCTATTTTTGAGGTAAACAGCCACGACATGTACTACGAAATACATGGTGCGGAGTCGGCCCCAAAGGCAATTTGCATGGGCGGTTGGGGCACCTTTTGCCACGGCAGGGTCGCTGACGGGCCCAGGTATCTATTCGAGAACTACCAGGTGTTGATCTACGACTACCGGGGCATCGGGGAATCCACTGAGGATTTTGGTCAGCCCGCATCGATGAAGCTCTTTGCGAGCGATGTGATCGGCCTGCTCGATCATTTGGGCTGGTCAGACGTGCACGTGGTAGGCATGGTTGGAATGGGAGCGTGCGTCGGACAGCAGGTGGCCTATTTGCGCCCTGATCTCGCCCGCACCCTGGTGATGACCGGCTGTTGGGCGTGGGCCGACCCGATGCTGGTGGATCAGTTGAACTCAATGATTGATGTCCACGAGAAAATGGGCTGGGCCGAATTCCAGAAATTAGCTGCTAGCTACAGTTTCGACGGGGAGTTCTACAACGCCAATCGGGAGCGCCTACTGGGAGTCAACGGAACGTGGCCCGATCTCAACGGCCGGCTCGAAGCCCATCGTCGTCTCGTTGAAGCCTGCAACACCTACGACTCTCGAGATGAACTAACAAAAGTGAAAACCCCGGCGATCGTGGTGAAGGCTGGTCGCGACCCCATCACCACGCCGCGTCACACCGGCCTCATCGCTGAGCTGATGCCCAACTGCAAGGCTGTCGATTGGCCGGAAGCGACGCACGTATTCGCCGGACGAGAAATGCGGCGAAAGTTCGATGCGCTTTTGAAGGACTTTCTTGAATCCAACTAGGCCCTGAGCTCTAAGGGTAGGGGGGCTCAACTCCCCCCTCGCGGCGTCTATAGGATCTACCCATGCCCCGCCGACGCATTGCCTTCATCACCGGAATCACCGCCGCTGCCGTGGTGCTGGCCGGGGTCGCGGTCCCGGTGGCCAGTTCGGTCCGAGGCGGTGCCGCGAGTTCAGCGTTAACGGTTCGCAAGGACGTTAAAGACTTAACCGCCGCTGAGAAGCGGGCATTCATCGGAGCTATCAAAAAAGCCAAGCGCACTGCGGACCCAGACCACCCGGGCTTAAGCCGGTACGACGTCTTCGTGAACTGGCATCGGGATGCATTTCGGTGCAAGAACGCATGGTTGCAAGATGGCAACTACGCCGGGGCTGCGCATAACTCACCCACGTTCTTGCCTTGGCACCGGCAGTACCTGCATGAATTCGAGCAGATACTGCGTGCGGTGAGCGGCGATACAGCTATTGCCCTGCCGTACTGGGATTGGACTGATCCGGAATCCACCGCTGCGGTTTTCGCCGCTGATTTCATGGGTGGTGACGGCGACCCGGCTCAGGAGCACGCGGTAACCGATGGCCCCTTCCGTAAAGGCGAGTGGAAAATCACCATCCAGGACCCGGCCTCGATCCTGGCTGGCCGAACGCCACCGAAGCCGTACCTAGTGCGCAACTTTGGGAGTTTCTTCGACCAAGGGATCGCCCTGCCGACCAAGGCTGAAGTGGCAGAGTCCATCAGTGTCCATCGGTACGACCACCAGCCATTTGATGCGAGTTCGCCGGAGACAAAGTCGTTCCGTAACACCCTTGAAGGCTGGCGTGAGGCCACTCCCGGAGAGTGTAATGACGGCTGGATCGACGTCAGTGAGCAAGACGGCGCACCGCATGTGTTGCACAACGCCGTGCACATCTACACCGGTGGCCTCTGGAAGGAAGACGGCAAGGTAACCATGGGCTCCATGGCGTACAACACTTCGCCGAATGACCCAGTCTTTTTCATCCATCATGCCAATATCGATCGAATTTTTGCCTTGTGGGAGAACGAGCAGCGGCAGCACTACCGGCCACAAGTCGGTGCCGATCCGGGCTGGAATGGCGCCGACACGATGTGGCCTTGGCGTGACCGAACCATCAATAGCTGGTTCGGCACCTTGCGAAATGGCTACCGGTACGCAGCAGGCTAGGAAACAATGTCCTTGCGATCAAAGCGGATTATCGCAATTGCCATTAGCGCGGCGAAGGCAACGAAGTTGTAAGTTGCCCCTAAAACCATGTCGTTCCAACTGATGGTTGGACTGAGCGCGGCGAGCCAGGCGTCCCCGTAATTGGTGGGTAGGAGTCGTCGGAGGTCACCAAGTGGCTCAATGGCTCCAAGGATGTTGAACACGATCACTGTCACTACTGCCACGCCGACGGCGCCAAGCGGCACATCCGTCAGCACGCTCATCAAGAAAGCGAAGCCGGCCGGAAACAGCAATGTCACGCCGATATATGCGGTGATCAAGGCGATGCGCTGAATGGATTCACCGGTATCCAAGGCACCACCGAGTGGGCTGGTAAGGGGAGCGGTGCCGAACACTAGGGCGCCGATCAGAAATGAGGCTGCCACGAGCGTGATCACCACCGCTGCGATCAAGATGAGGCCGACGAGGGCTTTGGTGCGCAGCAGGTGCCGGCGCGGCACCGGTGCGACCAAAAGGTAGCGAAGTGTCGACCATGATGCCTCGCTCGCGACCGTATCCCCCATGAACATTGCCGCGATAATGAGAAGGAGGAACCCAGAGGAGAAGAGCAGCATCGTCAGCGTGAAGTTCCAGGCACCTGAAGTTGCCAGGCCGATGAGGTCAAGGCCGCCGTCGCCGAAGCCGCCACCACCCCGCGCGCCGCCACCGTTGCCATCGGCGGATGGCCCCAAGGTGACAGCTGCGACCACGATGAGTGGCAGTGCGATCACGAGGAGGAAGGAGACGAGGGTGCGACGCCTCTTGATCTGCCGGATGAACTCAACTCGGATGCCCAAGGTGGCCGATGGTGAATACGCAGGTGTTCTGGTGCTCATGAACTCACCACCTCGTGGCCTTCGCCGACAATCTCCATAAATACATCCTCCAGTCGCAGGCCGTAGCGGCCCTCAAGCAGTTCAGCCACCGTGCCGTTGGCAATGACAGTGCCATGGTGCATGACTACGACGTGGCTGCACGTCTGCTCAACCTCACTTAGTAGGTGCGAGGAGATGACAACCGTCTTACCGTTCGCCACGTAGTCCTTCAGCACCTTTCGCATCTCTCGAATCTGTGGCGGATCGAGCCCATTGGTTGGCTCGTCGAGCACGAGCACATCTGGGAGGCCAAGCATGGCTTGGGCGATCCCAAGGCGCTGACGCATGCCTTGGCTGTAGGTGCGCACTTTTCGATCGATGGCCGACCCGAGCCCGGCCACCTCGAGGATTTCGGCCAGGTGCGGGTCGAGGTGTTCGCGGCCACTTCCCCGCCAATAAAGGTCAAGGTTTTCGCGCCCGCTGAGGTGCGGCAGGAACCCAGGGCCTTCGATGAAGGAGCCGATAAGGGCGATGGCGGGCGCCCCGGGGAATACCCGCTGCCCGAAAATGAACGAGTCCCCGGACGCGGGGTAGATCAACCCCATCACCATGCGCATGGTCGTGGTCTTGCCGGCGCCATTGGGCCCAAGGAGGCCGAGCACCACCCCGCGCGGCACCTGGAAGGTGACATTGTCGACCGCTTTGACGCGGGAGCCAAAGTTCTTCGTCAGGCCCTCGACGGCGATCGGCACTTCCATCAGGTCAGTGCGGGTATTAACCGAGCCACGTCGCGGGCGGAGCAAGATGACGGCCAGCGCGATAACGACAACTGCACCCAACCCGATCAACGGGGTAACCCATAGCGGGTTGGCGGGACTTGCTGAGGTAAGGGGCACGACGGGAACGGATAACTCGGTGTCTGCTAACTCGATGGAGTAGACCGCCGGCCCACTTGGTAGTCGATAGGCCTGATCGGTGGTGCCGATAACGAGAGCCAGTCGTTCACCGGCCGAAACGTCGAGCACTAGAACGGGTAATTGAATCTCGACGGTGGTGGGGGTCGGGCCGATGTTGGTAAGTCGAATCGGAGCAACGATGCCTTTTGGGAGCAGCGGTTGGCCCGTTGGGCCAATCACGCGAACACTTGCGAACAGCACAACATCGTCGAGGCGCTCCGCACTCGTCACGGTAATGCGCGCGCGCGGGGCTCCGACGATCCGCAGTGGATCGACTAAGGGCGCGCTCGCGAAGCTCGCAGTCTGATTCGGCAGCGGCAAGGACAGTAATGAGCCGGCCAACGCGGCTAAGCCACCGGTGCCCGGTAACGATGACAAGGCTGCGGGCACGCCACCGGCCGGCGCCAGAACATCTTGTCGCGGGCCGCCGAGGGTGATGGTGTTGCTTGCGGCCCCGAAGACCCCGGGATACCGCGGCGCGGTGAGCACTTCGATCGTGCCTTGATCTCGATTGCCGAAGGCCGAGCCCTGAGTTAGTGAGACCTCGAAATCCGCCGCGCCCGCGACCGGTGCGGCCCCGGCTAAATAGGTTTCGAACCACCGCGCAGAGATCTCGCGCAGGCGTTCACTCTCATCGACGCCGCCATCGTGCCCTTGGCCGTGCCAGATGACTTTCACCGGGGTGTTCGGATTGGCTTGCATGATCTGTTCGGCATTTGCATTTACCTGTTGCAGCGGGAAGAGCGAGTCTGATTGACCGCCACCCAGCAGCGTTGGCACGGTGATCTTTGCGGTGATGGATTTTGGCGACGATGCTGCCATGAGCGCCCGCGACTCGGCAGTCAAGATCCCCTGAGCGGCCGCATCCGAATAAGCCGCGCACCAAGTTGGCGTAAAGCGACCGCAAGTAGTGACTTGACCGTCGGTTGTTTGCAGGCCAGCACTGAAGAACAGTCCGGACCACAGTTCCTTGAACACACCGGTTGTCCTCGCCGGCAGTGTTGATTGGGCGAAGAGTGCAGCCTCTAGGTCATTCCAGGTGATGTCGGCGGAGATTGCATCGACCCGGGAGTCGTAGCCGGCGATCATGAGTGCGAGGGCACCGCCGTAGGAACCACCGGCGAAGCCCACCATCGGATCCCCCGCCACTTCTTGGGTGACGTACTCCTGGCCGCCCAAGTAGTCGATGATCTTCGAGGCATCGGCAACCTCGAACTCCGGTGCGTTCATGGAGATGGCACCGGTTGAACCGCCAAATCCCCGGGCCGAGTAGGCCACTACGACGAAGCCACGCTCCACCAGGAACTGTGCCTCTTGGGCAACCGCATCTTTGCTGCCACCGAAGCCGTGGGCTAGGACAACCGCTGGCGCGGGCGACTGCGCGGGCCGGTAGATATCCATCTGGATTTGCACCGGCGTGCGGTCGAGCACGCTCGTGGGTGCGCCGGGAAGGGTAAGAGTTGCGGTGGGATCAGCCCAAGCCGAATTCGCCCAAGCCACACCCCCGCCGGCCATGATGATGACGAGGGCGAGGAAGAAGATACGACGCACGTAATGAGGATATTCGCACCGGCCAGATGCGCAATCTCACCCCGACGGGAAGCGATCTTGATTACCGCACGCGGTTTGCGCCGTCATGGTGTTCTTGCCGCGGCAGTAAATCAACGACGATAGCGAGAAGCACCGAGACGGTCGCGGCAAGGAAGAGCTCTTGGTAGGCGGTGCCAAATCTGCTTAGCGTGAAGGCCGTGACGTAGCCCACCCCGGCCTGCGTTACCGCGAAGACCACGGTGGCTGTTCCCCAGATTGCCCGATGCTTATTTGGGTCGCCTTGGGCTAGCTCCTGCGAAAGCCCCAAGAAGATGGAGATGATACCCGGCAAGCACAGGCCGGCGAGGAAACATGACAGCCCAACCCCGAAATACGAGAAGGAAAGTAGGAGCATCGCGGCATTGGCCGCGAGCAGGATGGGCATGGCGACTCGTTGCGCGCTATGGATGCCAAAGCGATTGGCTAGATATGCGAAGACAAAGGGGCCGGTTAGCGCTCCAGCCGCGTACACCAAAAAGAACTGGGCGGCCACCGATCCGGACATCTGCAGATTTTGCTCAAGATATGGGACGAGAAAAACCATATGCGTCACGACACCGACCGCGACGAGTCCGTACTCGAGCCATAAGCGGTAGGCGGCGCGCGGGGCTTTGGCTTTCGCAAGAGGCGTGTCAGGTGCCTTAGGTGCAGGTGGCCAAAGCCGCCAGGTCAACACCGTGATAGCAAGGCAGATGAAACCAACTCCGAGCCAAACGGCTGTTGGTCCTTGCGTTAACAGCAGCGGCACCAAGGTGCCGGCAATAAGAACCCCTAGTGCCAGACCGTACAAGGACATCTGGCCGATAGCACCTCGCCGCTTTGCTGCGATATGGGCAAGGACCGTGGGTGATGCGACCACCATGATGATGCCGCCGGCGATCCCAGAGATAAGCCGCCAAAAGAAGAACCACTGGAACGGCATGGATTCGCTAAAGCAAAGTAAGAACGACAGGGATATGGCGATCATCATCACGCGCAGGAGCATGATTGTTGGCACTCGCTGTGCTAGCCATTTCGCGACTAAGGCACCGAGCACATAGCCGATTAGATTTGCATCCGCGAGGTAGGCAGCGGCCCCATCGGTGAACCAGTTGGCCTCAACTAGCGCCGCCTGCAGCGGATCGAACGCTAACCGGGCGAGCCCAATCCCGACCAGGCTTGAGCCCATTGCCGCCAAGGTCCATTTACGTTCAGGGGTCAACAGGGGATTGAGCACTTTCCAATCGTAGTCTCAAGGTGCCTTAATGCTGGTGCGCAGCAGCACCGTGTTGTCGAGTTCGAGGTCACTGCTCCGGACGAGTTTTGCAGCCGGATCCTAGGTGATCATTTGGCAGCCCTCCTTAACGCCCACCTGTTCTGGGCTGTAGACAGAGGCGTTCGTCCAGCCAGTGATCGAAGCGTCGGACTTTGACCAGTCTGCCGGTGCAGTGATCATTGATGATTTGCAATCGACGGTGGGATTGTTCGAGGTTACGCAGGACGGATTGAGTGGCGCCTTATTTAACGCCAGCACCTGCCAAGTCCTATTCGTCACCGTGATGAATTCGCATGTCTGGTCATCCCGTACCTGGGCGATGATGCCACCGACACCTATTTGCTGACGATCTGTACCGATGTACGCGAGGCCGGATGCATTTTCGGTGTAGTCCTTGGCCATTAGCCCGATGTCGAGCGGATAGCTGGCGGTGAAAGTGATCGTCTCTGAGTTAAACGAGCGTTCGGTGGTGATCGGGACCGAATCCTCTCCGACCTTCTTGCCGTTTACGTAGAGTTCGAACCAGTTGTCAGCCCACACCTCGGCCGTGAAAGCGGAGGTCGTCGCAGCCGGTGAGTGCAGCTGCGGTGATCACGCCAGATACCAGGGCGAGAACGTATCGGGATACGTGCGTATACCTAGCTTTCAGCGGGTGGTGAAACATTTCAAGCTTTTCGCGCGTACGTCTGGGTGGATTCTCGGCCGCTTGGGTCGATGAAGGTCATAGTCACCGACTGCAATGTTGCGGTGTAGTCGATGCGGTACCGGCTGCCATCCAATGTGTAAGCGAGGGCGAATTTTGCGGTGCCGCTGCGCGCGAATTCGGTGATCTTTGCGCCACGAAGTGGTTCGCCGGCGGGGCGGAAGGGATTAGCCACCGGTTGTGGGTCGACCTGACCGTCCTTCACGGTGACCACACCTCGCATTCCACCATTGGCGTATGGGTACGTGGTCGTGCCGTGGTAGTGGTACTTACCTTTATATGTGTGGCCGTTGTACTCGTCCAACTTTGCTACCGGCTTGCCATTGGGCTCGAGGGATCCGTAGAGCGGGTAACCATCTAGGGCGTAGGCGATGGGGGTGGTGGCCCCAACCGTTTTCGAAAGATGCAACGGTGCGGTGTGGTAGTGGTAGTCGTCAGCGCGCCCGCAATGCCCGCCCCACTCGTCGAGTTCACCGATGAGATAGGAATCCTCACCCCGATTATTGAGTGCGTTGAAGATCGGAACGCCATCCACGGCGAGAGCGATGGCACCGCGAAACAGGTTGGTTTTCGCCGAGATAGGCGTAGCTGCGAGTTTTGGGGTGACGGGGATCTGCCAGGAGTTGGAACCCGTATAGGCATGGGGGACGGGTACCTGCTGCTGCCAGTTGGTGATCCCCACCATCATGTTGTGTGGCGGGAGCCCGGTGCTTTCCACCAAGTAGTACTTACCTGACTTAAAGGTCTTTACCGAAGATGCGAAGGCGCTGAACCCCGGGAGTTTGACCGCTGATCCAGCCGCAGCTACTTCTTGCGCTGTGACGAGGGAGCCGGTTACGGCGGCGCCGAAGCCGAGGGCCATGCCCTGTAGCAAGGTGCGGCGGGTAAAGCCGGATTGGTTCGACGGCTCATGTGGATGAATGTGTTCGTCCCAGTGGCTAGCGCTGGTAGGTGACATCAAGAAGCGCTTTCTCTAATGTGATACCGGAAGCCTTCGTTAGCAAAGAGTCGTTCGTGGCGGAGCCTGCGGATCACACTGGCAGCCGAACTCAGTACCGGCATCTAAGAGAGCTTCAAACAGGTACTGGCCCGATGAACGTTCGCAGTGCAA
>SYJA01000043.1 GCA_005798555.1 Actinomycetota bacterium
CGCCTTATCCGCAAGCCCTACATCAGCAAGCAGTGACATTGCGTGATCCCGCACCTGCTTGGCCGATTGCGTTGAAATACGCCGGGGTGCCTCCATGACGTTGTCAAGAACACTCATATGCGGGAACAGGTTGAACTGCTGAAAGACCATTCCGCAGGTCCTGCGCAGGTGCTGCACCTGCTTTCTTCGGAACCGAGTCGGAATACCGGCAGCGATACTTCTGCCCGCCACCTCAATCGTGCCCTGCGTTGGCTCCTCGAGAAAATTGATGCACCTTAGGAACGTGCTCTTACCTGAACCGGAGCGTCCAAAGACCACGATCACCTCGCCAGCATTGATCTGCATGTCAACGCCCTTGAGTACCTCCAAGGAGCCAAAGGATTTGTGTAGTCCCGCGACACGAACTATTGGTTCGCTCATGATGCGTCCTTCACTTGACGCACGTAACCCTTGCTCATCCGTTCCTCCAATTTTCGCTGGAAGAAGGAGAACACTGCGGTCAGACCCCAGTAGACGAGGGCTGCTGCAATTAGGGCTTCGAGGTTGCGGAAGTCAGCCTTGCCCGACAGTTGCGCCATCCGAAATGGATCAGCCCAGAGCAAGGTCGTGCCCAGGAGGCCGATGAGTGCGGTGTCCTTCATCATCGCGATGAATTCATTTCCCGTCGCCGGTATCACGATGCGGGTGGCCTGCGGCAAAATGATCCTGCGCATCTGCTGCCCCGGAGACATCCCAAGGGCCGCGGCCGCCTCGGCTTGCCCGTGCGGCACCGCCTCGATACCGGAGCGGAAAATCTCCGTCATGTAAGCCCCGTAATTAAAGGCAATACCGACGATGCCAGCGACCTGTGCCGGCCAGATGAACCAGGTCGCATATTGCTGCGGTAAGAGCCCGAGCGCCAACTGCGGCAGCGCCAGATACCACAAAAATAGTTGGACGATCAACGGCGTGCCACGAAAGAACGACGTATAGAAACCACTGATTCCGTAGGCGATTGGATTTCGTGAAACCCGGCCAAGGGCACCCAAGAGCGCGAGCGCAACAGCGCAGGCGATCGCAATTATCGAGAAGGCAATGGTGACCCACACCGCCTTCGCGATGGCGAAGGCGTGGTCACCCATCCAGGCAATATCAAAGCCACTCTTTAAGAATCCGCCGAGCAGCAGGCAGCCGATCACCAGCCAGACAGCCGCGACTTTAACCCGGAAGGGCACCTTGAGGCTATACAGCTCGAGAGACTGGGCGAGGCCGTGCCGCTGGTGCGGCACGGCCTCGTCAGTTGGGGCTAAGGCCATCGTGGATTATGAACCGGCGGCCTTGGTGAAATCAGTTCCATACCACTTCATGGAAAGATCACTCAAAGTTCCGTCCGCTCGCATGGCCTCGATGACCGCGTTGATTTCAGTTACCAGGGTATCGACGGGCAGTAGAGACGCTCTATCGGTCGCCACTGAGAGTGGCTCCTGGAAGATCGCATCGCCAAGCAGCGCGATCTTCTTGCCCTTCTTGATCGCCTCCTCCAAAGTTGGAGCAGATGAGACCATCGCGTCGATACGCCCCAGCGCGAGATCTTGAATACCCGTGGAGTCGGTGTCGTAGGTGACCAACTCGACATCCTCAGGCACCACGAATGAGAATTCAAAACCCGGTATCTTAAGTGTGCGGTTTAGGTAGAACTCATATGTGCAAGCACCGCAAACACCGACCTTCTTACCCGACAGCTGGTCGACCGAGGTGACGTCGCTACCCGCTCCAACCGCAACCCCAGCCGGCGTGAAATAGTAGGGCGTCGTGAATTGAAGAACTTTGTCCCGCTCCTCGGTGATCGTCATCGAGCCAACTGAGACATCCCAGCGATCATTCCAGTTGCCCGCGGTCAGAACATCCCATGATGGCGTCTCCCACTGCACCGTCGTACCCAGCCTATTAGCGATCTCGGTGGCAACATCGATATCGAAGCCCGCCCACTCGCCCGTGGCCTCGTCAAATGAGGACTGCGGTGGATACGCCGGGTCTGTGGAAACTCGCAGCACCCCATCACGTTGGATCCGCTCAAGCAATGTGGTGGGCTCTGCGGGCGCCGCCTCACTTGGCTCCGTCGCCGGGGCTGCGGGCGCAGCACTTTCCGGTGCCGCGGGTGCGGGTGCCGCACTTTGTGCCGTGGATCCACTACTAGAACTACAACCAACCGCAAACACCGCGGTGACCGCGAGAATGCTTGCGGTGGCGACTGTCTTCCAGGTGCGCATTATTTGACTCCCTAAATTGCGTGGGCATGGGTACTTCTTGGGCAATTGTGGGCGGGGTCGTCAGATCTGGTGGCACTTTCGCAAGATTGTTTCCAAACTGGTTTTGGCCCCGCCGATAACCCCTAGTTCCTTTGGGAGTAGGAAACGGGTATGTCAACTAACGCCGATCGGCAAGATCGCGCCCCATATGCCGCCGCTCTCCAACTTAATGCCGGGCAAGGGTGGGTGCGGCTTGGGGTGCCAGGCCATCAAGATCAGCCGGCCAATTACCCATCGTTGATGGCACTGGCCGGGCCGCAGCTACTCGCCATGGATGTCCCGATGTTCACCGAAGGAGTCGACCTTTCACCTGCTGCCGAACCCGGACCCAGCCCCCTGCAGGAAGCCCTCGACCTGGCAGCCGATGCCTGGGGCGCTAAGCGCACCTGGTTTTTGACCAACGGCGCCTCGCAGGGCAACCATGCGGCCTGCCTCGCCCTGCGCGCGCTCAGCGGGCACGCGGTGGTGCAACGTTCGGTGCACACCTCCGTCATTGACGGCGCCATCTTGGCGGGAATGCGGTTGGAGTTCGTCCACCCAAATGTTGATGTAAACCTCGGGATCGCCCACGGCGTGACCCCAGCGGCGCTTGACGAAGTGCTCACCATGCATCCGGGAGCTGCTGCAGCCTACGTCGTCACTCCGTCGTATTTCGGCGCGGTTGGTGATGTGCGCGCACTGGCCGGCGTCGCCCACCGACACGGGGTTCCACTTGTTGTCGATGAGGCTTGGGGTAGCCACTTTGGCTTCCACCCCGATCTGCCGGCGAGCGCGCTAGCAAGCGGTGCGGATCTGGTCATCTCAAGTACCCATAAACTCGCCGGAAGCCTCTCGCAATCGGCAATGCTGCATCTTGGGCACGGGCCATTCGCTGACCTCCTAGAAGCGCCGATTACCCGAGCTCTTACCGCCTTGCAATCAACTAGCCCATCGGCGTTGTTGCTCGGTTCACTAGATGTGGCGCGTCGCGATCTATGTCTCCTAGGTCATGAGCGCATCCGCGCCAGCATCGATGATGCGAACCTTGTGCGCGCTCTAATTGCGCAAGGCGGGCGATTCACTGATCCCGGACCTGCGATGCTCGCATCAGCCGATGTGATTGCCTTGGATCCGCTGCATGTCGTGATAAACACAGGCTCGGGCGGGGTACCTGGCTTCCAGGCTCGACGCCTGCTCGAAGCAAGTAGCCGCATCCATGTGGAAATGGCGACGGACTCGGTCATCGTCGCAATTGTCGGAGCCGGTAGTCGCATCGACGCGCAGTTCATCGTCAACGCACTGCACTCGATGCCGGCGGCGGATGAATACGTGCACCGGGTAAGAGACCGGCAGCCAATCGCGTTGCCCCAGACGGGGCCAAGGGCCCGCGATGTGCGCGATGCCTACTTCGCCGCCGCCGAGCAGGTGCCGGCAGCGCAGGCGGTGGGCCGCATTTCGGTTGACACCTTGGCCGCCTACCCGCCGGGAGTTGCCAACATCTTGCCCGGTGAGGTGGTCACAGCGCAGGTGGTCGAGTTCCTGCAGGCCACCGCGCAGGCCCCTTACGGTTGGGTCCGCGGCGCCGTGGATCCAAGTGTTGCGCACCTTCGGGTACTACTCGAGCAGTAAACTGGCCCCGGGCCGACAGCGGTCAGGGGCCAGCAACAAGGTTTAAACACCCCACCTAGCGGGGTGACAGCGTGCTACTCTTCGTTACCCTCAAAACAATTTCCCGCCGTATACCGGCCACATACCCCTACCCCGTATTGCCCCGGGTTTAGGGTGCCGCCGATACCGGCCACACCCGGGCGCACCCAACCAACACCAAGTGCCAACCGATCACTGGCCACCGAACTAACCGGGGCACTAACTTCCACACTAGGCATTTAATTCTCCTTCCCAAAGGGTTAGCGGCCCGCAAATCAGCCACCCTCAATGGAAACACCGCAACCGCCAAAAAGCAACAGCGAAACGTCAAGGAATCCCCGACGACTTCCCTATGGACCCACATCTGATTAGCCGCATAGGGCAACGGGTGGGCGCGGGCGCGGCGCCTAGGACCCGCTCCCGGCATGGTTGTCGTGAAATACCGACAATTGCACTTGTAATTTCACTAAAAGCGTGTTCCCATACTCTTCACCACCTAGTGACATAATGCATGTTCCCGGACCGGAGGCACCAAAATGACGACCAATTCAGTTGCGGCACCCATCAGCGCCGCCCCCGTTGATCGCCTGGCACTCAAGGTCACCTGGGTACGCCCAGGTGCTGCCGGAATCAGCGGCACCGCGAGCCCAGCGCACGTAAATGCGATGTGCTGCTCACAGTATGCGGCCTGCTTCGAAAGCAACGACGAGTAACTAATTGTGCTGGCCCGGTTAATCGGGCAGGTTGGCCGCCACTAGTTCAGCTATCTGCACCGCGTTCAGTGCGGCGCCCTTACGCAGATTGTCGCTGCTTACGAATAACGCCAGCCCTTTGCCGCCGGCCACCGAAGAGTCTTGACGTATCCGCCCGACGAATGACGGGTCAGCGCCGGCCGCCTGCAGCGGCGTTGGCACCTCTGATAACTGAACACCAGGCGCAACGGCTAACAGCGCAGTAGCCCGCTCCACCGTTATTGGCCGGTCGAACTCGGCATTTATCGCTAGCGAGTGCCCGGTGAATACCGGAACCCGCACGCACGTACCTGACACGAGCAGATCAGGGATGTTCAGAATCTTGCGGCTCTCATTGCGCAGTTTTTGCTCCTCATCGGTTTCGAGGGAGCCGTCATCAACTAGATTTCCAGCTAGCGGGATGACATCGAATGCGATGGTGCGCGCGTACTTTTGCGCCTGCGGGAATATGACCGCCCCGCCATCATGGGTAAGACCTGAAATGTCCTGACTGATCGCCGCCCTTACCTGATCATCGAGTTCCTTGACACCGGCGAGTCCACTGCCCGACACCGCTTGGTATGAACTAACCACTAGTCGGCGCAGCCCGGCCTCAGCGTGCAGGGGCTGCAACACCGGCATGGCAGCCATCGTCGTACAATTGGGGTTGGCGATAATCCCTTTGCGGGCCTCGCCAATCGCCTGCGGGTTGACCTCGCTCACCACAAGTGGCACATCCGGGTCCATCCGCCAAGCCGATGAGTTATCGATGACGATTGCGCCCGCTGCCGCGTACTTCGGCGCCAGTTCCTTTGACGACGCCCCACCTGCGGAGAAAAGTGCAATATCAATGCCGGTTAAATCGGCGGTCGCCGCATCCTCGACAAGGATATCCGTGCCACGCCAAGGCAAGGTGCTGCCTGCTGACCGCGCCGATGCGAAGAATCTCACCTGCTGCATCCCGAAATCGCGTTCGTCAAGGAGTCGGCGCATTACGGTGCCTACTTGACCGGTTGCCCCGACTACCGCAACAACTGGCTTGCGGCTCATCTGCCGGAACCTCCGTAAACAACCGCCTCACCATCTGCGTCTAAGCCAAAAGCGGTATGCAGTGCCTGCACCGCGCGCTTGGCATCATCAACCCGGGTGACAATGGAAATCCTGATTTCGGAGGTCGAGATCATTTCGACGTTGATGCCGGCGTCCGCAAGGGCCGAGAAGAAGGTCGCTGAGACACCGGGATGCGAACGCATGCCAGCACCAACAAGGGAGACCTTTGCGATTTGATCGTCAACTGACAAGGATTCGAAACCGATGGCAGTTTGCTCTTTCTCCAATGCCCTGGTTGCCTGCCGCGCAACCCCCTGCGGGCAGGTGAAGGTCACATCGGTGCGGCCGGTCGATGCCGCCGACACGTTCTGCACGATCATGTCGACATTTATGCCGGCGTTGGCCAAGGCACGGAAGATGGCGGCCGCGCGGCCAGGCTTATCGGGCACACCCACTACCGTGATTTTCGCATCATTGATGTCGGCCGCGACTCCAGAAATGATGGGTTGTTCCATGGCTCTTCCTTCGGCTACCGCGGCTGCGATCGCAGCCGGTGACATGACAAATGTGCCCTCGCGATCAGAGAATGACGAACGCACGTGAATGGGTAGATCAAATCTCCGTGCATACTCCACGCAGCGCAGGTGCAAAACTTTGGCGCCAACGGCTGCGAGTTCGAGCATTTCTTCATAGGTGATAAATGGCACCTGCCGGGCGAGCGGTACCACTCGGGGATCAGCGCTGAAGACGCCATCGACATCGGTATAGATCTCACAGACCGAGGCCTCAAGGGCTGCCGCCAGCGCAACCGCGGTGGTGTCCGAACCGCCCCGGCCAAGGGTGGTGATGTCCTTGGTGTCTTGGGCCACCCCTTGGAATCCGGCGACGATCGGGATCGCACCGTCGGCAATTGCCTCTTTAATCCGCCCCGGGGTCACGTCGATAATGCGGGCCGCGCCATGGGCCGAGTCGGTGATCAAACCGGCCTGTGAGCCCGTATATGACCGGGCATCGGCCCCTAGGTCCGAGATGGCCATCGCCACCAGAGCCATCGAGATGCGCTCACCTGAGGTCAACAGCATGTCGAGTTCGCGGGCCGGGGGGTTTGGGGATACCTGCTCGGCGAGGTCCAGCAGCTCATCGGTGGTATCACCCATGGCCGAAACAACCACCACGACCTGATGCCCGGCCAATTTGGTATCGACAATTCGGCGGGCCACCCGCTTCACACTGGCGGCATCGGCCAGGCTGGAGCCACCGAATTTCTGCACGATCAAGGACACAATGCATAATTCTAATAACTGCCGCTTCGTGGCCGGTTATCGAGGTCAGGCCTGGCGACACCTTTACACGAGGCGCCGACCTTCAAATGCCCTACCTAGGGTGACTTCATCGGCATACTCAAGGTCGCCGCCGACCGGCAGGCCACTTGCCAGCCGTGACACCGCGATACCAAGAGGCGTGATCAACCGCGCTAGGTAAGTTGCGGTGGCTTCACCTTCTAGGTTCGGATCCGTTGCCAGAATAACTTCGGTGATCGCGCCATCGGCCAACCTCGCGATCAACTCGCGAATCCGCAGCGCGTCTGGGCCGATACCTTCGATTGGGCTGATGGCACCGCCTAGTACGTGATAGCGCCCGCGGAATTCACGGGTCTTCTCGATCGCGACTACATCCTTGGATTCCTCAACAACACACAAGATCGTAAGATCGCGCTTTGGGTCACGGCAGATGCGGCAGTGATCTTCCTCGGCCACATTGCCGCAGACAATGCAGAACTGCACCTTGTCCTTTACTTCGCGGAGCGCATGAGCCAAGCGCTCGACGTCAATTGGATCGCTAGCGAGAATGTAGAAGGCAATCCGCTGCGCACTCTTGGGGCCGACGCCAGGGAGCCGACCTAACTCATCGATCAGGTCTTGGACTACGCCTTCATACACGTCAGTGCTCGATCTCGCCGATTTGGGTGGCACCGAGCTCTCGCAGGGCTAGGTCAACGCCAACAGCGTCGTCCATGTTCTCGTCGTCCATGCTCGGGGTATCGGTGACCTGCGGCCCGGTGCGCTTGGCGCCGGTCGCAGTGACCGCCCCGCCCACATCGGGTGCGAGCACTACATCAATCTTGACGTCAAGGTGCATCACGTCGAGGATTGCCTGCCGCAGGCGCTCATCGTGGCCGCTCGCGCGCGCATTGTTGATCTTGTTCGCATTATCAAGGCCCACGGCCAGCACCCTATTTTCGAGCGACAATGGTGCCGAGACACTAAAGAGCACCCACGCCACACGGGAATAAGCCTTAACGGCGTCAAGCACCGCCGGCCACATCGACTTCAGCTCGGGCAGGCCCGCGGCACTTGCCTCGACGATTTCAACCGGCTGGGCAGCCGCCGGTTCGGTAACCACCGGCTCGGCACTAGCCGCCGCCTTGCCGGTCGATGGGGCGACTTCTGACAGCTTGCGGGGGCGCGCCGGCGGTGCTGGTGCACTTGCAGCGGCTGGCGCAGCGCCTGACCGCGCTGCAACTACCTGCTGGAACTCACCGGTCAACATGCGCCGTTCGAGTTGGTCTAGGCGTGCGAGAAACCCACGCTCATCAGCATCGACCGCCGGCAGGAGCAGGCGCGAGGCCATCAACTCAAGTTGCAGCCGCGGTGCGGTGGCCCCCTTGAGCGCGCTCAAGGTTTCGTTCACCACATCAGCAGCACGCGCGAGTTCAGCGGCACCGAAGAGGCGCGCCTGCTCGATCTCACGAGCCACCTGATCATCTGGTGCATCGATCAACCCGGTTTCGACGGCCCCTGGCACATTTTGCAAAACAATAAGGTCGCGCAGCCGCTCGAGAAGATCCGTGACGAAGCGGCGCGGCTCATGTCCGGCCTCCATCACGCGATCGATGACGATGAAGAGCGCCGCACCATCATGAGCAGCTAGAGCATCAATGGCTTCATCTAGCAAGGTGGCGTCGGTCATGCCCAACTGCAACACCGCCTCGGCGTAGGTCACGCCATCGGGGCCACTGCCCGAGATGATCTGGCCAAGTACCGACAAACTGTCGCGCACACTGCCGGCGCCCGCCCGAGCTATCAAGGCCAAGGCCGCCGGCTCGGCCGAGATGCCCTCGGCCGCGCAGACGGTGGCCAGGTGCTCCTGCAGTAATTTCACCGGCAGCAGCCGGAAGGTGTAGTTGTGGGTGCGCGACCGGATGGTCGGCAGCACCTTCTCAGCCTCGGTGGTCGCAAAGATGAACCGCACGTGCTCCGGTGGCTCTTCAACCAACTTAAGCAGGGCGTTGAACCCCGCCGATGAGACCATATGCGCTTCGTCGATGATGTAGATCTTGTAACGCGATGACGCCGGGGCGAACATGGCGCGCTCGCGCAGATCGCGGGTGTCGTCAACACCACCGTGGCTGGCCGCATCAAGTTCGATCACATCAAGTGAGCCCGGGCCATTGGCCGCAAGGTCGGTGCAACTTTGGCAGATGCCGCACGGATCCGGGGTTGGACCCTGCTCGCAGTTAAGGGAGCGGGCCATGATGCGCGCGGTTGAGGTCTTGCCGCAGCCACGTGGACCGGCAAACAAATATGCGTGATGGACGCGGTCATTGGTTAAGGCTCTGCGCAGCGGGCCGGTGACATGCTCCTGACCGACGACTTCGTCCAAGGTTGCCGGGCGATAGGTGCGATACAAAGCCATAGACACAAGCGCCACCTTAACTGCCCACTATGACCACGCTCGCGGTTGCAGGCTAGATAAGTTGCGGGCCGATACAGGGACCCCCCGCACACCCATCAGAGCCCGCCTGCCCTTGCTGCCTTCCGGCCCTGGGGGGGTTCAGCGAGGTGACGCCGCACGAGGGGTCAACCGCAAGGATAACGCCGTCGCACCCGTGCCGGGAATACCGGTAGCCACGTGCACCGGCAGGGGCGAGCACTTGTAATCTCCGGAGCGGAGGATTCGCCTAGTGGCCTATGGCGCTCGTTTGGAAAGCGGGTTGGGGGAAACCCCTCAGGGGTTCAAATCCCCTATCCTCCGCTCCTTGGGCTCAGGCAGCTGGCAAATACCTGCTGGCCCCCATCCTGATTGCGGCTGGTGCCCGCGGCGCTTGTAAAGTTCTTCGCGGTGGCGTGTCCGAGCGGCCAAAGGAGCACGCCTCGAAAGCGTGTGTGGGGGGAACTCCACCGTGGGTTCAAATCCCACCGCCACCGCCAAAATAATCACCTAGCCAAGGAATCGCAGTCACCCCTAGTTCGGGACGAACGGGAACTGCTGCATGGTGCCGTCAGCCCAAGGTTGCTCCGTTGGCGCCAATCGCTTTGCCGTGCGCTCGGCGTTCAGGAGCGCCGCCATGACCTGTTGGGTGCCGATGTAGCTTGGGTTTCCGTAGAGGTTTGTCAGTTCGGCAGGGTCAGTGCTCGCGTTATACAACTCGAACTGATCGGCCGGTGGTGCGATCTGTTCGCCGGTCGGGTTGGCCTGTTTCACCACCGTCGTGGCGACTTTATTGCCCGGCTGGTTCACTCTGCCCGCAACGATTGTCATGACGTCTTGCACATTCGGCGTCGTCCAGAACTGCGGGTTATCCCAATAACGTGAGTACTTCCATCGCTCCTTTGTCCCGACCGGGCCGGTCGGCAGGTAGGCGACGACTGTCTCGACGCAGTTCGGCTGATCGACCGGGGTATAGGGCAACCCGGTCACTGAAACCGCATTGGCGCCCTTGAACGGCTGATCGTCGGTCATGAAGTAGACCGGGCTCTTTTCCAACCGCGCCGTATCCTCCTCTCCCAGCAAGATGCCTGAGAGGTCCTGGCCAACCAGTCGCCGAACCTGGGTATGCGAACTGCTCAACTGCCTTCCGAGTGAAAGCTCGTCCAACCCGGCTAGGCCGAGCATCGTCGGGATGAGATCTGCATGACTCGTCAGGGCATCGCTTGTCACGTGACCGCGGAAGAGCTCGGGGTTGTGGAAGATGAACGGTACGCGCAGCATCTCGTCGTAGCC
>SYJA01000044.1 GCA_005798555.1 Actinomycetota bacterium
ACCAGCTCGATGTTCCGGTGATCGTGGGCGTGTGTGCCACCTACCAATCGGCCCTGCACCAGTTGCGCACCGGTGCGGCCGGGGTGCTCGTTGGCTTTGGCGGTGGTTCATCAATGACCACCTCCGATGTGTTGGGAGTGCGGGTTCCGATGGCGAGCGCGGTCGCAGATGTTGCGGCTGCGCGACGGGACTATCTCGACGAGTCGGGTGGTCGCTACGTACATGTGATCGCAGACGGCTCGATGGGGCAAAGTGGCGATATCGTACGCGCCTTTGCGTGTGGCGCGGATGCGGCGATGCTCGGATCGGTACTGGCACGAGCCGCCGACGCCCCCGGTGGCGGTGCGCACTGGGGCGCCGAAGCCTGGCACGCGCACCTACCGCGGGGGCAGCGAAACCTGTTGACCCAGGTCGGCTCCTTCGCGGAGGTATTGAACGGACCATCAACTCACGCGGCCGGGGCCATGAACATCGCTGGCGCGCTGCGTAAGGCGATGGCAACAACAGGCTACAGCGATCTAAAGGAATTCCAACGGGTGGAGATGGTAGTTACCGCATGAGTGGGTTGACGTGAGCGTCGCTGCTGGGGTTGAGATGGAGCCTGCCGTTGTCCGGCGACTTCTTGGGCATGCGGCGGTAGGGGCGAATCCCAGATCAATTGAAGTGCTGGCTCCGTTCAGTGGAACTGCCTTTTATGCACTGCCCATCTCAACCGAACTTGACGTGACTGCTGCTGTGGCCACCGCGCGCAAAGCGGGGCGGTGGTGGGCCCAGCGGCCGGTGCAAGAGCGCGCTCGCATCTTCTTGAAGTTCCATGACCTGGTCTTGGAGCGACGGGACGAAGGCTTAGACATAATTCAGCTCGAGACGGGCAAGGCTCGTCGCGATGCAATCGAGGAGATCCTCGATGTCCTGATTAACGCCCGGCATTACGCGCGGGATGCTGCACGCTTGATGAGGCCCGTTCGCCATCGTGGGGCGTTGCCAGTCCTGATAGGGGTTCAGGAGTTACGGCGCCCAAAGGGGGTAGTCGGGATCATCTCGCCCTGGAACTACCCGCTCACCTTGGCGGCAAGTGATGCGATTCCGGCCTTGCTGGCCGGTAACGCGGTGGTGCTGATGCCGGATTCGAAAACCTCGCTGACCGCCCTGTGGGTAGTTGATCTGATGATTGAGGCCGGGGTCCCGGAGTCGGTTATCCGAGTGGTAACCGGGGCCGGTGCCGATGTCGGGCCGATGGTCATCGATCGCGTTGATTATGTGATGTTCACTGGGTCGACACAGGTCGGCCGCGAAGTCGCTCGCCGCTGCGGTGAGCGACTCATTGGCTGCTCCCTTGAGCTCGGCGGCAAGAACGCGATGATCATTCGTGCGGATGCAGATCTTGAACGCGCCGCAGAAATCGCAGTGCGAGCCTGCTTCGCGAACGCCGGTCAGTTATGTATCTCCATTGAGCGGATGTATATCCATGAGGAGGTGATGCAGCCATTCTTGGACCTATTCCTGCCACGAGTCGCCGGGATGCGAATGGTCCCTGAACTTGGCTGGGGCGCGGATATGGGGTCGCTTATTTCGCAGAACCAGCTGGATCGAGTTCAGGCGCACCTAGCCGATGCGGTTGCGCACGGTGCGCAGGTGCTCGTCGGTGGGAAGGCACGCCCTGAAGTCGGTCCGTACTACTTTGAGCCAACGGTCTTGGCCGGGGTCAGCGAAGACATGAAATTGTGCCGGGATGAGACTTTTGGCCCGGTGGTCGCGGTCTACCCGGTTAACTCCGACGAGCAGGCGGTCGCTTTGGCCAATGACACCGTGTACGGGTTGAACGCCTCAGTCCTAACTAGCGATACCTATGCCGGCAACAAGATCGCCGCTCAGCTCAAGGCCGGCACCGTAAATATCAACGAGGGCTATGCAGCGGCGTGGGGGAGCGTTCGGGCGCCGATGGGTGGCATGGGTGACTCGGGGCTCGGGCGCCGCCATGGCGCGGAGGGATTCTTGAAATACACGGAGGCGCAGACCATCGCCACGCAACGGGCTCTTGGCTTCGGCGCCCCGTTCGGGTGGTCAAATGAACGCTGGGGTGGCACGCTCGTGGCAGCGGTAGGGGCCATGAAGAAATTTGGCTTCAAGTAACGCCCACGGATTGGGGAGCATGGATGCCTGGTAGCGAAATGGATTTCGATGTCATCATTATCGGATCCGGCTTCGGCGGTTCGGTCTCAGCTCTTCGATTAGTCGAAAAGGGCTATCGGGTAGGCGTGCTTGAGGCGGGGCGCCGGTTCGATGAATCCACTTATCCAAAGAACTCGTGGCACCTATCGCGGTTCTTGTGGGCACCGAAGCTGGGCCTGACGGGGCTCCAACGCATCCATGTACTGAAGGATGTCGTGGTACTTGCCGGCGCAGGTGTTGGTGGCGGCAGTTTGAACTATGCGAACACGTTGTACGTGCCCGGTAAGAAGTACTTCACCGATCCGCAGTGGGTCGATATCACCGACTGGGCCGATGAGTTGACACCGTTCTACGACCAGGCGGCCCGAATGCTCGGGGTCGCTGAGAATCCGACGATGACTCCAAGTGACTTGGTCATGAAGGCCGTCGCCGATGACATGGGGGTTGGTCACACCTTCCGGCTCACGCCGGTCGGAGTTTATTTCGGGGCGGGCCACGGTGTCGTGAAACCAGATCCTTTCTTCGGAGGTGTTGGCCCAGATCGCACCGGTTGCATTGAATGCGGTGAATGTATGACGGGGTGCCGACATGGCGCCAAGAACACTTTGCCCAAGAATTATCTAGGGCTGGCCGAGCTGGCGGGTGCGTGCGTGCACCCGCTCACCACCGTGACCGAGATTGCTGAGCGCGCCGGTGGCGGCTACGAAGTCAGCACTGTCCGTACTGGCTTGCATCTTGGTAAGCGCACGAGATCCTTCAGCGCAGCGCACGTGATCATGGCGGCCGGCACCTACAACACGCAGAAATTACTGCATCAAATGAGTGATACGGGCAAGTTGCCGCGCCTATCAAAGCGACTGGGCCGGCTGTCTCGGACCAACTCCGAATCGATTCTCGGAGCCATCTCGAACTCCTCGGCGAGCGACTACACGCAGGGGGTGGCTATCACCTCTAGTTGGTTCCCGGATCCAAATACCCATGTGGAGCCTGTGCGGTACGGCAAGGGTTCTAATTCGATGGGTCTGTTGCAGTCGGTAATCACCGTCCCGCAAATGGGCAAAGCCCGTTGGAAAATCTGGACCGGTGAACTCGTGCGTCAACGGCGTAATGCGGTGTCACTGCTTAATGTGCGCCGGTGGAGCGAGCGTGCGGTTATCTCGCTGGTGATGCAACCGGTTGATAACTCATTGACCACAGTAGGCACGCGATCGCGTTTTGGCCGTTGGCATTTGACTACTAAGAAAGATGAGTCTAATCCAGCACCCACCTATCTGCCGGTGGCCCACGATGTCATCAAGCGGGTGGCGCAGAAGATCGGTGGGGTTCCGGGAAGCAGTGTTTTCGAGAATTTCGACGCTGCGATGACCGCGCATTTTGTTGGCGGTTGCGTAATCGGCGTGGACGCTGATCACGGGGTGATTGACGCCTATCACCGCGCATTCGGCCACCCGGGGCTGCATGTGGTTGACGGCGCGGCAATCACGGCGAACCTTGGCGTGAACCCTTCGCTGACCATCACCGCCCAAGCCGAGCGGGCTATGGCACTGTGGCCGAACAAGGGTGAGGCGGACCTACGACCGGAACTTGGCCAGCCTTATCTGCGGATACAACCGGTCGCGCCGAAGAACCCGGTAGTACCTGATCACGCGCCTGCTGCCCTGCGTTTACCCCTTACCGCTATCTGAAT
Organism: Actinomycetota bacterium; assembly: GCA_005798555.1. Classification (GTDB taxonomy): domain Bacteria; phylum Actinomycetota; class Actinomycetes; order S36-B12; family S36-B12. Next base: position 3,860 of record SYJA01000044.1, read on the forward strand.
GCGAAAGCGGGAAGTCGCGGCGGCCGGGCTAGATGCCGGAGGCTGCCCGAACCGCCCGCGCCGTGATGACCCGGGCCAGGTGCTCCCGGTAATCGGCCTGGGCATGGAGGTCACTTGTTGCCCGAGTTCCATCGGCCGCATGCATTGCCGCTGCGGTGATGTCAGCCGGCGATGAGGCGCCAACAAGTGCTGCTTCCACCGTGCTTGCACGGACGGCGGTCGGAGCCATATTGGTGAGGCCGATGCGGGCCTCCTTGATAACCCCGCCTTGGACATTGACAACGGCAGCAACTCCGACAATGGCCCAGGCCTGTGCCGTTCGGTTAAACTTCGAATAGCTACTGCCCCAGTCGCACTTGGGGATACTGAAACTGACCAGGATTTCATCCGGGCCGACGGCGGTGGTGAAGTAATCAAGGAAGAAGTCCTTGGCCGCGACAGTTCGCCTACCACCTGGACCAGCGATCACGAAGGATGTATCAAGTGCCAACGCCGCGGCTGGGATATCACTGGCCGGATCGGCATGGGCCAGGGCGCCGCCGGTGGTGCCCCGATGCCGAATAGCCGGATCTGCCACGGTGGCGGTTGCCTGCGCCAGCAAGAGTGCGTGCTTTTGCACCAAGGAGTTGCTCATGACACCGTGGTGGGTTGTCGCCGCCCCGATGGTTATCGAATCACCGTCGTCCCGGACGCCGAGCATCTCATCGATGCCGCCGCAGTCGACCAGGACCGATGGCTCGGCCATTCGCAGTCTCAGTACTGGCAGGAGTGATTGGCCACCGGAAATTATCTTGGAGTCCTCGCCCCCTGACTTCAAGGCAGCAAGCGCCTGATCGATGGATGTCGCCTTCACATAATCGAATTCGACGGGAATCATTTGGCACCTCCCTTAGCAGTTTGAATTGCTCGCCACACGGTCTGCGGTGCGGCGGGCATGGCAACGTCTGTTACTCCAAGGTGTCTGAGAGCGTCGACAATGCCATTGATGATTGCTGGCGTTGATGCGATTGTCCCGGCTTCGCCAACGCCCTTAGTCCCTAGTGGGTGCGTGGTCGAAGGGGTGACGGTAGATCCGGTCTCGAACGAGGGTAGGTCCGCAGCGCTCGGTATTAGATAATCGGCGAGGCTCGCGGTCAGCAGGTTACCGTCGTCGTCGTACTCGGCGCCCTCAAAAAGCGCCTGTGCGATGCCTTGGGCAACACCACCATGAACTTGACCTTCGACGATCATTGGGTTCACCTGCATGCCCACGTCATCTACGCAGACATATTTGCGAAGCTTGACCTGCCCCGTCTCGGTATCGACTTCCAAGGCAGCTAAGTGGGTCCCGTGCGGATACGAGAAATCCTCAGGGTCGATTGTGGCCTCAGCCTGCAAGGTCGGTTCTACGCCCGGCGGCAGATTGTGTGCCGTGAAGGCCTCGAAGGCAACCGCACCCAGCGCCTGTGACTTACTCGGGTCGCCCTTCACTTGGAAACTGCCATTGACGAATTCCAAGTCCGATGCACTGCACTCGAGTTGGTGCGCGGCAATTACCCGGGCCTTCTCGACGAGGCGCTCGCTGGCGGCCTTGATCGCCTGCCCGCCGACGGCAAGTGACCTAGAGCCGTAGGTGTCCATGCCGTAAGGCGCGCGACCGGTATCACTGTGGATCACTTCAATGTCCTCAACTGGAACGCCAAGGATGCTGCTGGCGATTTGGCTCCAAGCCGTCTCGTGGCCTTGGCCGTGGGGAGATGTCCCGGTTACCACTTCGATCTTGCCGGTTGGGAGTGCGCGTACCGTGCAGTGCTCCCAGCCGCCGGCTACGTACTTAAGCGCGCCTAGGGTTCGGGAGGGGGCGAGCCCGCACATTTCGGTGAATGTTGATATTCCGATGCCAAGTTGCACTGGGTCACCGGATGCCCGGCGCTGTGCCTGCTCGGCCCTTAGGCCGTCGTAGTCGAACATTGCAAGGGCTTTTTCAGTCGCAGCTTCGTAGTTGCCCGTGTCGTACGTTAATCCGGCAACGGTGGTAAAGGGGAATTCCTCATGTTTGATCCAGTTTTTCTTCCGCAACTCCATCGGCTCCATGCCGATTTCGGCAGCCAACTCATCGACGATTCTCTCGATCGCATAAGTGGATTCGGGCCGGCCGGCCCCGCGATAGGCGTCGGTCGGCGTCTTATTGGTGAACACACCCGTGCAGGTGAAGTCGTATGAATCCATCTTGTAGATCGCCGGGTACATGAACATGCCAAGGAGTGGTACGCCAGGCGTGATGATCTGCAAGTAGGCACCCATGTTGGCGAGCAGGGTGACCTTAAGGCCCAAGATCTTGCCGTCTTTGGTGGCAGCGATTTCAATATCTTGAATCTGGTCGCGACCATGATGGGTTGCGACCAGATTCTCGCTTCGGGTCTCGGTCCATTTAACCGGCCGACCGAGCTTCTTAGCTAGGTTCGTGACGAGGATCTCCTCCCGGTAGCACTGGAGTTTGCCACCGAAACCACCGCCAACATCTGGTGCCACGACGCGAAGATTGTTCTCCGGGATTCCGGTCACTAGTGCCAGCAGGACTCGTAGAACGTGCGGAATCTGGGTTGCTGACCAGATGGTGATTTCGTCACTCATGCCCATTGGCGCGGCGACCACCGAGCGTGGTTCCATGAATGTTGGGATCAGTCGTTGATTGATGAATCGCCTGGCCACTACGACATCGGCCTTTGCCCGCGAGGCTTCATAGTCGCCGCAGGGCATCTTGTAGACGTAGCAGGCATTCGTCTCGATTTCGTCGTGGACTAGCGCACTGCCACTTCCAAGGGCTGCTTCCATGTCAGTGACAGCGGGTAGCTGCTCATAGGAGACTACGATTGAGTCGAGAGCGTCGACAGCGGCTGCGACACTGGTGGCAAGAACCACCGCTACGCAGTCACCGACCTGTCGGACCTTGTCGATTGCCAGCGCCGGAAATGCGGGCATCTTGATGTCATCGGTTACCGGCCAAACGCATGGCACTCCGCCATTTAGATCACCGAGTTCCTTCGCTCCGTATGCGGCCACGACTCCCGGCTGCTTCAGGGCCCCCGATACATCAAGTTTCGTGATTTTGGCATGTGCCATCGGGCTGCGCAGGATTGCCATGTGCACGGTTCCAGGCAGTTGGATGTTGTCGGTCCAATTTGTCTGCCCGTGCAGCAGATGCGCGTCTTCCTTGCGGCGAATCGGCTTACCGATTGCGGTGTCTGTTTCGACGGCAGCTGTCATTTCGCACCTTTCGCGGGGCCGGCCGACATGAGATCAGCGGCGTAGGAAACGGACTTAACGATGTTGTGATATCCGGTGCAACGGCAAAGATTGCCTTCTAGCCCTTCTCGGATTTCACTCTCCGAGGGTGTGGGATTCTCCGATAGCAAATCCACCGCGGCCATCACCATGCCCGGTGTGCAGTACCCGCATTGCAAGCCGTGGCACTCCTTGAATGCGGTTTGCACCGGGTGCCAGTCGTTTCCATCTGCCAGCCCCTGAATCGTTGTCACCTCGCAGCCATCTGCCTGCACTGCTAGGACGCTGCAGGATTTAACGCTGCGCCCGTTCAGCAGCACGGTGCATGCGCCGCAGTTTGAGGTATCGCAACCCACCACGGTTCCGACCCGGCCGATGTCTTCTCGGAGCCAATGCACGAGGAGTTTGCGCGGTTCCACCTCGCCCTGATAAGACGTGCCATCAACTTTCACGGAGATGTGGGCCATAGGGTTCCTTCCCGCGGGGAATGTGATGGCGTTACGGTAGCGGAGTTCCCCAGACTTCGCGCGGGGTATCCAAATTTCACCCCCGGATAGGGTTCAATCGATGACTATTGACCCGGCTCCCGACCCATCAGCTAGCCCCGAGGCAGCCGACTCGGGGAATTCGCCGTCTGCGCACCTGGGTTGGGCCATCGTCGTGGCCGCACTGGGCTTCCTACCCCTTGGAGTGATCGCGATCATCCAAGCCCTGCGCACCACCTCTGCACTTCGGGCTGGGGACTTGGTTAGTGCCCGGAAACGAGCACGGTCCGCCAAGCGTTGGATCATCGGCACCGCGGTGGTGGCTGTCTTGGTGGATCTGGCCATCGTCGGGTCACTCTTGCTACTCGGTGCCTTCGCCAGTTGACGTTGCGGGCGAGCAGGTGGCTCGGGTCTTGGGACCGAATTGTTCGGTCATAGGCTTTGGCGGTGACGCAGGTGCAACCAACGGTCCTAGTCGTTGATTTTGGTGCGCAGTACGCGCAACTCATCGCCCGCCGGGTGCGCGAGGCAAATATCTACTCTGAGGTCGTCCCGCACACCATCACGGCGCCGGAGATGGCGGCCCGAAATCCAGCGGCGATCGTGCTCAGCGGGGGGCCGTCGAGTGTCTATGACGTGGGTGCACCGCATTTCGATGAATCAATCCTAGAACTTGGGATACCGGTCTTCGGGATCTGCTACGGCTTCCAGGCGATGGCGCAGGCGATGGGCGGCAAAGTTGATAGGACGGGGCTGCGCGAATTCGGTGGCACGATAATTCAGGTCACCGAGCCCGGTGCCCTGTTCGCCGGTCTACCTGATTCCCAAAGTGTGTGGATGTCACATGGCGACTCGGTAGCGGTTGCGCCGGCCGGGTTCAGGGTCAGTGCGGTATCGGCGGGTGCCCCGGTTGCGGCATTTGAAAGCCTTGAGCGACAGATGGCGGGGGTCCAATTTCATCCCGAGGTCCTTCATAGTGAGCATGGTCAGTCAGTACTCACCCACTTCCTCTATGACATAGCCAACATTGCCCCGACCTGGACGATGCTCAATGTCATTGACGTGCAGGTTGCGGCGATTCGCGAGCAGGTCGGCAGCGGTCGGGTGATCTGCGGGCTATCTGGCGGTGTTGACTCAGCGGTGGCCGCTGCGTTGGTGCAGCGAGCGGTAGGTGATCAATTGACTTGTGTGTTTGTTGACCACGGCCTGCTACGCAAGGGCGAGGCCGAGCAGGTCGAACGTGACTTCGTGGCGGCGACCGGGGTCAAGCTCGTCGTTGCCGATGCGGCTGACAGATTCCTCGATGCGCTTGCCGGAGTCAGCGACCCGGAAGCTAAGCGCAAGATCATCGGCGCTGAGTTCATCAGGGTTTTCGAGGATGCGGCACGCGGAATAGTGGAATCAGCCGATGGTGAGCCGGTCGACTTCTTGGTGCAGGGCACTTTGTATCCAGATGTCGTTGAATCCGGCGGCGGTAGTGGCACGGCAAATATCAAGAGCCACCACAATGTGGGCGGCCTGCCCGATGATCTGAAGTTCAGTTTGGTTGAGCCACTTCGCGCTCTGTTTAAAGATGAGGTGCGTAAGGTCGGGTTAGATCTGGGTCTGCCGCCGGCCATCGTCTGGCGACACCCGTTTCCGGGCCCGGGTTTGGCTATCCGCATTGTTGGCGCGGTCGACGCTGAGCGCCTTCGCATCCTGCGTGCCGCCGATGCCATTGCCCGTGAGGAGTTGACCGCAGCCGGGCTGGACCGCGAGGTGTGGCAATTCCCGGTGGTATTGCTGGCTGATGTGCGCTCGGTTGGGGTGCAAGGCGATGGTCGTACCTATGGCCATCCGGTGGTACTGCGCCCGGTATCAAGTGAGGATGCGATGACCGCGGACTGGTCGCGGCTGCCCTATGACGTGGTTGCCCGGATCTCGACACGCATCACCAACGAGGTTCGAGAGATCAATCGCGTTACCTTAGATGTCACGAGCAAGCCGCCAGGCACGATTGAGTGGGAGTAAACCTGATGACATTCCTGTACAACCTGATTCTTGTCCTGCACTTCGTCGGGTTGGCTAGCTTGCTGGGCGGGGTGATCGTGCAGGCGAAGGCACCCGTGAAGGGCGTCAACCCAGCCATGCTGCACGGTGCGCTCACTCAACTTGTCACCGGCGTGCTGCTGGTCGGCATCGCCGAGTCGGGTGGGGTTGACGAGGAACTCAACATGACGAAGATCGGGGTGAAGCTCATCGTCGTTGCGATCATTACCGTGCTCGCGTTCGTTGGTCGCAAGAAGCCAATGCCGCAGACCGGGATGTGGGCGGCGATCGGCTTGCTCACCCTTTTGAATGTGGTGCTCGCAGTATTCTGGTAAGCAAAGGGTCGCCACGGCGAAGTTGCACAGTGTTGCCCACGTTACGCGGTGTCGACCACCATGAAGGCCTCGGCCAGCCGGCCTTCGGGTAACCCAGCCTCGGCCGCCTGCATCGTCAGCCAGCCGGTGATGCGACCGGCCAGGTCGTCCATGTGTGCGGTTTGGCTGGTATGCGCTGTCAAGGCGGCAATCTTGAGATCGAACTTGTCCGTGACATCGACATAGTGATTTGGCGTTGATGATCCCATCACCCAAACCTCGGGCACCGCCCAATCGACCAGCCCCTCGCCCTGTAGGAGTGCCGGGTGGGCAAATGGGTTGCGTGCGTCGGGGTAGATGGCAAAGAGCGCAGCTTCCCCGGCCGCCAGGTGATCTGGGTGGGAGGCGTAGATGCGCTGCCAATTTCGATCTGGCGACTGGGTCAGCACCCGCTGCGGGCGTACCTGTCGAATGACCCGGCTCAAGTCCCGGCGCAGGTCATGGCTGACGGTAAGTTCGCCATCGCGGTAGCCGAGGAATCGGATATCGCGCACCCCGAGCACCGCACCCGCGGCCCGCTGCTCGGCTTGCCGGATCCCGGCGATCTCCCCGCGTGGCACCGTCGGGTCGCCGGCGCCGGCGTCCCCGTCGGTGACGATGCAGTAGGTGACGGCGATCCCCATCTCCACCCAGCCCGCGACCGTGCCCGCGGCCCCAAAATCCACGTCATCGGGGTGGGCGGTGATAACGAGTACCCGTTCCACGGTGTCTTCGTCGAGCATCCGGCTCCCTCATCAGCCCCTGATAGGGGGAATTCCACTGTTTTTGCGGTGAATTACACACCTGTTGTTCACGGATCGCCCATGTCCCAAGCGTCACTTGCGTCACGCTCATGACACGATAGGCGGGTGCTTCCCCGTCGCCAAGGGCATTGTGCCCTGCCCGCTGACCGACCCGAGGGTCGAGGTGCTCGATCGTCTCGGATCAGCCTCGTCGCGGGTCTGGTGGCCGTGGCGGTAGTCATCGGTATTCCGATAGCCCAAGCGGGCGACAGTGTTTGGCAGCCCAGTAGTTGGACCGGCCCACTCGCGGGTGCTCCCGTGCCCGGGGAGGGGTTGCCGCCGGCGGCGGTCCCGGGCTACCCGGTGGCGTTGCCGCCAACCTATGACGTGGCTGCCCAGTATGAAGGTCAAGCCCAATGCGATCCGCCGGCCAAGCCCGGAACCCAGCGACTCGCGGATTTGATCAAGGCTACCTACGGCGCCGATCAAACGGTTTGGATTCCGCGCTCCTGCGAGATTGGCGGGCAGAGCGAGCACAAGGAGGGCCGCGCCCTGGACTGGATGACCAGCGTGCGAGATGCGCAGCAACGCGCGAATGCCGAGACATTCTTGAACTGGTTGCTTGGCCCGGACCAATTCGGCACCCCATACGGCAATGCTGTTCGCCTTGGCGTGATGTATATCGGCTGGAATGACCGCATCTGGCGTGGCTATGACATCGAGCGAGGGTGGACCGAACTCAAGGGCTGCTTCAGCAAGCCCGAGCAAGGTAACGACACCGTATGCCACCGCAACCACATTCATATCTCCCTGACGTGGGATGGCGCGACCGCGACGGGTTCCTTCTGGGATGGCACACCGATCGACGCCCCCTTCTGCACGGGTCAATCATCAACTGCGACTACCACGGATAGCACCCCAGCCGGCGAAATGGTCGCGATTACTCCGTTCAATGCCCTAAATACCCGAGCCGGTGTCGGGGCTGAGGGCCGCTGCCGGCTACTGCAGGACCGTTACTCCGGCGACAGCAATCGCATTTATGTGAAAGTCACCGGGGTTGGCGGCGTTCCGGCGACCGGTGTCACCGGCGTCACAATCAATGTCGCAGCCCTAGGATCCAACTCCGCTTCCCGGGTGCGCGTCTGGTCACCGGGCCAACAGGCGAGTCAAACGGTGGTGAACGCCATCATGAACGGTGACACCACTGGCACCGCGACTCTTCCGGTTTCATCCGAAGGCACCATCGTCTTTGCCACCACCTCGGGGGCGACCGACCTAAGTGTCGACGTCATCGGCTACTACACGAAGAGCAAGGGCAGCGCGGGCGGGGGTACTGAGCTGCCGGCAGCACCGGCCCCAAATACCCCGATCGGCCCGGTTGATTTCTTCCCGGTTGGGTCAATCATCGGCTACGAGTCGACAACCGATGGCGCACTGCAGCCCGGCGAGGAGCGCACCGTGAGCCTGGCGGGGGTGCCGGGCGATGCGACATCGGCCCTAATTTTCATCACCAGCAAGGACGCCACCAGCAAAGGCTCGGTGCGAATTGGCCGGACCGATAAATCCGCCTCTGCGAAATTCCGTTTCCCGCAGGCGGCTATGCATAAGGCGGTGATGCTGGTGCCAGTGTCTGGCGGCGCGGTCCGCTTGGCTGCGTCCAAGAAGCCTGCGGTCAGCCTCCGCGTCGAAGTCTTGGGTTACGGCACCGGTGCGTCACCGAGTACCGCGATCGCCCTATCGCCAAGGTCGGTGTTCGCTGGCAGTTTTGCTGCGGGTGAGACCAAGTCCTACAAGGTGGCAAACCACTTTGGGTTGCCAAAGGTCAAAAAACTCAAGGCGGTGCTGCTGCGCGTCCAAACGAAGAAGAGCACGGCAGACGGCACGGTCAGCGTTTACGCCGCTGGCTGGCAGCCGCCGGCGACTAGATCAGCGCCCGTGGTGGCCAATACCCGATACGCGGCACTGGTTTTAGCCCCGGTTGGAGCCGATGGCCAGATCATGGTGACTTCCTCGGTGGCCGCGAACGCGAACGCGACGATTGTCGGTTACGTCCGCTAACCCTCGGCCCGGTTAAGCCAGTGCGAGCCGGCAACAAGTTCTGTCAGGCGTTATGCCTACGATGAAACAGTGACACCCAGCGCTAATGCCATGGCAGAACTCACTGCGGATCTAAATCCCGCACAGCGAGCAGCCGTTGAGCACCGGGTTACCCCACTGTTGATCGTGGCCGGCGCTGGTTCTGGCAAGACCCGGGTGCTGACCCGTCGAATCGCCCATTTGCTGGAAGCAGGCGACGCTCGGCCAACTGAAATCCTCGCCATCACCTTCACCAATAAGGCAGCCGGTGAAATGAAGGAGCGAGTAGCCGAGCTGGTCGGTGCCTCGTCGCGAGCGATGTGGGTGTCAACCTTCCACAGTGCCTGCGTGCGGATTTTGCGTGCCGAAGCCGGTCGCTTGGGGGTCAGCCGCACCTTCACGATTTACGATCAGGCCGACTCTTTGCGCTTGATGACCATGGTGATCCGCGAGCTCGATCTTGATCCAAAGCGGTATAACCCCCGTGCCTTCTTGGCCCAGGTCTCGAATCTGAAGAATGAACTCATCGACTACGAGCAATTCGCTCGGCAAGCGGTCGATCACATGGAGCAGACACTTGCCGAGGCCTACCGGGATTACCAGCGCCGATTGCAGCGCGCCAACGCATTTGACTTCGATGACCTAATCTCAGCAACCGTCGCACTCATGCAACTCTTCCCCGAAGTCGCAGGGCATTATCGGCGGCGGTTTCGACATATTCTGGTCGACGAGTACCAGGACACCAACCACGCGCAGTATGTATTGATCAAGGAGTTGGTTGGTCCCGGTACTCCAGAGTTACCCGCAGGACAGTTGTGTGTTGTTGGTGATGCCGATCAGTCGATCTACGCATTCCGTGGCGCGACAATTCGCAATATCGAAGAGTTCGAGCGGGATTATCCCAATGCCACAACTATCGTGCTTGAGCAGAACTACCGCTCAACGCAGACGATCTTGACGGCAGCAAATGCGGTGATCGCCCGCAACAGCAGCAGACGGGCCAAGAATTTGTGGACTGATGCCGGCGCTGGCTCGGCGATCATCGGTTATGTCGCCGATGATGAGCATGACGAAGCGGCATTCGTTTCCAATGAGATCAGGCGCCTGCGCGATGAAGTGGGCCTGTTGTCCAGTGATGTGGCAGTCTTCTACCGCACGAACGCCCAGTCGAGGTCGGTCGAAGACATTTTCATTCGGGTGGGGATGCCATACCGAGTTGTGGGTGGGGTGCGGTTCTATGAGCGCCGCGAGGTGCGAGATGCCGTGGCCTATCTTCGAGCACTTGTCAATCCAACTGACGAAGTCTCATTGCGTCGGATTCTCAATGTGCCCAAGCGCGGAATTGGGGAGCGTGCCGAAGCCATGGTTGATGCTTTTGCCCAGCGGGCCGGTATTTCGTTCGCTGCAGCACTTGATCGGGCCGCCGAGGCTCCGGGAGTGGCAACCAGATCACTGGCCAGCATCGAGGCCTTCACGCGAATGCTGTCTGACCTACGCACGATCGTTGAGTCGGGGGCCAATGCCGCCATGGTCCTGCAGGCGGTGCTAGAGCAAAGTGGGTACCTATTCGAATTGCAGGGTTCGGCTGATCCGCAGGATGAAACCCGGGTGGAAAACCTGGCGGAACTTGAGTCAGTGGCGCAGGAGTTTGCCAATGAGCACCCAGAAGGCACACTGACAGACTTTCTGGAGCGAGTCTCGCTGGTGGCCGATGCCGATGAAATACCCGACCGTGATGAGCGTGGGGGCGTAATCACGTTGATGACTTTGCATACGGCTAAGGGACTCGAGTTCCCGGTCGTGTTCCTAACCGGCATGGAAGACGGCATTTTCCCACATTCGCGGTCCCTGGGTGATCCAAAGGAACTTGAGGAGGAACGCCGGCTGGCGTATGTCGGCATTACCAGGGCGCGAGAGCGCCTTTACGTGACTCGGTCAATTTCACGATCCGCGTGGGGTACCCCCTCCTACAACCCGGCATCGCGTTTCCTGGAGGAGATCCCAGGCGTGCAATGGGAGCGCGAGGAGCCCATGAGCAGGCCCATTGGCGAAAATGGGTTTGGGTCGTCGCCGGCCAGCACGCGAGCGGCGCTCAGCCTAAATGAGCGCCTAGATAATCGAGTAGGTGGCGATGCCCCAACTATCGTGCTAGCAGCCGGTGATCGGGTTACGCATGAGCGATTTGGCCTGGGCACTGTCATCTCAGCCGAAGGAGTGGGCGCTAAAGCTGATGCCACCATTGATTTCGGCTCATCGGGGGTAAAGCGATTGTTGCTTAGATATGCACCGGTTGAAAAACTCTAATCAGCAGCCGTAGATCCGACAAGCCCAGCCCGGCGGCGCGCTGACGCTGCCGGGGTTTGCGGCGAACAGGAAGCCATAAGGATCGGTCGGTGCCCCACGTAGTTGAATCTCAAGGTGCAGGTGGGATCCGGAGATATTCCCGGTGGTACCCATTTGGGCGATTCGCTCACCCGACTTAACTTGCTGGCCGACCTTTACCTCGGTGCCTGCCAGGTGCGCATACATCGAAGCCACGCCATCACCGTGGGCGATCGTGATGGTGCGGCCGTAACTGCCACGCGTTGCTACCTCGCGCACCACCCCGGCGGCGACCGCAAAGATGGGATCCCCGGTGTTGCCGTCAAAATCCAAACCTGAGTGCGGGACGCCACCCCAGTGCGGACCTCTCTCGCCGAACTTGGCCGAAGGTTTCAGCGGCGAGGTCGGCATGGAGATCTCTGGTACTCGCTCGCGCGGCAGCGGGTCCGCGTGCGCGAGGGTCGGCGAGATGACGGTTAGTGTTGCCGTCAGCAGGAAGAGGATGCCGGGCCGAAGGAAGACCATAGCTAGGGGTCTACCAGCGCGGCGACCAATAGGGCAAATCCCATTAGGCTCTCCCTAGCAGTGGGTGTGATTTATGTCATATCAGAAAGGGATAGTTCAACAATGCGGGTGTTGCTGGCGCCAAATGCCTTCAAGGGCTCACTCACCGCCGGTGCGGTGGCACATTTGGTAGGTACCGGACTGGCTCACCGGTTACCCGGGTTGCATGTCACCGAGTTGCCCATCGCCGACGGCGGTGACGGCACGGTCGAGGTGCTGTTATACCTAGGCTTCAAAGGGGTAATGGTTAACACGGTCGATGCCCTGATGTGCCCAACCAGATCGCAGGTGGCTCGGCAAGCTGCCACCGTGGTCATCGAGTTAGCCGAGATCTGCGGGCTGGCTGGGGTTAAGGATCGGCCGCCAAGGCCATGGGATACCTCAACCCAAGGCGTCGGGCTCGCGGCACATGCCGCATTGGTTGGCGGTGCGAAAGAGTTGTTGCTCGCCGTCGGCGGTAGTGCGTCAGTAGATGGTGGCTTAGGGCTGCTGGCCGGCCTTGGCTACGGGCTGTTTGACGTCAATGGCGACAAGGTGCCACCGACCGCGAAGGGGTTGGCGCGTATTTGGTCAATTACGCCACCGGCCGACGAAGGATTGATCAATTCGTGTACCTGGACGGTTTTGGTTGACGTTGACTCCCCGGCTTGTGGTCCGCATGGCGCTGCTCAAGTATTCGGACCACAAAAGGGTTTTACCGAGGATGAGTGCTCTCAGCTGGATACCGCGATGGGCCGCTGGTGTGACATTGTTTCGAGATTTGGTGAGCGGTTCCCGGTCGGTGAGCTGCAGCAGTTACCGGGAGCAGGCGCGGCCGGCGGGTTCGCGGTTGCTGCATCGGGAGTTCTCGGTGCCTCGATTCGCTCCGGTGCGCAGGTGCTGGCGCAGTTGACCAATTTGGTGGGCGCGGTGGCCGCTGCCGATGCGGTAATAATCGGCGAAGGCCGACTTGATGAGCAGACTTTGGCGGGCAAGGGGCCCGCCTTTGTGGCTGCGATCGCAAAAGCCGCGGGCAAGCCGGTATTTGCCCTCGCTGGTTCATCGGCGTTGAACGCAACTCAATTACTGGAGTTGGGTATCAAGTCTGAGCTCGACGTCGTGACCTTGGCCGAGGCCGCCGGTTCAGTGTCCGCGGCCCTTGCGAATCCGCGCCACTGGGTTACGGTCGCCTGCGATGCACTGGGTGGGCGGCTAGCTGCGAGTGGGCTTTAGCCCCCTTCGGCGCCGAGGGCGAAGCCGGCTTCTAGATCGGCACTGTTGAAGGTGCGGAACGAGACGTGGGTCTCGGTTGATTGCACACCCTTGACTTTGGAGATGCCATCGGTAACTGTCTTGGCGATGTCGTCGTGGGTGCGTACCTCGATGAGAACCACCAGGTCAATTTTGCCGGTTACCGAATAGGCCGCGGTTACCCCTGGAATCTTGGCAATGGCCTCACCTGCGGAGTTGACATGCTCGGGGACTACTTGGATAAAGCACAGGGCGGTGATCATGGGCTCAGTTTAGGTGGGCCCGATCAACCGGCCATGAATCGGCCGCCGTTGACGTCTAGGACGGCTCCGGTGATGTAGGAGGATTGGCCGGAGGCGAGAAAGAGCACCGGATCCACGCACTCCTGTAACTGCGGCATCCGACCGAGGGGGATACCGGCTAGGACTTCGGTGCGGTCGGCCTCGGTCATGGCATCGAACATGCCTTGCAAACGGCCGGTGAGAAATAGGCCGGGGGCAACCGCATTAACCCGGATCCCGCTGGGCCCAACCTCGCGGGCCAACCGGCGGGTTAGACCTAAGATCGCGGCTTTCGCTGCGGCATAGGGGACCCCGGTCACCGGGCTCGTCGAGCGGCCACCGATTGAGGAGAACGTCACGATTGCCCCGCCACCGGCCCTGAGCAGGTGGGGGACAACGGCTTGTGCGCAGTTGAAAGTGCCTTTTACGTTTACGTCGATCACTAGGTCCAGGTCGGCGGGTGCGATATCGGCGAGGTCCCGCGGAGTGGCCAAGCTGCCGCCGGCGGCGGCGATCAGGATGTCGATGCGCCCAAAGTAGGTGGCTACGGCGGCGACCGCGGAGGTCACTGCGCCGTGGTCGCGGACATCGACCAGGTGCCCAACCGCCTCGGTGCCGCCGGCATTAAGGAGCGCAACCGTTTGGTCGATGGCGTCTGCATTGGTATCGAAGACTGCGACCTTGCCACCTTCGGCGCCGATGCTCAGGCAGATTTGGTGGCCGAGACCGCCGGCCCCGCCGGTCACGATGGCGACCTGGTCGGTGAACCGTGCGGCCACCGGGCCGGCCGGGGGATTAGTTGCCATGGGCATATCTTTCTTCAGGTTGTCGTATTGGACTTGCGTGGGACTAGTTATACCGCTAATTTGGCGATAGTCAATAATCCGCAACATCTGGCGAAGGACCGCCAACGCCTAAGGAGATAAATGAAGATCGCAGTCGTTGGCGGTGGCCCGGGTGGGCTTTATTTCGCAAGCTTGGTCAAACAGTTCGAGCCCGAGTACGACATCACGGTCTGGGAGCGCAACGCACCACTTGATACTTTTGGGTTCGGCGTTGTTTTCAGTGACCAGACGCTCTCCGGCATCCGAATCTCAGATCCGTCCATCTACGAGGAGATGTCCAAGGCCTTCGCCTACTGGGATGACATAGATATTCACTACCGTGATGAAGTCCTAACAAGTGGCGGACACGGGTTCGCGGCGATGAGCCGCACCAACCTGCTCGCGATTTTGCAGCGTCGCGCGATCGCTAACGGCGTTAATGTGGTATTCAACACCCCGGCGCCACCGATCGATGAGTTGATGGCCGACTATGACCTAGTGCTAGCGAGCGATGGCATCAATAGTTCAACCCGGGAAAAGTTCCAAGACGAGTTCGGGACCACGGTCGACTTCCGCAAATGCAAGTTCATCTGGCTGGGCACCCCGGTTGTCTATGAAGCGTTCAAGTTCTTCATTGTTGACACCCCGTGGGGGACGATGCAAGCGCATGCCTACCCGATGGATGACCACAGCAGCACCTTCATCGTTGAGATGCACGAAGATATCTGGCGCCGGGCCGGTTTCGAGGAGCTGGCTGATGCCGCTGCGGATCTGCCAATTGGCGAAAGCGATGAGCCATCCATTGCCAAGGTGGCGGAGATCTTCAAGGATTACCTAGGTGGCCAACCACTACTACGCAATAACAGTCGGTGGGTGAACTTCCGCGCCTTCCGCAATGCGACCTGGGCCTACAAGAATCTGGTGATCTTGGGCGATGCTGCACATACGGCCCATTTCGCAATCGGCTCGGGCACCAAGTTGGCGATGGAAGGTTCGATTTCCTTAGCCGCCTGCCTACTCGAACATCAGGACGTCGCTAAGGCGCTGGCGGCCTACGACCAAGAGCGCAGGCCGGTGGTCGAAAGCACCCAGCGATCAGCGCAGGCCGCCCTTGAGTGGTTCGAGGAGATTACCCAGTACGTGGATCAGGAGCCGATTCAATTCGCATTCAATCTCTTGACCCGGTCACGTCGAGTTACCTACGGCAACCTGCGCGAACGCGATCCTGAGTTCATGGAGCGGGTGGACTCGAAGTTACTTCAGAATCAAATCGACGAAGGCCGAGTGCCGGTAGGCACGACTAAGAGGCCACCAATGTTCATGCCATTTCGAATGCGCGGCCTAGAACTGGCAAATCGGGTGGTTGTCTCGGCGATGGACATGTACTCATCAGAAGCTGGGGTGCCCGGTGACTTCCATCTGGTGCACCTTGGAGCTCGCGCACTCGGTGGCGCCGGCCTGGTGATGACCGAGATGGTTTGCACCTCGGCCGAGGGCCGCATCACACCCGGCTGCGGCGGTCTGTGGACCGACGAGCAGACCCGGGCTTGGGCCAAGATTGTGGAATTCGTTCACACCACCTCATCGAAGATCGGGGTGCAACTTGGGCATGCGGGACGCAAGGGCTCGACCAAACTCATGTGGGATGGCATCGACGAACCCCTGGCTGACGGCAACTGGCCGCTGATCGCGCCATCGCCAATCCCATACCAGGCGATCAACCAGGTGCCGCGGGAAATGACCCGCGCCGACATGGATGCGGTTAAAGCCGAGTTCGTATCGGCAACCTTGCGTGCGGCCGAGGCCGGCTTCGACCTGCTCGAACTACATGCGGCCCACGGCTATCTGCTTTCCAGCTTCTTGACCCCAATCAGCAATCAGCGAACTGATGAGTACGGCGGTGATGTCGCCAACCGGTTGCGCTTCCCACTCGAAGTCTTTGATGCGGTGCGTGCGGCTTGGCCCGTCGATCGCCCGATGAGTGTGCGGGTATCGGCTACCGACTGGGTCGATGATGGCTTGAGCGGCGAGGACTCAATTGAGATAGCCCGCGCCTTCGCAGCGCATGGCGCGGACATCATCGATGTGTCGACCGGGCAGACTGCCGCCAATGCGCGACCGGCATATGGCCGGACCTACCAAACCCCGTTTGCTGATCGAATTCGAAATATCTCCAAAGTTGCGACCATGGCTGTCGGGTCAATCAGCAGCTGGGATGACATCAACACCATCATCGCAGCTGGTCGGGCCGACCTGTGCGCACTGGGTCGTCCCCACCTCTATGACCCGGCGTGGACCTTGCATGCGGCCGCGGATCAGGATTACCGGATGCCGTGGCCAAAGCAATATGCGGCGGGCAGTCGCAAGCCGCCGGCGGGCCGAACCGAAGACCCCAAGCCGCGCCTTACCCTGGTGGCCAAGGAGGAAGTCGCCGAGCGGCCGCGGCGGTGGCTGGTAAGTTAATTGGATCGCGGCCAACTCCAGAGCCAAGTTATCGGGTTTTTGGGTTCAGAAGTTCAGGGACATGGACTTGAGCAACCGCGGTGGAAGTCACATCCCTAGCGGTAGAAATCTGGTGGGATGAGCTTTATCTCAGCGGTAGGGCGTGAAATCCGGGGGCCGCTTCTCGTTGAAGGCGGCGCCGCCCTCCTTGGCTTCATCGGTTTCGACGAAGAGATCCAGCACGTCAAAGGCCAGTGATTGCAGGCCTACTAGGTGGTCGGTATCCGCGTTGAAACTGTGCTTAAGGGTCTTTATCGCCGTTGGTGATAGGTCCAGTACCTTGCGGCCCCAGGCAAGCGCGAGCGGCATCAGTTCACCTGGTTCGACAACGCGGTTCACCAGGCCCCAGCGTTCGGCGGTGGCGGCGTCGTACTGATCGCAGAAGAACCAGATCTCGCGGGCGCGTTTTTCGCCGACCACCCTTGACAGGTAGGCGGTACCGAAGCCGGCATCGAAACTACCGACCCGCGGGCCCACCTGGCCAAACTTCGCGGTGCTCGCGGCCAGGGAGACGTCACAAAGCACATGCAGGACATGGCCGCCGCCGATAGCGAACCCATTAACCGCGGCGATAACGGGCTTGGGTACCTCGCGGATCAGCCGGTGCAGCCGATCGATTTCGAACATACCCATCTCAGTCTCGCCGTAGCCGCCGGTTGCGGCGCGCTCCTTTTGATCACCGCCACTGCAAAACGCCTTGTTACCGGCACCCGTCAAAATAATTGCGCCGACTGTTTTGTCGACCCAGGCGTAGCGAAATGCATAGATGAGCTCATCAACGGTGCGCCCACGCAGTGCGTTGTAGCGCTCTGGCCGGTTTATCGTGATCACCGCAACGCCGCGGGTGACTTCGTAATTCACATCGGTGAACTCGTCCAGCTGAATCATCAAACCTCCACTAGTACGGCGATGCCGAGTCCGACACCGATACATGCCGTTGCAATGCCCAAGCCACCACCACGACGCTGTAGCTCACGGCACGTGTCGACAACTCCTCGGGCTGCCGAAGCCCCAACGGGGTGCCCGATTGCGATGGCGCCCCCATTTGGATTGACTTTCGCCACCTCGATTTCCGGGGCATCCCGCAGCACGGTGAGCACCATCGCGGCGAAAGCCTCATTGATCTCGAAGAGATCGATATCGGAAAATGAATACCCGGTTCGCTCAAGCAGCTTGCGCATTGCCGGGACGGGAGCGCTCGCAAAGTTATCCGGCTCAGTGGCAACTACTGCGGATCCCAATATTGTGCCTATTGGAGTCAACCCAAGCTCGAGTGCCTTTGTTTCTGAAGTAATCAAGGTAGCGACGGCGCCGTCATTAATAGGTGATGAGTTACCGGCGGTCACGGTGCCATCGGCGGTAAAGGCTGGTTTCAGGCGCGCTAGGGACTCGGAGGTGCAATCGGTGCGAATGGATTCATCGATTGCCAGCCCGGCAATGGGAAACGTAAAGCCATCATGTAGCCCATTGGACCAAGCGGCACTGGCGAGTTCATGTGATCGAACGGCCCAGTCATCTTGCTCACTGCGGCCGATGCCGCGCAAGTTGGCACTGCGCTCAGCGCAAGCCCCGAGGCTATCGGTCCAATGCGCGGGGAAGGCCGGGTTAATCATCCGCCAGCCCACGGTGGTTTGCTCCAATCGCATGGCCGGATCAAGTGGCTTATCTGATTTCGGGAGCACATAGGGCGCCCGGCTCATGCTTTCGACACCGCCGGCCAGGACTAAATCCAGATCACCGGCGCGGACCGCCCGGGCGGCTTGGACGATGGCTTCGGCACCTGACCCGCACAGGCGATTCACGGTGACCCCGGGCACCGTCAGCGGGAGCCCGGCGAGCAGGGCGGCCATCCGAGCCACATTGCGGTTGTCCTCGCCGGCGCCATTGGCGTCGCCCATGATCACGTCATCGATTTGGGCGGGGTCCAGTTGCGGGGTGGTCGCAATGAGCTCGGCAATCGTCAACCCGAGGAGATCATCGGGGCGGATAGTCGACAATTGGCCCCGGTACCGGCCAAATGGGGTCCGGCGGGCTGCTGCAAGTACGGGACGGGGGGCGCTCATGTGTCGTATTATTGTCGATCGGCAAGGATGCGCACTATGCCCGGGTAGGCTAGCCGGCGGGAAAGGCCAAATGGATTCGGCAACGCGCACTCCTTTTCAGCCAGCCCCGCAACTAGCTGTCCAAGGGCAGTGCTTGAGTCTATCCAGCGATGGCCGAAGGGTATGGAAATGACAGTGCGAAGGATTAACCCGCCCGAACTCGCCCCGCCTATCGGTTTTACCCACGCGGTGGTCGCCGAAGGGAGCACCCTGGTGCTGCTCGCTGGGCAAACCGCAATGAATAGGGATGGCGTGATCGTCGGTGCCGGCATTGTGGAGCAATTCGAGCAGGTTCTTACCAATCTGCTCGCGGCACTGGCGGCGGCCGGCGGCGCGCCCGCTCACTTAGCAAAACTCACCATCTATTCGGTAGATCCCGTCGACTATCGCGAGCACGCCAAAGCAATTGGGCAGATCTGGAACCGGCTCGTTGGCCGTGATTTCCCGGCGATGACGCTGATCGGGGTTACCCGCCTGTATGACGATGCTGCGCTGCTGGAAATCGAAGGGACCGCGATCCTCCCGTGAGCAGCCTGCAAGCCCTTTGGTCGGCTGGCTCGATTGCGGTCATCGGGGCCACCGAGCGACCCGGTTCGATGGGCCGGCTACCGATCGATTACTTGCAAAAGTACGGATACCAGGGTTTCATCGCGCCGGTCAACCCAAAGGGTGGCGAGGTTCTGGGGTTGCCGGTTTTCCCGAGTATGGCAAGTATCGGGCGGGCGGTTGATCTGGCCTTGGTGATGGTGCCGGCGGCCGCGGTACTAGGCGCGGTGACCGACTGCGCCCGAGCGGGCGCCTCGGTTTGCATTGTGATGTCCTCAGGATTCGCGGAGACCGGTGCGGGCGGCGCTGCAGCTCAAGATGCGTTGGTGCGAATAGCTCGTGATCACGGGATGCGCTTGGTCGGCCCCAACTGCATCGGCGCGGTCGGTGGCCCAGCCCGGGTGCTTGCGACATTTAGTCCGGTGTTCTCCTCGCCCGCAACCCCAATACCCGATGGCAATATCGCACTTGTTAGCCAATCGGGTGCCCTTGGTTTCGGTGCGCTGTCCTTGGGGATAGAACGCGGTGTGCCAATTGGGATTGCGGTCACGACCGGCAATGAGGCAGATGTCACTGCCGTTGATGTTGCGGTGCAGTTGGCTGCTGACCCAAGTGTCGATGCGGTGCTCATGTACATCGAGGCACTGGGGGAGCTCGGTGCCTTAGCCGGTGCTGCCGAGTCGAAGCCGATCGCAGTCGTAAAAGCCGGCAGGAGTGAAGCGGGGGCGAGGGCTGCCGCCTCGCACACCGGTGCGCTCGCGTCCGCCGACAAAGTCGTGGATGCGGCACTGAAGAAGGTGGGCATAGCGCGAGTCGCCGATATTGACGCACTGCTCGATGCCGGTGCCCTGTTCGCGACAGGTGCGCGGATGCCTGGCAGTCGGATAGGGGTGGTCACGACTTCGGGGGGCAGTGGGATCTTGGCGGCCGATGCGATCGAGGCATGTGGGATGCAACTTGCTCAACTTGGCGCCGACACCATCGCCGGGCTAGCTGCTGTAGTGCCCAGTTACGGCAATGCGACCAATCCGGTCGATGTCACCGCGGCGGTGATGGCGGAGCCGGGTTTGTTCGAGAAGTGCCTTGACCAATTGGCGGCCGATCCCGGCGTCGATGCAATCGTCGCGTGTTTCGCGGTCTTGGTTGGCCCAGACGTCACCCGTATCGCTCGCGCCCTCGGATCCGTGCGCTCTCGCACCGGTCTGCCCGTAGTCGCGGTGCGAACCGGAGCCGCCTCGCTGGCCCCCGACGGAGCTGCTGTCCTTGCGTCGAATGGCATCCCCGTTTATCCCACCCCTGAACGAGCGGTCGCGGCATTGCGGGCCTTGCATGCCACCTCGATGCGCCGGGACCGAGAGGTAATTGCCGGACCATTGGCGCAGGTACCGGGGGCAGGCGCATCCGAGAAACAGGTCAAGGTGATCCTCGCGGACGCAGGATTACCAGTCCCTTCGTCGGAGCTGATTGGCAGTGTCGCCGCAGCGGTTGACGCCGTGTCTAGGTTCGGTGGGCTTGCGGTCTTCAAAGCCGTGGTTCCCGGCCTAATTCACAAGAGTGATGCAGGTGGAGTGGTGCTTGGCGTTACCGCCGAGACCGCAGCAGAGATATTTACCCGGCTCGCGGCCCTTGGCGGGCAGGTGCTCGCGGAACGGTTTGTCCGCGGCGGTGTCGAGGCCATTGTGGGTATCACCCCAAGTGCCCTTGGGCCGGTGTTGACGGTCGGCGTCGGTGGGGTGCTCACCGAGATCGTCGCCGATGCCGCTGTGCGACTGCTGCCCGTCGATGAGATAGACGTGCGCGAGATGATCGCCGAGACCGCCCTGGCCCCGATGCTCGCTGGTTCTCGCGGGGCGGCACCATCTGACATTGACGCACTCGTCCGGGCAGTGGTGCGCCTGGCTGATTGCACCCGAGAGTGGCCAACCGGCTTTGAGCTCGACCTTAATCCGATCGCGGTATTAGCTGATGGGTGCTGGATCTTGGACGCAATGTACTTCGACGCACCAACCGGGGATCAACTTCACCAGGCAGGAAGGCACTAGATGGACGTCGGCCGGCTAGTAGCACGCTCAATGCGCAGGTACCGCGACCGGATCGCCTTGGACGGCCCGGAGGGAACGAGTACCTACGGCCGCACCGGCTCGCGCATCATGCAACTTGCTCGCGGTCTTCGAGCACTTGGCTTGGTGACAGGTGACCGAGTGCTTGACCTCCAGTCAAACCAAAACACCTACATCGAGACTGATTTAGGGATCAGCACCGCCGGATTGTGTCGAGTGGCGCTGAACTACCGATTGCACCCAACCGATTGGGTGCGAATCGCAGCCGACTGCACTCCGAAGGTCTTGATCCTTGATGCCAAGTTCTGGGATGCCGCCGCGGGTGTGCGGGCGATGGTCGAGCACATAATCGTTATCAACGCCGGGGTCGATGGCGCAGAAGGCGCCACCCCTTATGAGAGCTTTCTTGATGCGCAGTCCCCTGAGCCACTGTTACTCAATGTGGATCCTGATGCCTTGGTCTCACTGAATTATTCAAGTGGTACCACCGGCAACCCGAAGGGTGCTATTCGGACCCATCGAAACCGGATGGCAAGCCTGCACAACATCGTCACTGACTTCCTCGGCAAAGTTCCCAATGAACGCAGTTGCTGGGTGCACGCTGGCCCGGTAACCCACACCAGTGGGCTCTTCGTCCTGCCCTATTTCACTTTCGGTGGCCGACAGATCGTGCAGGCCAAGTATGACCCGGAGTCCCTTGTTGATGCGTTCGAAAGCCGAGGGGCCAATGCCACGGCGCTCGTGCCGACAATGGTGGCGCGGCTGCTCGCCATGCCCGATATTTCACTGGAGCGGATGGCAAACCTAGAGATCTTGGGCTATGCGGGAGCCCCGATGCCACCTGAGCAAATCAGGCAATGCTTCGAGCGCATCACCCCGCAGATGTCGCAGTACTACGGGTTGGTCGAGGCGATCCCGCCGGTAACCGTGCTCGGGCCGGCTGACCATCGCCGGGGGATTGATGGTGATCTTGAAATTCTGACAAGTGCGGGGTTGCCATGTAATGGCGTAGAAATTCGCATTGTTGATGAGCAGGGTGCAGACGTGCCAACAGGTGAAATCGGCGAAGTTATAACCCGAGGTGACCATGTGATGCGCGGCTATTACGGGCAGGCCGGGCAGGATGTCACCGTGACGAAAGCAGTGCGCGACGGCTGGCTCTACACCGGTGATCTAGGTAAATCAGATGCGGATGAGAGGTTGTTCCTTGTTGACCGAAAGGGCGACATGATCATCTCGGGTGGCTACAACATTTACCCCCGCGAGATTGAAGACGTAATAGCCGAGGTCACCGGGGTGCACGAAGTTGCAGTAATCGGGGTCGAGGATGCCGACTGGGGTCAGCATGTCACCGCGATGATCACCGTGTCCGCAGGGGCTAGTGTCACCGTGGAACAGGTGCTTGAACATTGCAAGTCACGAATGGCTTCATACAAGAAGCCGAAGGACGTACGGATCGTCGCCGAGTTCCCGCTCAACTCAACGGGCAAGATTGCGAAGAAGGTACTGCGCGAGCAGTTGAATGCGGAGGTGAAAAAGTGACCCGTGAAGTCCGCGAGCAGCAAGGCGAGTTCCCCTACACCCGTGGGATCAGCGCTGATCCCGGGGTCTGGACCATGGGGCAGTACGCGGGTTTCGGGACTGCGCGCGAGACGAATGCGCGCTTTCGGTCGCTACTTGATCAGGGGCTAACCGGTTTCAGCGTGGCACTGGATCTGCCGACGCAGATGGGCCTTGACTCAGACAATGTGCTGGCGCGCGGTGAGGTTGGTAAGGTCGGAGTCGCCATCGACAGTCTTGCCGACATTGAGGTGCTGATGGCTGGCATACCGCTGGAGAAAATCAGTCAGGTTCGAACAACGGCCAACTCCATCGGCTACATCTGGGCCGCGATGTTCGAGGCACTGGCCAAGAAGCGGGGCGTCAATCCCAATGAATTCGGGCTCTTCATTCAAAATGATGTACTCAAGGAGTACTTCGCTCGCGGCACGCAAATCTTCCCGGCGGCCGCCGGGCTAAAGCTTTCGGTAGATGTCATAGAGCACATAGCTAATAACATCCCGCGTTGGGTATCACTGGCCATGAGCGGCTACCACATTCGTGAGTCGGGCTCCAGTGCAGTGCAGGAGATCGCATTTACCTTTGCCAACTCCCGCGCCTATCTGGATGAAGCGGTGCGTCGCGGTCTAAGCGTTGACGCGGTAGCCCCAACACTTTTCACCTTCCTGTCGAGCAACATGGACTTCATGCCGGAAATAGCCAAATTCAGAGCGGCACGTCGGGTTTGGGCGAAGCTGATGCGCGACACCTACCAATCGCAGGACCCGCGTTCGGAGCAACTGCGAATCTTCGTCTTTACGGCGGGCTCCTCACTTACCGCGCAACAGCCACTCAATAACGTGGTTCGCACATCCATCGAGGCGATGGCAGCGGCTTTGGGCGGGGTTCAGACCATGCATGTGTGCGCCTTCGATGAGGCGCTGGGCGTACCTACCGAAACGGCGGCCACCTTGGCCCTTCGCACGCAACAGATTGTGGCTTTTGAAACAGGTGTCACCTCGATGGTTGATCCGCTCGGCGGCAGTTACCTGCTGGAGCAGCTCACCGATGAGTTGGAAGCTGAAATCTGGGCGGAGATGTCCAATATCGCCGAGCGTGGTGGCGCACTTGCCTGCATAGAGTCGGGGTACTTCCAGACCGAGTTGGGCGATAGTGCCTATCAGTTGGCTAGGGCGGTCGACACTGGTGCGAAGACCGTTGTCGGCGTCAATGCCTTTGTGACTGATCCAGTGGCATTTGAGGTCTTCGCCCTTGATCCGACAAGTGAACGTACCCAGATCACGAGCCTGCAGGAGGTGCGAGCCGCCCGGGATCAAGTTGAAGTAACGGCGGGCTTGGCGGCGGTTCGCGCGGCGGCCGTTGCGAATGCGAATGTGGTGCCAGCGTGCGTGCAGGCGGTCACGGCTTATGCCACTGTCGGCGAGATTGTCGCTGTGCTGCGCGAAACTTATGGTGCTTGCCCGCCGTCTACGACGTTTTAGAATTTGCACTTTCGCCACTGAAGCCATCGACCACATTTACCACGTGCTCCTGCGCTAGGTGCGCCAGCTGGTCATGGAGTGCGTAGAAGAGCTCCGTGGCTTGGTCACCGGGCCAAAATTTTGGCAGGTAATCGCGAGGCAATCCCGGGTCGTTGTAGGGCAGTGGTCGCCAAGCCGTCAGGGCCCTGGTGTAGTCGGCAAAGGCCCTTGCCGGGGTAGGTGGCTTTGCCGCCCGGTCGTATGCCGCGCACAGGCTTTTGAAGTCTTTGGTGAAAGACTCGTATTCACTGGCGATTGCCGGTAGGTCCCACCACTGGTTTACGGCACCTGCCGTAGTTCTAAATGCCGTGTGCTCGGCATTGAAGATGTCGACATGCTCTTGCAGGCCCAATGCTTCGACTACGTACAGTGCGTCTGCCTCCAGGGCCTTTGGCGCGACCCACAAGCCGCCTACCACCTGCGCAAACCCAACTTTGGCTAACCGCGAGCGCAAGCGATAGCGCACATCACGCTTGCTCTCCGGGATTGAGAAGGCCGCCAGCACCCAGCCAGCGTTCGGGGGCGGGGTGCGGCGCTGAAGTACCCGTGCATCACCGACATCAAAGGTGCGCCAGGTGGACTCACTGAGCGCATAACCGGCAGCTGCGCCGTGTTTCTCCGAAATCAAAATACCGCGGCGCTTGAACCGCGATAGTGCACTGCGCACGGCTGGGTCATCGACCCCGACATCATTGAGCAAGGAGATAAGTGAGCTAACTGAGAGCCAGCCACCGATACTGCGTCCGTACGCCCCGAAGATGGAGATGATCAGTGATTGCGGGCGCAGGTCGCGCGGACTAGCCACCTGCCGCCTCCTAGGCTAGGTAAAACCGGGTCGGTGCCGGCCCGGTCGACCAGCGTTTTATAGTGTACTTTCGTTGGTCGTCGAGATCTGGCAACACCGGAAAAGGAGTTGGTAATGGCAGGTCCAATTCGGGTGCTGGTGGCCAAGCCGGGCCTCGACGGTCACGACCGAGGTGCCAAGGTAGTCGCTCGTGCACTGCGTGATGCCGGGATCGAGGTCATTTACACCGGCCTCCACCAAACACCGGCCCAGGTAGTTGACGCAGCGGTTCAAGAAGATGTGGACTTCATTGGCCTGTCCATCCTCTCGGGGGCACACCTGACCTTGTTTGCCGAAGTCATGGATCTTCTGCGCGCCCGCAAAGCCGACGACATCATCGTATTCGGCGGCGGCATCATCCCTGAGGACGACATCGTGGAACTGGAAGCCCTCGGGGTGGCCAAAATCTTTACCCCGGGAGCTACCACCATGTCCATCGTCGAATGGGTCGAAGATCACAGCCGTGCGGTTACCGCTGGCAACTGAGCATAACTACACTCGTACGCACTGGTTTCCAGCGATCTGCAACCTGTTGAACGCTTGAAGGAGTCCACGTGGATCTGTACGAGTATCAGGCCAGGCACCTTTTCCGCAAGCATCAGATCCCCGGCACCCCGGGTGAGGTGTGCTCGACCGCAGCCGCCGCCCACGAGGTAGCCCGCAAGATCGGTGGGCAGGTGGTGGTCAAGGCCCAGGTCAAGACCGGCGGGCGCGGCAAGGCCGGCGGCGTCAAGCTGGCGCAGACCCCCGATGAGGCGGCTGCGGTCGCAACCGCAATCCTGGGCATGAATATTAGAGGTCATACGGTGCATCGGGTTCTTGTTGCCGAGGCTTCTGATATCGCCGAGGAGTATTACGTCTCATTTCTACTTGATCGGGCCAATCGTGCATTCCTCGCCATGGCGAGTACCGCAGGTGGTGTAGAGATCGAGGAAGTTGCAGCGACCCGCCCGCAGGACCTCGCGATGATTCGTGTTGACGCACTTCTCGGTGTTGATGTGCACAAAGCCACCGAGATTGTTGATGCCGCGAACTTCCCGCCGGCGGTACGCGATCAAGTCATTGCGATCATGGTGCAGTTATGGAATGTCATGGTCGATGAAGACGCAACTCTGGTTGAAGTCAACCCATTGGTGCTGACGCCAAATGGCACGGTGCTGGCCCTCGACGGCAAAGTCACTCTCGATGACAACGCAAACTATCGTCATGCCGGCCGCGCGGACTTCGTAGATCGCGAAGGCACTGACCCGATTGAACTGCGGGCGAAGGAGTTTGAACTCAATTACGTGAAACTGGACGGTGAAGTCGGCATCATCGGTAACGGTGCGGGCTTGGTGATGAGCACCCTTGATGTCGTTGCCTATGCAGGCGAGGAGTTCGGCGGCATCAAACCGGCCAACTTTTTGGACATCGGTGGGGGCGCAAGTGCCACCGTGATGGCCAATGGTCTGAACATCGTGCTCAGTGACCCGGAAGTTCAAGCGGTACTCGTCAACGTATTCGGTGGGATCACTTCATGTGCTGCGGTCGCAGAGGGGGTGTTGCAGGCCCTTGAAATGCTCAAGTCCGAGGGTGTTCCACTCGCAAAGCCGATTGTCTGCCGCATCGACGGCAACAATGCTGTTGCGGGTCGTCGCATTCTGACGGAAGCGAACCACCCCCTCATTGAAATTGTCGAGACCATGGATGATGCCGCGCACCGCGTTGCCGAATTGGCAGCCGCCCGCAAGGCCGGACAGTAAGGGTGCGCGCACATGGCTATCTGGCTTGATACCGACAGTTTGATCCTGGTTCAGGGGATGACCGGGTCGGAGGGTACTAAGCACACTCGACGAATGGTTGCCTCCGGTGCGCGAGTTGTTGCGGGAGTCACCCCGGGCAAGGCCGGGCAAGATGTCGACGGGATCCCGATTTTTGATGACGTGCAGGCGGCGATGGCGGCCACCGGGGCCAACGTGAGCGTGGTATTCGTCCCGCCTAAGTTCGCAAAGGTCGCGGTGATTGAGGCGCTCGATGCCAATATTGCGCTAGCGGTAGTGATCACCGAAGGCATACCGGTGCATGACACCGCGCAATTCTTCCAGTATTCGCAGAATGCCGGCGCAACTCGCATTATCGGACCGAATTGCCCGGGCATCATCAGTCCGGGGCAATCGAGCGCGGGTATTATCCCGACCGACATCACCAGAGCCGGCCGCATTGGCCTAGTTTCGAAGTCCGGCACCTTGACTTACCAGATGATGTATGAATTGCGCGATATCGGTTTTTCCACCTGTGTTGGCATTGGCGGCGATCCAATCATCGGCACCACGCATATTGACTGCCTGCAGGCTTTCCAGGACGACCCCGAAACCGATGCCATCGTAATGATCGGTGAGATTGGTGGCGATGCCGAAGAACGCGCAGCTGCCTACATTGGCGAGCACATCACCAAGCCGGTGGTCGGCTATGTCGCTGGTTTCACCGCGCCGGAGGGCAAGACCATGGGCCATGCGGGTGCGATTGTTTCGGGTTCAGCCGGCACCGCTATTGCCAAGCAGGAGGCGCTCGAGGCCGTGGGTGTGAAAGTTGGCAGGACCCCATCGGCCACCGCGCGCTTGATGCGCGAACTAATGCAGGGGTAGGCCCCCATTTGGCCTAGAGTCCAGTTGTGAGATTTGGATTCCGGAGAGTAGGTGCCTGAAGCCTGGACACCCCTGCTGGTCGCGCTGGTCGGCGCCGGGGTTTTCTTCTATGGCGTTTCTAAGACCGCGATGCCGGTGTTGGGAGTATTGGCGAGCCCGCTGCTCGTGCTCGCGCTCACGCCAGCAATTGCGGCAGGGTTTGTGGTCCCACTACTGATCGCCGGTGACTTCATCGCCCTGGCTCTTTACCGGCAGCACGCCAACTGGCGCTTGATTCGCAAATTGGTGCCAGGGGTGTTGCTGGGATTCTTGATTGCCGCTCTCATGTTCATCTACGTCGATACCGCTGTCCTTAGTCGGTTGGTCGGCGTGATCATCTTGGTGTCGGTGGTGAGTGAGATTTGGCGACAACGCGGTGCAGGCGGTGAGCACGAGAGTGCACCGGCGATGACAAACCCGGCGGCCACCTTGCTGTTCGGCACCGTCACCGGTATTACCACGTTGGCTGCGAGTTCTGGTGGGGCCGCCCTGTCGATGTATCTGGTCCGGATGCGGGTGCCGATGCTGGTCTTCATGGGAACGTCGACCTGGTTCTTCTTCGTCCTAAATGTTTTGAAGGTGCCATTCGTGGCGGCACTCGGGCTTATCACGCCGGCCTCCCTGCTTGCCAATTTATGGTTCGCCCCGGTCCTGGGCCTAGGTGCGCTGGCGGGCGGCATTGTTTTTCGTCGGATGAGTCAGGTGGTATTCGTCCGGATCGCACTGGGTTTAAGTGCGGTGGCCTCGATTTGGTTGGTTATTCACGGTTGAGTAGTCACACCGGGCAAAAACTAGTCGTGGTCGCGTGGCGATCCGCCCACGACAACCCAAAGCCTGCGACGCTACGGTCGTGAGTGCCCCGGTTGCCGGCCCAAATGCGCGCGCCTGGTGGGTTGTTGCACCGCTGGCAGCGATTTGGGCGGCCGCCGTGGGGTGGACTATCTGCGCGGTGCCGGTGCTCGCGGCCTGGGTCTCCTCGGTGCAATCGACGGCCGGGTGGGGGCAGCTATTGCGCACCTCCGGGCTGGTTTGGGTGGTGGCCCACGATGTTCCGGTTCAAGTCGGCGGCACCACCTATTCGTTACTGCCCTGGGGACTGTTGGCCATTCCGGTGTTCTTATTGGTTTATGCCGGCCGCTGGGCTGGTCGGCTGGCGAAGGTCGATACCGTTCGAGAGTGGCTGCTGGTTTCAGGTGCCGCAGCGATTAGCTACACCCTGATAGTCACCGTGGTGAGTTTGCTCGCGCGGGTTCCGGGGGCTCGAACCTCGGCAAGGTACGCATTGCTGGCGGCATTGGCAATTTCGGTTCTCTCGTTGTTGTGGGGAGTTTTGCGCGGGTCCTCAATGCGCCCGATGATCCTCAGTGCGATACCGCGCGATCTTCGGGTGGTAATTCGCGGCGCCGTCATCGCCATCGCGACGCTGATCGGCATAGGTGCGGCCCTGATGGCGTTGTCACTTATTGTGCACTTCGGTGAAGTCATCCGGATTCAGCAGTACCTCGAACCGGGGCCACTAGGTGGTGTCGCGCTCCTAGTACTAAGTATCGGCTACTTGCCCGTTGCCGCGATGTGGGCAGTTAGCTATTGCCTTGGCGCCGGAGTGAGCATAGGCACTGACGTCACGCTGACACCCTTTATCGCTACCTCGGCGCCGGTGGAGCTGCCGCCATTTCCGATGCTGGCCGCCTTGCCACAAGATGTTGGCCCCGTGGCGTGGGCGCTGCCGGTTATTGGGGTATTCGCGGGCACCTTGATCGGATTGGTGGTGGCGAAGGGTGGGTTTCGGTTAGGTCGGCGCATTGGCTTGGCCGCCGGGGCCAGTTTGCTGGCCGCTATTGGGGTTTATCTGCTGCTGTTCATGTCAAGTGGCGCCCTGGGCACCATGAACCTGGTGCAGGTTGGTCCGATGCCGGCCTTGGGTGCGACCATTGCCTTGGCATTGATGCTGATTGGTTCAGTTGCGACCGTGTTACTTTTTGGTCTGCGCCAGAAGACCACATTGCCGGAACCGGCAACCGCGAAAAGTGAAATCGATGAGCTCCCCAGCATCGCCGAATGAGCCACGACCGCCTAGTCAGGTGGGATTGGCACTGGCTTGGGCATTTCAAAAACTGCGGGCGAATTTCGCCGGCTTCGTTGCCTTAGCCGCGGTAGTCGCGGTCATTCAGCTGGCCCAGCAGGTTGCCTTGCAACCACTGAACAACATCGTGGTTGACTGCCTGGACCCGCAAAGCCCGGGCCAGATCAATGCCTGCTCAGCCACCATCGCCGAAGGTGCTCTCACGGGAGTATCGCTCTTGGTGATTTTCACCATCCTCGGATTTCTTGCCACCATCGGGGTCTATCGCGCCGGCATCCGGGCCACCCAAGGGCAGCCGCCAAGTTTTGCCGAGATGTTTACCAGCGAGAACCTAGGCAAGTATCTGCTCTTCACTCTCGCCTACATCGGCTTGTCAGTACTTGGCTTCATCGCCTGCATCGTGCCGGGTTTCCTAGTTTTGTTCCTCCTGCAACTAGGTCCCTTCTATGTACTTGATAGGGGCTACGGCGTGCGTCAAGCAATCAAGGCAAGTGCTCAGGCGATGAGCAAGAACCTTGGACCGGCGATCGTAATGACGTTGTTGAGTACTCTGGTGCTCGTGGTAGGTGGTGCGTTTTACGGAATCTTGACGCTGGTGACACTGCCCTTCGCCACCTTGTTCATGGCGCATATGTATCGACAGTTCAACGGCGAAGTAGTTCGCTAGGGTGGTGGCGTGGCCCCCCGAATTCTCGTCCTAGCTTCGGGTTCTGGCACTTTGCTGCAAGCGCTCCTTGATTCACCACTTGAGCAGTTCATAGTTGCGGTGGGCTCCGATCGTGGCGACGCGGGTGCACTGGTTCGAGCCGCCACCCACGGGGTCGCGATATTTACCGTCGACCCGGCGAATTTTCCGGCACGCACTGACTGGGACAGTGCGATGTTGGACGCGGCAACGGCGTACGATCCGGATCTGGTGGTAAGTGCTGGCTTCATGCGGATTCTGGCGCCCGAATTTGTCACCGAATTCAGCGGGCGCATCATCAATACCCACCCCGCCCTATTACCGAGTTTCCCCGGGGCGCACGCGGTGCGCGATGCGCTTGCCGCCGGGGTCACCGAGACCGGTTGCACCGTGCATTACCTAGACGACGGTGTCGACACCGGGCCGATAATCGCGCAGGTGCCGGTTGCGATCATGCCGGGTGATGACGAGTCGGCCCTGCACGAGCGCATCAAGATAGCGGAACGAATCTTGCTGATATCCGTCATAACAGAACTGATCGGAGCCGTTGATGAGTGATCCAGCAGGTCGAGTTATCCTAAGGGCCTTGGTCTCGGTCTATGACAAGACTGGCCTAGTAGATCTGGCCCAGGCGCTAAGTGCATCAGGTGTTGAGATCGTCTCGACCGGATCCACGGCCAAGACAATCGCCGCTGCTGGGTGCCCGGTGACTTTGGTCGGTGACGTGACCGGATTTCCGGAGTGCCTCGACGGGCGTGTTAAAACACTGCATCCGATGATCCATGGCGGGTTGCTCGCCGATTTGCGGCGCGAGTCGCATCGCGATGAGTTGGCGGCACTAGGTATCGAGCCATTTGATCTCGTCGTAGTCAATCTGTACCCATTCAATGACACTGTTGCATCCGGTGTCGGTGTTGACGAGTGCATTGAACAGATCGACATCGGTGGCCCAGCCATGGTCCGGGCGTCGGCGAAGAACTACGCGAATGTCGCGGTCGTGGTTTCACCCCTTAAGTATCCGGAGGTTGCAGCGGCGATCGAGGCTGGTGGATTTACCCTCGAGCAGCGCGCGGCCTTGGCGGCAGCGGCATTTGCCCATACAGCCACCTATGACATCGCGGTCGCTTCGTGGCTGGGCAAAGCCGTCGCGCCAGCACCGGAGGGCTTTGCCGAATGGACGGGTGCCTCCTGGTCGCGCGGTGAAGTCCTGCGTTATGGCGAGAACCCGCATCAGCAGGCCGCGGTTTATCAATCGCATCAACATGAGCCCGGGTTGGCCAATGCCAAACAATTACAGGGCAAAGCGATGTCATACAACAACTTCGTTGATGCTGATGCGGCCAGGCGCGCTGCATTTGATCATCTCGAACCGGCGATTGCCATCATCAAGCATGCTAATCCATGCGGGATTGCCGTCGGAACCGATATCGCCGAGGCATATGTGAAAGCCTTCGCCACCGACCCGGTATCAGCCTTTGGCGGAGTGGTTGCGGCCAACCGCCCGATCACCGCCGCCTTGGCGGTGGCCCTCGGGGATGTCTTTACCGAGGTGATCGTGGCCCCTGATTACGAACCGGCGGCTTTGGACCTGCTAGCTGTGAAGAAGAACTTGCGGGTTTTGCAGGTCGCGGGCCCGCACCCGGGGCGCCACTACGAAACGCGCTCCATCAGCGGCGGCGTGCTAGTGCAATCCACCGATGACATTGCTGCGCCCGGTGATGACCCGGCAACTTGGCGGTTAGCCGCTGGGTCGCCGGTAGCGGCGTCAATCCTTGGAGATCTGGAGTTTGCCTGGCGTGCGGTGCGGTCGGTGAAATCCAATGCCGTCTTGCTCGCTGCCGGTGGGGCGGCGGTAGGTATTGGCATGGGCCAGGTGAATCGGGTTGACTCCGCCCGGCTTGCCGTCGACCGGGCCGGTGACCGGGTCGCGGGTGCGGTCGCCGCGTCGGATGCCTTCTTTCCGTTCGCCGATGGCCTGCAGGTATTGATCGATGCCGGAGTACGTGCGGTCGTGCAACCTGGCGGTTCGGTTCGAGACGACGAAGTGATTGCCGCGGCCGAGGCGTCCGGCATCACGATGTACTTCACCGGTACCAGGCATTTCTTCCACTGATGG
>SYJA01000045.1 GCA_005798555.1 Actinomycetota bacterium
AAAGATCAAGGCATCGTGAAGTCACCGGTACGCATTGGCCCCGATGTCTGGATAGGCACGAAGGCAACCGTGTTGCGAGGGACCTCGATTGGCAATGGCAGTGTGCTTGGGGCCCACAGTCTGGTGCGTGGATCGGTTCCACCGTTTTCCGTTATGGGGGGAGTGCCGGCCCGAATTCTCAAGGACCGGCGTGAGATCTACGCGCAACAGGAGCTGCGCCGCGCGGCACTGCAAGATATTGCCCGCAAGACACAGCGGGCGGTCGTCGAGGGGCCTTCTCAGGTCATGAATTGAGTGAAGGTACGTGCGTCGAGACTAGCTAGTGCGTAATCGCGGGAATGCAGTTTCTTCGCGAGAGCATCGGCGGCGATGGTGTGTCCGGAGGCAATCAAGTTACCCAGGTCCTTGGCGGCGCAAAGATGATCGCCGATTCGCCCCCGAGCATATTCGGCTGCTGAGTCCTTCGAGACCATGAAAGCCCAGTCACTAGCAAGGGTAAGAAGCAGCTCACGGGCGAGTTGGTCCGCGGCAAGACTGCGAGTACGCCGATGCGCAGGCTCATCAAAGTACTTACGTAAGGTTTCGAGGACCTGGACCTCCAGATCGCTGTTGGCGTGCACTAAATCCTTAACCTGGTCACCTTCCCAGACGCGCCAATCCTTGCCCGAACCCCAGGACCCGTTTGCTAAGTCCACCCGACCGGCGACATGGCCAAGATCCATGGCCCCTTGCAATGTCGTCACCGTCACTCCGCACTCGGGGAGTAGGCGAAGCACTTGCGCCAACCACTTGGGTCCTTCATGCCACCAGTGGCCGAAAAGCTCGGTGTCGTAAGCGGCGACAACCAGCGGATTCACCCCTTTTCTTGATTCCCTTGTCGCCCCGAGTTCTAGGAGGCGGTCTCGGACGACGCGCACGAAATCGCGAGCGTCGCGTTCGACCGCCTGCATGGCACGCACTGGGTCGTACGGTGCTTTTTCGCGGGCAGGTGTTGTCACACTTGTTACGCGAGTCGGCCGAAACCCCCATTCATGGTCGAAGCTGTGAAAGTCTCGGTACCACTTGCCCCCCGGGTAGCCTTTACGTGGTGACCAAACTCGATAGGTAACACCAAGATCCCGTGCGAACGCAACTACCTCGCTATCGGCTACTTGCCACGCGGCCCCGGTGGATCGTCCGGCACTGTTCATCGTTGGACCATCAACCATGAAATGGGTGACACCAACTTCGGCATAGTGGTTTTCCAGGCCCGGGGTGTATGCGCACTCCGGGGCCCAAAGGCCCGTAGGTGAACTACCCCGACGCAGCAGGGCATCATCATGGCCAATGCGAAGTGCGGCTCGCACTGTTGCACTTTGATTAAGCGGTTGAAAATTATGGGCTGCTGGCCCGCCAAGAATTTCGATTACGCCAGCGTCTCGAAGCTTTCGTAAGACAGGTGAGGCACCACGTTGCCACCGAGCTTCGAATTGCTGCTGCGCCGTAAGTGCGCTCCTGAATTCCCGCGTGCCAGCTTCGCGCCGCCACGGCTCGCGGGAACCAGCCATACCCTGCGCGCGCAACTGCCAATTGGCCAGCCAAGTGTGTTGCTCTTTGATGCAATACGGGTCATCAAGTTGTGCGGCGAGCACGGGTGACACCCCTAGGGTCAACACATCGCGTTGGCCTTCATCAGCAAGGGTCTCCAGAAGCTCAATCACCGGCAGGTAGGAGGCGGACCAGGCTTGGTTCAGCCACTCCTCGCCAACGGGCCAGGCTCCGTGATGGGCCAGCCAGGGCAGGTGGGTGTGGAGCACTAGGCAAAAGCTGCCAACTGGTTTACTCACTTGACACCCAAGGCAATTAGATCCTGCGCTTCGGCTGCTCCTGATATAAGAAAGTCTGCGGAAGTTACGGATGAGACGAAGTCAATCAACTCAGGTGGCCACCTGTTTGGTTGCCCGGCAGTGACCATGGCCGCAACAATAGGGACGTGTACGTGCTCCCAGTCGGCTATCCGCTCGCCGTGGTGCAAGCCCCGCATCGTGACCTTGGTGAACCCGCAATCTGTTAACCGGTCGTGGACCTGTTCAGCGTCGAACTCTTCAACATGGAAGGGGTTAATGGGAGCGCTCTTACGGGCTAGTCCGGGTGAGAAGACAGGCCGATTTGGTGTTGCTATTACCAGGGTCCCACCAGTGCGAAGCACTCGGTGCATCTCCTGCAGATAAGTCTTGACATCCCAAATATGCTCCATGACCTGTAGCGAGACCACTAGGTCGGTACTCTGAGTCGCTATTGGCAAGGCGATCACGTTCGCCCGGATGAAACTGCTGCCGGGATAAGTAGTAGCACTATGTGACACGGCGCCTTCGTCCAATTCGATGCCAAAGACACTTCGAGCACCTGCGGTCAACAGCAATTGCGGGCCGAAACCCTCGCCACTACCGATGTCACCACATATTCGATCGAATACGTAGTTTTCGGCAACCCACCGGTAGGCCGCTTCGTGCCGAGCAAACCAATATGACTCCGTGAGTACGCCCGGCATGGTGCGCTCACCGGTTAGCTCCATGGCAAATCTGCTTCGATTATTAGGCACTTGGCTACCGTAATGTGGGTGAAACTCGGGTTACCTTAAAGTCTGGGTTCCCTTCGTGACCACGAAATCTAGGGCGCCGGTCACTCGCCATGGCAGCAGGCAGGCGGCGTCGCCTAGACGGTGGTGTGGGCGGTCAAAGTCGGTGTCAAAGTGGCCAACCCCAAGGCTGCGGCGCGGCCAAGGCGCGCAGAACTCGGGGGATCGGGCCGACGGGAGAGGCCAAATGCTGGTGGGGTTGACGAATGTCAGGGGGCGGGTCTAGGTTATCCATATTCGAACACCTGTTCGAATATGTTGAGGAGATTGCCATGACGGTCCTGCTAGAGCGCCAGTTGCCTACCGCCCCAGTTTCCAGCGCTGGCCTCGATTTGGTGATGTCCGCGCGCCGTAGTTTGACCGAGGCGATGTTGGCGCAGGCCCCAAGCGCGCGCTATGCAGCCGCGCATCTTGCCGCCCTTCGGGCCGCTGCCGCGGTGCTCGCAGCCCGCAGCCAGCCGGTGGGCCGCCGCCGCCGGGTGCGCAGTGTGTGGGTGCTGCTGCCCGAGGTGGCCGCCGAGTTCACCGAGTGGGCAACGTTCTTCGCGGCTGGTGCGCGCAAACGAGCTGCGGCCGAAGCCGGGGTCGCCTGTGTTAGCGAACGCGAAGCCGATGACCTCCTTCGCGATGCGGACACTTTCCTAGCCCGGGTCGTCGGGTCCTTGGGTTTACCACACCAGCCGATGCTGCTGGCGGAAATTTTAAGTACGAATTAACCAAGTACGTACCGGTTGCTCCCCCACAACCGGTCCAGTAGCGGTCGAAGCCCAGTTCCCCGTCTCCCGCTGGGCTTCGACCGCTGAATCTTCGGTAAGTCAATTGACGGTTAGCAACTAGCAAAAAGAGGGCTTGATCACTGATGGCACGGTCTGGCGCGGCGGCTTATGCACATCTTCAGGTGGCATCGAGCTTTTCGCTGCAATACGGCACCGCAACTCCACTGGCTTTGGCCCAACACGCGGCTGGGCTTGGCCAGGACATCGTTGCTTTGACCGATCGTGATGGGGTTTATGGAGCAGTGCGGTGGGTGCAGGCCTGCCGGCAGGTCGGAATTAGCCCGGTACTTGGGGTCGAGTTGGCAATCGAAACCGACCACCTCGCCCGTGGGCCGAAAAAGCGTCGTACCCCAGCGCATGGGGGCAGCTGGGTTGATGAGCGGCGTCCACGGGTGGTTTTCCTTGCGCGTGGTGCTCGTGGGTGGGCGGCACTTTGCCGAATGATCTCCGCGGCCCACGCAGATCGCGGCACCCCTTGGGTACCGTGGGCTGCGATATCCGCTAATTCAGCAGATGTTGTTGCGCTACTTGGCGCCGACTCGGCACTTGGTCGACACTTCACCAAGCACGGTCAAACTGGAGCCGCGGCCATAGTCGAG
Source organism: Actinomycetota bacterium (assembly GCA_005798555.1). Classification (GTDB taxonomy): domain Bacteria; phylum Actinomycetota; class Actinomycetes; order S36-B12; family S36-B12. The sequence continues at coordinate 3,993 of SYJA01000045.1, forward strand.
CCCTGGCGTGAGATCTTCGGCTCGAACCTATTCATTGCCGTCGCTAACCACCATCGGGTAGGCCGGCACCCATATTCGAAAGCCACCGCTGCTCGGCTGCTGGGTTGGGCGACGCAGTCGCAGCTCACCCCGGTGCTGACTAACGCGGTGCGCTATCTGCGCAGTGAAGATGCCCGCACCGCCGATGTGCTGGACGCCTCCCGGCAGTTAGTGCCACTGAATTCACATCAGCTTGAACGCGGTAATGGCGCTGCCGCATTCAAGGGCACTTCGGCGATGGCCGCTATTGCCGAAGATATTGCCAGCGCTGCTGGGTGCAGTGCGGCGGAGCTTCTACGAAACACCCGCACACTTGCCGAATCCGCCGTGATTGATGGGCGCCGAGATCTTGGTCTTGGTGAGGTGTATGTCCCAGAGCGTGCGGTGTTGGTCGGGTCTGCGGTTGGGCAAATGACAGCGCAGGCGCAACTGCAGTGGCAGTGTGAACAGCAAATCCCAAAACGCTATTCGGTTCGCGCTGAGCAGCGACTCGCACGGGATCGGCTTACGGATGAACTTAATGTTATCGGGCGATTAGGCTTCGCCGGCTACTTTTTGACGGTCGCCGAGGTCGTAAGCATGATCAAAGGCCGAGGTGTTCGAGTAGCTGCACGTGGCTCAGGTGCGGGCTGCCTCGTCAATCATCTACTCGGGATTTCCGGTGTTGACCCGATTAGATACGGGTTGTTGATGGAGCGCTTCTTGTCACCGTTACGCCGGGTACTGCCAGATATTGATATCGACGTCGAATCAGCGAGGCGACTTGAGGTTTATGACTGGATCTATGAACGTTTTGGTACCGAGCGGGTGGCCTGCGTATCAATGATGGAGACGTATCGGGTGCGGCATGCGGTCCGTGATGTTGGAGCAGCGCTTGGGTTACCGCCAACCGAAATTGATGCATTTGCGAAATCCTTCCCGCGCATTCGAGCCCGCGATGCGCGCGCAGCCTTGAGTGACTTACCCGAGTTGCGGTCATCGGGGTTTGGTCGGTTGGCCGCAAGCGGTCAATTGGATAGCTTTCTTGGCCTGGTTGAGGCCCTTGATGGTTTGCCGCGCAATGTGGCTATGCATCCTTGCGGAGTATTGCTGTCAGATATTTCGCTCCTTAATCGCACTCCGGTGGAGCCAAGTGCCGCTGGGTATCCGATGAGCCAGTTCGACAAAGACGATGTCGAGGAGATGGGCTTACTCAAACTTGATGTACTTGGTGTGCGCATGCAGTCATCAATCGCCCATTCCATCGACGAGGTTGAGCGCACCTCCGGCAGGCAAATAATTATTGATGATGAACCCCTTGATGATCGTGCGACTTTCGAGTTGATCAGGTCAACTCGCACTCTTGGCTGTTTCCAAATCGAATCACCCGGGCAACGTGAGCTAATAGGCAAGTTCGCCCCAGAAACCTTTGATGACCTCATCATTGATATCTCACTATTTCGCCCTGGCCCTGTTAAATCCGACATGATTACGCCGTTCCTGCGAGCGCGGCACGGGTGGAGTCAGGCGCGCTATCTGCATCAAGACTTGCGTCCGGCGCTGGCCGAAACCTACGGAGTAGTGGTCTTCCATGAGCAAGTACTCCGAGCGCTATCGGTGATGACCGGTTGCTCACTTGCCGAAGCAGATGAGACCCGACGAAGTATGAACTCAACCGAAGGATTAGATGATGTGCGCGCCTGGTTCTATCCAGCAGCCTTAACCCGTGGCTACCAGCTAACTGTTGTCGAGGAAGTCTGGGAGATCCTGCGGGCATTTGCGGCTTTTGGATTCTGTAAAGCGCATGCCGCTGCATTTGCGCTACCGACTTACCAGTCGGCGTGGCTCAAAACCCATTACCCAGCGGCTTTCTATGCCGGGGTCCTTACCCATGATCCAGGCATGTATCCGAAACGGTTGCTGCTTGACGATGCGCGCAACCACGGGGTGGGGGTACTTGGCCTTGATATCAATGCGTCGTCCGATACCTACCTTGTTGAAGCTGATTCCATCCGGGTTCCGTTCACTGATGTCAAAGGCATCTCGGCGAGTGAGTGTGCAGGCATTATCGCCGGCCAGCCGTACTCATCAATTGTCGATACTTGGCAGCGCGCCGGGATCTCGCGTCCAATCATTGAGCGCATCGTCGTCGCTGGCGCTTTTGATTCGCTGTACGGTTTCGGGTTTGAGGGGCGGGCCAAGCGCCGGGGTCAATTAACCCGACGCGATCTATTGCTGCAGATCGCTGATCTCGCTCAGTACGAGCGCACTCGCAATGACTGTACGACGCAACTTTCCCTAGACCTAGGAGATGAGCCAGTACTAGTTGAGCCATCCGGCCTACCGGAGATGACAGCTACCGAGTTGGTGCGGGCTGAACTTGAGGTGCTCCAGATGGATGTTCGCTGTCATGTCGTTGATTTTTATGCTCCGATGCTTAAATCCATCGGCACTGTTTGGTCAAACAACATTTTGTCATGTAGGTCCGAGCAGGAAGTATTAGTCGCCGGAGTTAAAGTAGCGACCCAGACGCCACCGATTCGATCTGGTCGACGGGCTATCTTTCTTACTCTTGACGACAGCACCGGGCCGGTTGACGCGACATTCTTTGAGGACGTCCAAGGCGCATATGCGAGCACCGTCTTCAGTTCGTGGCTGGTTTTGGTGCGCGGGCACATTAGGCGGACCGGGCCGCGGGGGGTCTCGATCCGGGCGACCGGATGCTGGAGTTTGGGTTCAATTCGCGAACACTGGCTCGCGGGGGGACCAAGTGCAGTTTTCGAGCTGATAGCGGATGAGCCCAATGTTGGTGGAAGATGGTCGGCATGAGCCGCAACCAAGTGCGTCGGTCCGGTGGCCTCGCGCAGCGCGGTCCGCGAAATCACGGTGACGACGCCGGCTGCACCATTTTGCATATCGATATGGACGCATTCTTCGCACTAGTTGAGTTGCGCACTCGCCCCGAACTTCAAGGCAAGCCGGTCATCGTAGGTGGTGGCAGCCGAGGGGTGGTGTTGTCGGCAACCTATGAGGCTCGAGCCCTCGGGGTGCACTCCGCGATGCCCATGTCAAGGGCCCGGCGCCTGGCCCCGGAGGCGATAGTTATAGCCCCAGATCACCGACGTTACGCCGAAGTAAGTCGAAATGTGATGGCACTGTTTTATTCGGTTACGCCATTGGTGGAACCACTGAGTCTTGACGAAGCATTCTTGGACATCGCAGGCACGATCAGGCGCCTAGGCTCGCCGATTGCAATAGCGGAACTAATCCGATCGCGGGTGGTAGACGAACAGGGCATTACCTGTTCCGTGGGCATTGCCACCACCAAGTTTGTTGCAAAAATTGCATCGGCTCGATGCAAGCCAGATGGGGTCCTGGTGGTGCCGGCTGACCAAGTCCTGGCCTTCTTGCACCCATTGCCGGCTGCCGTCTTATGGGGGGTTGGGGAGCGGACGGAGGAGCAGTTGACCCGGTTGGGTCTTTACACGGTTGGCGATATCGCCAATGTGCCGGTTGCTACCCTGCGGCGCGCGTTGGGGCAGGCCACAGGTACCCACCTGCATAGGTTGGCGTTGGGGATTGACCCGCGCGCGGTCACGCCACATGAACCGGAAAAAAGCATTGGTGCCGAGGAGACTTTTAATCAAGACATTGACGACCCGGAGTTGATTTACGCGAAACTCCTGCACCTAGCCGATGAAGTCGGCACCCGGGTCCGCAGCGCCGGATACGTCACCCGCACTATCGCAATCAAAGTCCGATTTTCGGACTTCACCACCGTTTCCCGCTCCCGGACGCTAACCAGCCCGACCGATGTCACCCAGGAGCTCTATGAAACCGCCCGGGCCCTTTACGACAGCCTGCGGCTGGAGCGGGTCCGGGTCCGGCTAGTGGGGGTGCGGGCGGAGGGGCTCCGGGTCGCCGATGGGGCCGCCCAGCAGTTGGTTTTAGGGGCGCCAGCCCAAGGCCGGCGGGAAGCCGAGGTGGCGGTCGACGCGCTGCGGGCCAGATTTGGGGCCGGTGCGGTACTTCCGGGCCGGTTGGTGGAGCGGGCTGACCCGGCAGATAATTCAACCGAATGAGGTGGCTGGGTTTCGCTTCTGGCAAGTCCAGCCTATTGTGTTCCCTAGTAGGTAGATCCGTCCGCGGGCGCGAGAGGAGTAGCGGTGCCACTTTCTGAGCATGAGCAGCGTCTCCTAGAGCAAATGGAGAAAGCCCTCTACGCCGAGGACCCTAAATTCGCCACCAGTTTGCGGTCGGCAAATAGTCGGGCCTCCCGTGGTCGGGCCGCCCTTGGCGTATTGGGTGTCCTTATTGGTATGGGCCTGGTCTTGACCGGCGTGGGGACCATGATGATCGCAATTGGCATCGCCGGGTTTGCGGTCATGCTCGTTAGCGCGTTTATTGCTTATTCCGCATTCAAGGCGCCGGCGCCGGTAGCAACCGAGAGTGATATGCCGGCAGCGCCGCGCAAGCAAAAGTCTTCAAACGGCTTCATGGATCGAATGGAAGATCGTTGGCGTAACCGCGGTGATGGCCCGCCCGGGCAATAGTCCATACTTGCCCGCATGACAACTTCGGATGCTGTGCAGCCAGCCGTTCTTGGTCTTTTCTTTGAAGACTTCGTGGTCGGAAATATCTATCAGCACCCATTCGGGCGCACTATTTCCGAAGCGGACTCAACCTGGTTCACGCTATTGACTTGCAATACTAATCAGAACCACTTCAACGCAGATCTCGCCAAAAGCAATCCGATTACTGGCGGCCGAGTCATAGTTAACTCCGGATTTACCGTGGCGCTGGTCCTTGGCTTGTCGGTAATCGACATGAGTCAAAACGCAGTCGCGAATCTCGGGTGGACCGACATAAAGTTGACCCATCCCGTCTACATCGGTGACACGTTATATGCCGAATCCATCTGCTTGGAAAAGCGAGAGAGCTCATCGAGGCCCGAACTTGGCATAATTCGGATGAAGACCCGCGGGTTGAATCAAGATGGTGATGAAATCGTCTCATGGTTTCGGTCCGTCATGATTCCCATGCGCACTTCGGGTATCGGCCAAAATTATTTCCCGACCGCCAAGAGCGGCCCGCTAACAGCCTAATGCGCCACTTGGCGCACTAGCCGCTAGTTGCGCCAGCCGGCGCACTAACCGGTGGAGCTACATCGCAGGTGCGAGTTGCCGGTCGCCCGGCAAAACGATCGGCTACCCAATCCACAACCGCGGGTCCAATCGTCATCGCGGTTTCTTGATGGCTAACAACGCCAATCCAAAGTAGCTCGATCGTGGATCCGGCCTGGCACCACTTTTCTTGGAGCACCGCATTGGGCCAAGGCAGTACGATCGTGTCGGCGGTACTTTGCCCGATGAAAACTGGCATTGAAGCCGGAAGCGGTGGCGGAGTTTGCTCACGCGCCTTGGCGCCCCAATCGGTATTCGTCGGATCCACCATGAAGAATGTTCCGCCGAAGTCGGTGCGGATCTGACCCTCAATCGCTGCCGGGGCGATACATTCATCGGCTAACCGGGCAAAGTTCGCTAGGCCGGCCGGCGAGATGCTTCCATCGAGTGGCAAGTCTGGGTACACAACGGGCCAGGACTCGACCATTTCTGGCCCGATCACCCAACCCGCCACGGTATTCCATTGCGCACCCATGATCAAAACGAGTTCGCCGGCGGGGGCTGCTGCGGCCACCCCAATCAGATTTAACTCCGGCGCTAACTCCGGTGCGAGGTGACCAGCCCAAAGCGATGAATGCCCACCCTGTGAGTGCCCCCAAACCACGTAGTCGGAACTGGCGTTGCCGGGCGGGAACTCCTGAAGTGCACGTACTGAGTTGACGACGTCGCGCACCTCGGCCTGCGCTACCAGATAGAGATTGGGCCCGGGGGTGCCCATCCCCGCGTAATCGGTGGAGACAACCACCCACCCCAACTGCATCATCTGATCGAGCCAGTTCGTGGTGTCCTGAAGTGGCTTGGTCGAACGTGATGGGGTGCAGGCATCACCTTGGCCCACCGTGCCGTGCGCCCAGGCGACCACCTTGCGGCCACCTGCTGGCGCGGGCCCGTCAGGGATAAACATCATGCCACCAGACACGGACGGCGCACCGTCAGGCCGTTGTGATGAATAGAGCATGCGGTACGCGGTCGCCCCGGGGACATCGACGTCGAGCCGCTCAGTTCTAATCAAGGTTCCGGGCTTGGTCGGAATCGGGCTTGGCGGGGTGTAGAACGATTCCAGGCCGCTTTGGGTCGCCTCGGTCTGTTGGGTGCTCGAGACAACGGCGGCGATCAGCGTCATCAGCAGTGAAAAGATCACGGCACCGACTACGAGCAGGGTCCATTTGGCGGCGCGCACAGGCTTATGATATGGGGCCGGCGATCGACAGGGGCCGGTTGGCGCTTGATTGATGCCTAAGCCCACCCGAGCCCGGGCTTAAGACATGATTGGGCTATGACGATCCCACGGGGCCAAACTGACTCTGGGCTGGGGCAGGAAGTTGTCTTGGTGACAAACCCCATCGTGGGAGTCGGGGTCCCGGCCGCTAATCCGGTGGGTGCGTTATTGGGGGTGGCAACCGGGCTAGTTGGGGCCGTGACATCCGCAATCGAAAGCACAGTCTCCACCGGAGTCAACGCCGCACTCGATCGAGTTGTCCCGCTTGCCGTAAGTGCCATCGTCGATCGAATAGACCTGACCCAAATCGTGCTCGACCATGTTGACATCGACGCGATTGTCGCCAAGGCCAACATGGACGAAATCATTGACCGAGTGCCGATGGTTGATATTGCGGATTACATTATCGCTGAGATAGATCTACCTAAGATAATTCGCGAGTCAACCGGCGGAGTTGCGACAGATGCGGTGAACGCGGCGCGGCTGCAGGCTCTTTCTGTTGATAATTTAGTTAACAAGATTGCAGATTCATTGCTGTTGCGGCGCAAGGGTCGCAAAGTTGAATCGCCGCTCAAATTTGATTTAGCTGAACAGCCATGACCAGTTTTCAGAGATATCGGAGGCAATTGGCATCCGGTGAGGTGGTTGACCCAGCTGCAATAACAATCCCCAAGGCGGCGCAGGCGATGCAGGGGCAGCGGTCAGGGTTGGTGACCAGGGCCGTGGCCGTCGGGATCGACATCGCGGTTGTCCTGGTCGTCATGCTCATTAGCTATGGGCTGCTCTGGTTGTTCCTCTTATTACTAGCCCCAATCCATGTGTTCCAGATGCCGGTCACTACCTGGTTCTTTGCCGCGGGCTTCGTGTTGCTGTGGGCCTACTGGACAGCATCGTGGGCGCTATCGGGTCGAACATTAGGCAATCACATGATGGGGTTGCTCGTGGTGGACCACCAAGGCAATCGGTTGTCCTGGGCGCTTTCGGCTGGTCGAGCCATTTTCTCAATAGTGTTACCGATTGGGTTGCTTTGGGTGGTAGTGAGCCCAACTAACCGTTCGATTCAAGATACCGTTTTGCGCACTAGCGTCCTGCACAAGTGGGCCGTTACCCTAAATGACCCATTCGTCAAGGAATAATCTTCGCCGTTCGGTCGCGGTCTACCAGCACGACCCAAACTTGCCCGGGCTTGAATTGCATCGGTGTGCCATCGGCTAGCGCGAATGTGGTGCCAAGTTTCTTGCTCGGACGATTCCAGGTGACATCCCAGGCCTTGCCATCACGCAAGATAAGTGCCTCACCGGTGCCTACGGTCTTGGCGACCGGGGTGACGCCGCCGCTGCGGTCCTGAAATTTCGAGGCTGTTTGCTGGACAAACTGGATGACGACGGTGCTGGCCTGTTGGCTGCCGTCAATCTCCTCACCCTTGGCCGGCTCACCATTTAGCCGGACGTTGTAATTACCCATGATCGGGTCGTAGACAAAACGAGCGCTGGCCGATGGCCATTCCGTGGAAACCTTGCTTGCTGACCGGCCTCCGAGTGGGGTGGCTTCGGCAAAGATGAATCCGATATCGCTACTGAGTGAGGCTGCTGGTGCTCTTTCTAGCATTGTGCTGCCGTCGGCAAAGTAGTTGTAGGGCGCGCGTCGGCCGGAGTCGCGCGAGTAGCCTTCGCCACCTTTATTGGCAGAGACATCCTCGAAGTCGGCGGCCTCTAACATAGGCCAAAGTTTGCGCTGTGCGCCAGAGAAGGCAAATGCGGGGCTGCCGTACTGCGCCAGCAGGTCGATGTCGGTGATACGGGCCGAACGCACCGGACCGATTCGGTCAGGGATGGTGGCGGAGAACACGGCGGCTAAGCGGGTCAGGCCCCATTCGACCTCCTCGATGTAAATGACATCGGCGGAACTAAGCCCGGCATGTGGCTGTGCGTTGCCTGTGTTATCGAGTTTTACTACCAGCACCGGTTTCGGGCTGGGTTCGGGTAGGCCGGTCAATGGTGACCGCAAAACGATCGGTGTCGGTGATGGCGTCGGTGTGGGTGTGGGTGTGGGTGTCGGCATCGGTGTTGCGGTGGGTGGCGCGCTGGCCGGCGCCGGGCCCGCGTTCGGGCTGCTGGAACTGGAACCGGCACCTGGCTCTGGCGCACTGGCCGATGGGCCGGGGCTGCAGGAGGAAAGGAGCACGGTGGCACCTATGGCAGCGAGGCTGATGCGGACCTTGGCAACCGAAGCGCAAACCATGTGGGCACTCTATGTGCTGGGACCTGACTACCCGGGCAGGTGAGCTTTCGGCGATAGTTGCGTCGTGACCTACACCGCGGCTGCTCCGACCCTGCGGGTGGAGCGAGCACTGATGGTTAAGCACGGTGGCCTGCTGGCAGCCATGGACGAGGTCGGTCGCGGTGCATTGGCAGGGCCGGTCAGCGTTGGGGTGGTGGTTATCTCCGCGCAGACGTTTCCGGCACCCGATGGAGTCCGCGATTCGAAGTTGCTATCGGCTTCGCGCCGAGTCGAGTTGGCGCCGTTGATTTTGGCCTGGTGTGTGGCTGCGAGTGTTGGTCACGCCACGAATGCGGAGATTGATGACGTCGGAGTTATCACAGCGCTGAGGCTTGCGGGTCGTCGAGCCCTTTCGACTCTGGCCGGTGCTGGGGTAAGTCCAGCCGTGGTGCTCCTTGACGGAAGTCACGACTGGCTGACGCCACCTCGCCCGGGTCTATTCGATGATCTCGCCGATGATTGGCAGCCACCCCCGGTTGTCATGAAAGTCAAGGCCGATATGACCTGCTCGGCTGTAGCTGCCGCAAGTGTGTTGGCCAAGGTTGAGCGTGATGCGCAAATGGTCGATCACTCGAAGGACTATCCGGCCTTTGGCTGGGACGGAAATAACGGATATGCGGCGCCGAAGCACCTGGCGGCGTTGCGCGACCTCGGCCCGAGCCCGCTGCATCGGGTCTCTTGGAATCTGCCGGGTGTCACCTAGCACTTATCCCCAGTGAATCAGCTTTGCAGTCCCCGTCCACAGCAGGAGTTGACGCGCTGGCGGTCACCTGCGACACCCGCGAGAGTGCGCGCAGGGGGTGGTGCTGATGCTGCGAAGAGACGCACTTGGCCAATACGGCGAAGAGGTAGCTGCGCGCTACTTAAGTGGCCTTGGGATGAATGTGATTGAGCGAAATTGGCGCTGTGAAGCGGGTGAGATCGACATTATTGCAAGTGACGGCAATACGTTGGTGGTGTGCGAGGTGAAGACTCGAAGCAGTGAGGTATTTGGTAGCCCATTCGAGGCAATCACCCAACGCAAGTTGCGACGCTTGCGCCAATTGGCCACCAAGTGGCTGGAGGCCCACCAGGTTTATGCCCCACTTGTGCGAATTGACGTCATCGGGATTGTGCAGGGCTCAATCGGTGCGCCGAATATCAAGCACTTGCGCGGAGTTGAGTGACCGTGGTCGCGCAGGTTCGTGGCGTGGTGGTCTTTGGTGTTGCCGGTCTAGTTATTAATGTTGAAGTCGAAGTAGCCGCAGGCCTGCCGAGCGTAGGGGTGATCGGTTTAGCGGACGCGGCTGTTGGTGAATCGAAATGGCGCGTGCGCTCGGCTATTGGCAACTCCGGGTGCAAATGGCCCGCGGTTCGGGTAACCATCGGCCTATCACCGGCTGATATCCCCAAGCACGGCACCAGCTTGGATCTACCGATTGCGGTCGGCGTCCTGCTGGCGACGGAGCAAATCCCTGCAGGGTCCGCGCGCGATGCAACTTTTATCGGTGAGTTGGGTTTAGATGGCGATCTGCGGCCATTTCGGGCGGCCTTGCCCGCGGCTATCGCGGCCCAGCGATACGGCATCAGCCGGGTATTTGTGGCACCGGGCAGTGCCCGACAGGTAGCAGTAGTACCAGGTGTAGACGTTGTTGTCATTCGCGATCTCGCACATTTAGTGTCGGTGCTCAGGGGTGAAGCCAGCCCGGATGCAATGCCGGAGGCCGAAGTTGTCACCGCTGGGCCTTCGATCATGGACATGCAAGATCTGCGCGGGCATGTCCATGGCCGGTTCGCTCTCGAAGTCGCCGCCGCGGGCGGGCACCACCTCTCCCTCCTCGGGCCACCCGGGGTGGGCAAGACCATGCTGGCGGAGCGGTTGCCATCGATATTGCCAGATCTCGATGAGCAGACCGCAATTGATGTCACCTCCATTCACGCGGTAGCCGGCCGGCTACCCCCTGGAACCGGGTTGGTCCGGCGGCCGCCATTTCAAGCACCGCACCACTCCGCTTCCGCAACTGCGCTCCTCGGAACGGTACGCGGGCACCGCGCCATCCCAGGGGCACTGACTCTGGCGCACGGTGGGGTGCTCTTTTTAGACGAGGCCCCAGAGTTCACCCGCCCAAGTCTGGAGGGATTAAGGCAGCCGATGGAGTCCGGAGTAGTACGAATAATGCGAGCGGCCGAAAGCGTGGAGCTGCCAGCGAGGTTTCAGTTGGTAATTGCGGCTAACCCCTGTCCTTGCGGACATGGTGTTGGCAAGGGCGCATCCTGCAGGTGCACCGCGATGGCGAAACGTCGATACAGCGAACGATTGTCCGGGCCGCTTCGTGATCGCATCGATATTCGACTGGAGGTGCTGCGGCCGACAATGGGTGAACTGGCCACCGCATCGGTGGAGGGGAGCGCGCAGGTTGCCAACCGTGTCGGTTTGGCCCGAGCCCGCGCGGCCACCCGCTACGTCGGGTTGCCGTGGTCCCTCAATGCACACCTGCCAGCTGGCGAGTTACGTCGGCACTGGGCCCCAGGCCCGGATGGCTGCGCATTACTTTTGGAAGCCGAGCGCGCGGGATTAAGCCTGCGGGGAGCCGATCGAGTGGTGCGAGTCGCGTGGACCCTTGCCGACTTGTTGGAAGCTGATACACCAGGGCGCGAGCACATTGCGATGGCGCTGGGGCTGCGCGGTGCGGACGGCGGGCCGAAGGATGACTGAGAGCGCGGCCGATGCCTTGATCTGTCTGGCCCATCTGGGTGAACCGGGTGATCAAGTACTCGGTGCCTATGTGCGCAAACACGGCCCGGTGGCAACTGTTGAGGCCATCAAATCGGGTAAGTCCGGCCTGCGCGATGCAGCAGGATTCTATGCGCGTCTTGGGCTCGCTGACCCGCAGGCGGCCCGGGAAAAATGCCAACGCATCGGTGCTCAGCTCATCACCCGGGGTGCGACCACCTGGCCCACCCAACTCGATGATCTAGGTGATGCGGCCCCGTTTGCGCTATGGGTGCAAGGCGCTGCCGGCCTTCGGCTCGTCGCATTGCGATCGTTAGCCGTGGTTGGTGCCAGAGCCTCCACCAATTACGGTGAATCCGTCTGTCGTGACTGGTGTGCGACTTTTGCTGATGCGGGTTGGACGGTGGTTTCAGGTGGCGCCTACGGGATTGATGCGGCGGCTCACCGAGGTGCGCTTGAGGCAAGTGGCGTGACTGTCTGTGTCCTAGCCAGCGGGGTTGACGTGGCTTACCCGAGAGCCCATGAGGGCCTAATAGCTCGGATCGCTGATTCGGGAGTGGTTGTCAGTGAGTCACCACCGGGGCAGGGGGCGCGCCGGCACCGGTTCCTAAGCCGGAACCGAATTATTGCGGCCCTGACTCGAGCCACGGTGGTTATTGAAGCCTCGGTGCGATCTGGCACCACGTCCACCGCGAATGCGGCGATGGCGTTGAACAGGCATGTGCTGGCGGTGCCTGGGCCGGTCACCTCACCAATGTCTGCCGGTTGTCACAATCTCATTCGCGAGCAGGGCGCAATATTGGCCTCTTGTCCCGAAGACGTTCTCGAAGTGCTCGGCCCGCTGTCGGTGACCGCCCTTAGCCGTGGAACTGATAGCCGATTGTGGTCTATTCCGCACTTGCCGACCGATGACCTATCAGCACGGGAGAAGCGGATACTGGACGCCTTTCCCAGCCGCGGAGAGGCATCGCTCAACCAGTTGGTCGTCGATGCGGGATTGGGCCCGATGGATGTTGCGGCGGCCCTGGGAATCTTGACGGCCGGGGGGTTCGTGCAGGCGAGTGGCTCGAAATGGACTCACGCTGGGCGCGCCTGAGGCAGCAAACCACCTACTGTTGTCACGATGGTGTCATGTCGGTCAATCGTGATACCGCAATGGACTTCGATGGTGCCTACGCGAGGTTCGCCAGCCATCTGCAAGATGAACGTGGTCGAAGCCCGCACACGGTGCGCGCGTATCTAGCCGACTTGAGGGATCTGTTCATTTTCGCAACAGCAAAGGGCGCTGTTGGGCCCAGCGACCTCACATTGCCATTACTGCGGGCGTGGTTGGCGACCTTGCACACGGCCGGCCAATCCAGAGCGACCATCGCCAGAAAGGCGGCATCGGCTCGGGCGTTCACGGCTTGGGCCCTGCGGCGTGGGTATGCGCAAACCGATCCGGGGGTCCGCCTGGCGAGTCCGCAAATCCCCCGGACATTGCCAACCGTCCTTGATGTTGGTCAAGCAACAGCGGTGATGGATCATGCAGGTGTTGCCAGTGACGACGGTGACCCAATTGCCATCCGTGATCGGGGTGTCGTCGAACTGCTCTACGCGACCGGGATCCGAGTGTCGGAGTTGTGCGGTATCGACCTCGCCGACCTGGACTTGGGTCGGCGCACGGTCCGGGTAATCGGTAAAGGGGATAAGGAGCGGGTGGTGCCATTTGGCGTGCCGGCCGCCCGGGCCGTAAGCGCATGGCTTGAGGTGCGCGATCAGGTAGCCAAGCCGATTAGTGGGGCCGCACTTTTCGTGGGTGCTCGCGGCGGGCGACTTGATCAACGGGCGGTTCGCACCACCGTGGGGCGCCTGACGGTGGCGGCGGGTGGGCCACGGCTGGCACCGCACGGACTTCGGCACACGGCCGCGACCCATGTGCTGGAGGGCGGCGCGGATCTGCGCGCTGTGCAGGAGTTATTGGGGCACGCCACCATGGCGACCACCCAGCGCTATACCCATGTGTCGGTTGAGCGGCTTCGGCAGACTTTCGTGCAGGCGCACCCGCGCGCCGAAGACGAATCGGTTTAAGGACCGGTTGGCGCTGGCCCAGCAGCAACAGCGGATCTAGGTACTCACTACCTGACTTGAGGCCAAGGTGCAGGCAGCGGTCAGCGCAGTGGCCGCCGGTTGCGACCAGCCCGATGAGTTGCCCACCGCGCACCGTGTCACCAACTTCAACCAGGGCGCGTACCGGCTCGTAGGTTGATCGAAACCGCCCGTGCTCGATCGAGATGATCGGGCGGCCGGCAATCGAGCCCACATATGCGATGGTGCCGGCGCCGATGGCCCGCACCGGTTGGCCAGGCGTGGTGGTTAGATCAACCCCGCGGTGCCCGGCTGACCAGATCTGCTCGGGCCGGTCAAAACCGGCAACCACGTGCGGCGGGGTCACCGGCCAGACCCAGAACCCAAGGGCTAATGGCACCAACTGGAACAGCACGGCAATGCTCATATCAGCAGCCTGCTGGTAGGCGGCGGGCCCCGCCAGTTGCCCGGTCGAGCCGGTGGGGGCCTAGGCGCCGGCCTGTGGACAAACCGGTAGCCACCGTCCCCTAGGATAGGGGCAAATACGCACGGCTTTTCCTTGGCGCTCTTCCCTCATGGCCAAGGCCGAAACGGCACGGTCCCACCCAGGTGGGAGCCGGATTCGGAAGTCGTCAGGGGCATCGGCCACCCGGCCGGAGCCAAGAACCGAAGCGCCGGGGACTCCGGCGCGCTGAAGGAGTGCTCTGCCATGGCTGTTGTGACCATGCGTCAACTGCTAGAAAGCGGTGTCCACTTCGGGCATCAGACCCGTCGC
>SYJA01000046.1 GCA_005798555.1 Actinomycetota bacterium
AAGGCCGGGAAGTAGCCGGTTAGATCTCGCCCCGATCCAGCCCGCTCAGTACCTCTTGGGCCCGCACCCGTAGTTCTGGTAGATCAGCCAACCGGTTCAAGCCAAATAGCTGCTGCCGCATCCGATGGTTTCCGGCGAATTTATCCTGATGGCGGTCCAGGAAATCCCAATAGAGGGTGGTGAAGGGGCAAGCGGTCTCGCCGGTCCGTAGCTTCGGGTTGTATTCGCAGCCCTTGCAGTAATTGCTCATGCGCGAGATGTATGCGCCACCGGCGGCATAGGGTTTCGTCATCATCTGGCCCCCATCAGCATAGATCCCCATGCCAATGACATTGGGCACCATTACCCAGTCAGCGGCGTCAATGAATGTCTCCCGCATCCAGTCGAGGAATTGCTGCGGGTTGGTACCGGTGATGAGCGCGAGGTTGCTAAGCAGCATGAGCCGTGGGATGTGGTGCACCCAGGCGCGGGACCCAATGTCGGTGACCGTCTGCTTGATGCAGTTCATCGAGGTCTTTGCGGGATCGGTGAACAGGGGTAGCAACTGCCGGGTCGCGTTGAGGTGGTTGCTGTCCCGGTAGTCCGGTCCAAGGTGCCAGTACATGCCGTTGACATACTCGCGCCAACCAATCAACTGGCGGATGAAGCCCTCGCAGGATTCGATCGGGATCGCACCGGTATCGAAGGCGGCAATTGCCGCGTCCACGACTTCCTGAGGGTGCAGTAACCCATTGTTCAAGTACGGGGAGAGCAGGGAGTGATGCAGGGCCCAGTTGTCGGTTGTCATCGCATCCTCAAGGGGGCCGAATTCACCAAAGTGGTGATCGATGAAGTTGCGTAATTGCGCCAAGGCGCCGGCACGGGTGGTGGCCCAGGTAGTCGAAGGGGTGTAGCCCAGTTCCTCGGCAACTTGTTTATCGATCTCATCCTGCGAATGCTCCAAGTAGGGGGGCCCGTCATATTTCTTGGGTGGCGGCAGCCGGTTGTCCTTGTCGTAGTTCCAGCTGCCGCCGGTGGGCGATCCGTCGGTGACGAGAATCCCCAGCCGAATGCGCTGCGCCCGGTAGAAACTCTCCATCAGGTAGTTCTTCTGCGTGGCAGCCCACTCTTCGAAGAGTGGGCGCGGCGTGAGGAAGAAGTCATTTGCGACGAAACTGGCGCCGAGGGATTGGAGTAATTGGTGCTGGCGAAAGGAAGATGGCTCGGTGCAAATGACAGGAAGTTGGCCATGGTCACTCTGGATGGACGCAAGCCCCGCGATTATCGTCGGGGCCTTGCGGTAGTCGACGGTGAAGCCCTCGTTTTGCAGGGCGGCTGCGAAGTGACGAGCCGCAGATATCAGGAAGTGCAGGCGCGCCGGATGCCAGTTTCGACCGGTGATCATCTGATTGCTTTCTACCATGGCGATCAGGTCCACGTCCGGGTCCGCCGACTTAAGCGCTCCGTAGTCACGGTGTAGTTGGTCGAAGGGAAGATAGAGAAGCCGCTGCACGTACCGATGATAGGCGGAAACTAATTGGCCTGCGCGTTGACCAAGGCTGAATGGCACGAAGTACTTTCATATTTGCTTTCGGGTTGGTACCTTTGTCCCATGATTTACGAGTTAGCTGCTTTGGTAAGGCGATGAACATGGTGCGCGCTGCGGTTCTCGTAGCTCCAGGTAGGTACGAGGTGCAACAATTTGCGCGGCCGGAACTCGAAAATGGCGCCTTGCTGATGCGAGTTGAACTATCAGGAATCTGTGGTACCGACAAGCACACCTATCAGGGTGAAACCAAGCAATATGCCGGCACTGAATCTGAGACTGATACTCCATTTCCAATTATTCAAGGGCACGAAAATGTTGGAATCATCGAAGAGTTAACCCCTGCCATTGAAGAATCTGGTGACTTCTACCAAACCAAGGTAAAGGTCGGGGACAGGATTGTGATGTGCCCTGACATGATTTGCGGCAAGTGTTTTTATTGCACACATATTCAGGGCTACAGTTGGTGCTCCAAATCGCAGTGTTACGGAAACAGTTTCACCAGCGCCAAATGGCCGCACTTGCTGGGTGGCTGGGCCGAGTACATGTATTTCAAGCCAGGTACATTTTTTTATAAGGTTCCCGATGCCGTCCCACCGCGGGTAGCAGTACTGGCAGAATTGATGGCCTGCGCGGCATCGCTGGACAAATTGCGAGATTTCAGCTCGTACTCGATCGAGGGATTCACCTCGGGTGATACCGTGGTCGTATTCGGTGTAGGTCCGCTGGGACTACTTCATGTTGCCAAACTGGGAATGATGGGCGCCGGTAGAGTCATTTGCATAGATAAGTCAGAATACCGGTTGGACCTGGCGAAGAAGATGGGTGCAGATCTCACCATCAACGTCGATCGCACGTCTAAAGATGGGCGCCTTGAGCTGATACGTTCACTTACAGGAGGCATAGGCGCGGATGTCGTGCTGCACATGACCAATCGCCCGGAGCCAGTAATCGAGGGCATTGAGATGCTTAGGCGCGGCGGGACGTTGCTAGAGATGGGCAACTTTGCCGATACCGGTGAGGTCCCGATAAGCATGCACCGACATGTTTTGAGTAAGAACCTTAGATTGATCGGGCTCTCCAACCATCCAATCACCGCATACGGTCCATCGCTCAAACTCTTCGAGAAGTACGCCCAGCACTACCCGTTTGCGGATTTGGTGACCCATGAATTCGGCCTTGGACAGGCCGATGAAGCCATGCGGATGTCGATCTCACCTGAATCAGGCAAAGTGGTAATAAATCCCTGGATCTGATTCTTGAAAATTTTGACCGGCCCGGCTGTCGGGATCCTTCGACTTTAGTAGTTACTGTTGGAGTGGGATTTAGCCATTGTGAAACTAGGGGACAATTATGGGTCGCGTCGCGGATAAGGCCTGTGTAGTAACCGGTGCTGGTTCTGGAATTGGTAAAGCCACAGCATTTCGCTTAGCGGAAGAAGGCGGCAAGGTTGTTGCTTCGGACATTGATTTTGAAAGTGTGAAAGAAGTAGCAAATGAAATTCGGCAAAGAGGTGGTATTGCAGTTGCGCACAAAACTGATGTATCAGATTACTTGCAGTGCGAAGATCTAATTAATGTTTGTGTAATGGAATTTGGCACGGTTCATGTGGTAGTGAATAGTGCGGGGGTAAATATCCCAGGTGTCTTTCATGAAGTAGAAAATGACATCATTGATAAGACTTTGAATGTGAATCTAAAAGGATCAATGTATACCTGTCGGGCCGCAATTCCACATATGCTGGGGCACAGGAATGGGTCATTGGTAAATATTTCGAGTGTAAATGGAATAGTTTCTGAACCGTTCTTGACCGTTTACTCCGCTTCTAAAGGCGGGGTCGTCATGTTGACAAAAGGGATTGCCCTTGATTATGCCAAGGAAGGCGTGCGATGCAATGCAATCTGCCCGGGGTGGGTTGATACGCCAATTAATTATGCACACGCGGAAATGCTGGGCGGTTTGGAAAAAATCTATAAAGAAATTGGAAATTTTCAACCAATCGGTAGACCCGGCGAACCGATTGAGATTGCACACCTAGCGCTCTTTTTGGCAAGTGATGAATCATCTTTCATGACGGGGTCAATTGTTTCCGCTGACGGTGGAATGACGGCCCAGTAGGCGAAAAATCATGTAACACGACTGACCGGGTATGCCGTAACTCTTGATGTTGCGTTAATGGTCAGTCCGCGATCTCGCAGAGGACGGTGCCGGTTGGCACGGTGGTACCGGCTACAGCGGTGAGCCCGGTGATGGCGCCAGATTTATGCGCGATGAGCGGTTGTTCCATCTTCATGGCTTCGAGTACCACGATGAGGTCACCGGCGGCCACCTGCTGACCTTCGACCACCTCGACTTTGACGATGGTGCCCTGCATGGGTGCGGTCACCGAGTCGCCGGAGGCGGCGGCCGAGGATTTCTTCGCGGTTCGCCTCTTGGGGTCGCCTGCGGCCTTGCCGCCGTGGCGCCCGGCGGGCAGGGTGACTTCGATCCGCTTGCCGTTTATTTCGACGACCACGCTCTCACGGGCGTCGGGTTCGGCAGCGCTGGCGGTGCCGGCTGGGTAGGCCGGAATTTGATTGTCGAATTCGGATTCGATCCAGCGGGTGTGCACGGTAAAGGGTGCATCCGGGTCAGCGGGTGCGAAAGCGGGATCTCGCACCACCGCTCGGTGGAAGGTAAGTGCGGTGGCGATGCCGTCGACCTGAAACTCATCGAGGGCGCGGCGGGCGCGCTGCAAGGCTTCGGCGCGGTCGGCGCCGGTGATCACGAGTTTGCCGAGGAGCGAATCGAAGTTGCCGCCGATGATGTCACCGGCTTGGAAGCCCGAGTCCATGCGCACCCCCGGACCACTCGGGGGGCTCCACACGTCGAGTACCCCGGGTGCGGGCAGGAAACCACGACCGGGGTCTTCGCCGTTGATGCGGAACTCGATTGAGTGACCGGTGATCACCGGATCGATTTCGTCGAGAACGCCGCCTTCGGCAATCCGGAATTGCTCGCGCACCAGATCGATCCCGGTGACCTGCTCGGAGACTGGATGCTCAACCTGCAACCGCGTGTTTACTTCGAGGAAGGAAATCGTGCCATCGGTTCCGATGAGGAACTCGCAGGTGCCCGCATTGGTGTAGCCGGCCTCCTTGATGATGGCCTTTGATGAGCGGTACAACTCATCATGTTGGGCCTGGGTCAGGAATGGCGCGGGGGCTTCTTCGACCAGTTTTTGGTGCCGGCGTTGAAGTGAGCAGTCGCGCGTGGAAACCACGATGACGTGGCCGTGCTGGTCGGCGAGGATTTGGGTTTCCACGTGCCGCGGGTTATCGAGGTAACGCTCGACGAAGCATTCCCCGCGACCGAAGGCGGCAATCGCCTCGCGGACAGCGGAGTCAAAAAGTTCTGGGATTTCGCCGAGATTGCGGGCCACCTTCATGCCCCGGCCACCCCCGCCAAAGGCCGCCTTGATGGCGATCGGTAGGCCGTGCTCCTTGGCGAAGGCCACGACCTCACCGGCATCCTTGACCGGGTCGGCGGTGCCCGGAACCTGCGGGGCACCGGCCCGCTGCGCGATATGCCGGGCACTGACCTTGTCGCCGAGGGCACGGATGGCGGCCGGGGGCGGACCGATCCACGTCAATCCGGCATCGACCACCGCCTGGGCGAAATCGGCGTTCTCCGACAGGAATCCATAGCCGGGGTGGATGGCATCGGCGCCTGACTTCTTGGCCGCATCAAGGAGTTTGTCGATCACGAGATAGCTCTCGGCCGCGGTGCTTCCGCCCAGGGCGAAGGCTTGGTCGGCGAGGCGCACATGCAGGGCATCGCGGTCAGGGTCGGCATACACGGCAACTGACTCAAGGCCGGCGTCGCGGCAGGCGCGGATGACCCGGATGGCGATTTCGCCACGGTTCGCGATCAAAACGGTGCGCACTAGCGGTTGCCTTTCGCAGGTAGAGCCAAGGCTATCTATCGCGGTGCGAAGTTGCTCCACAGGTCGGTCCAAGCGATACCCAAATCGCCCAGTAGCCGGCGTAGGGTGGGCATCGAAATCCCCAGAACGTTACTCGGGTCGCCTTCGATGCCGGTGACAAACGCGGCGCCGCGGCCATCAAGGGTGAACGCGCCAGCGACGTTCAACGGCTCACCGGTGGCCACATAGGCCGCGATTTCGGCCGCGGTCAGATGGGCGAAATGAATGACTGTGGTTGTGGCGGCACCGGCGGCCCGGTCACCGAAAATTACCCAGTGCCCGGTATGCAAGAGCCCGGCCTGACCCGACATCGCCGTGATCCGCTCGACTGCTACCTCGGGGGTCACCGGCTTGCCGTAGGCAACCTCGGCCAACTCGAAAACGGAGTCGCACCCAATAACTACGGTATTCGATTCATCGGCGAATTTCGGGGCGACGTCATCGGCCTTGGCTTTGGCCAGGGCAAGGGCCAGATCAATCGGGGCGATTGCGCCCAGTTCGAGGGTGCGGGCCTCCTCGTCCACCGCACTAACTTCAATGCTCGGGTCAATGCCGGCGTCGAGCAGAACTCTCCTGCGGGCCGGCGAAGCAGAGGCAAGGACTACGCGGATGGTTGTCACCTAGGCATCGCGGAAGCGCGCCAGGCGCCCGGGCCCGCAGCTAATGCCGGCCGGTTGAGTCGGGCTTTATCAGCCCACAGGCTAAGCGGCGGGGTGTCCGCACGCTGCGCCGCAGCTCGGGCGGCCAGCACGGTGATGATTACCGCGATTTCGTCTTCGGTCGGTGAGCCGCTGACGAACCGGATATCGGCGAATGAGTCGCTCACAATGGGATGTTCCCATGCTTCTTTGGCGGCCGGGTGGCCCGCTTATTGCGCAGCGCGCGCAGGCCGCGGGTAACCATTAGCCGAGTCTCACTGGGCAAGATGACGCGGTCGACATAGCCACGCTCGGCTGCGATATAGGGGTTGGCCAAGGTGTCCTGGTACTCGGCCAGCAGCCGGGCGCGCTCGGCATCAGGATCGGCGGCGGCGGCGAGTTCCTTGCGGTACAAAATGTTGACCGCCCCTTGGCCACCCATCACCGCGATCTCCGCGGTGGGCCAGGCCAGATTCAGATCCGCGCCAAGATGCGTGGATCCCATGACGTCGTCGGCACCGCCCTAGGCCTTTCGGGTGATCACCGTCACCAGGGGGACGGTGGCTTCGGCGTAGGCGTAAATCAGCTTTGCGCCACGGCGGATGATGCCGTTCCACTCCTGATCGGTGCCCGGCAGAAAGCCCGGGACGTCGACGAAGGTGAGCACTGGGATATTGAAGGCATCACAGGTGCGCACAAAGCGCGCCGCCTTCTCTGAGGCGTCGATATCCAAGGTGCCCGCATACTGCATGGGCTGGTTGGCCACCACCCCGACCGAGTGCCCTTCGACGCGCCCGAACCCGCACAAAATATTTGGCGCGAAAAGAGCTTGGGTCTCGAGGAACTCACTGTTATCGAGCACATGCTCGATAACCCGATGCATGTCATAAGGCTGATTGGGGGAGTCGGGAATGATGGTGTCGAGTTCGAGGTCCTCGTCGGTGATTTCGAGGGCGACCTGGACCTCGGAGACCGGCGCGTTATCAAGATTATTGCTGGGCAGGAAGGAAAGCAGGGCCTTCAAGTAATCAAAGGCATCATTTTCGTCACTGCCCAGGTAATGGGCGACACCACTTTTGGAATTGTGGGTCAGGGCCCCGCCGAGATCCTCGAACTCCACGTCTTCGCCGGTCACGGTCTTGATGACATCGGGCCCGGTGATGAACATGTGCGAGGTTTTATCGACCATGATGGTGAAGTCGGTGATGGCCGGTGAGTAGACGGCGCCACCGGCACATGGCCCCATGATCATGGAGATCTGCGGTATTACGCCGGAGGATTGCACATTGCGGTAGAAGATCTCACCGTATAAACCAAGGGAGACAACCCCTTCTTGAATGCGCGCGCCACCTGAGTCGTTAAGGCCGATTACCGGGCAGCCGGTCTTCATGGCTAGATCCATGACCTTGACGATCTTCTCGCCGAAGACCTCGCCGAGGGAGCCGCCAAAAACGGTGAAATCCTGAGCGAAAACACAAACCGGACGACCATCGACGGTGCCGTAACCGGTGATTACCCCATCGCCGTACGGTCGGTTGTTCTCGAGGCCGAAGTTGACCGAGCGATGCTTGGCCAGGCCATCTAGCTGCTGGAAGGAGCCTTCGTCGAGCAGGGCGTCAATGCGCTCCATCGCGGTCATCTTGCCGCGGGCATGCTGCTTCTCGACGGCGGCACCGCGCCGGTCAACGGCTTCGGCGCGCCGGTCCCGCAAGATCTCGGCTTTGCCCGCGGTGGTGTGCGGGTCGGGTGCTGCGGCCATGGTTTCCTCCTCGTCGTACCTTAGCCAGTGTGAATCGGGGTCCTTGCGCTGAGCGGTGGTCGCGGGCGCCACTTGATGCAGGAGTCGTGCGCGAGTGGCTGGCCCGGTACCGGGCTGAGTACCCGCCGGCAGCAGGTGCTGCCACTTGGCCGCAGCCCCGGCTCCTGGCCACCACCGGCTCAACCAATACCGAGTTGGCGGACCTGCTGGCTACCGGCCCGCTGCCGGAGGGCACCTGCGTGGTGGCGGAGCACCAATCGGCGGGCAAGGGGCGCCAAGGCCGGGGCTGGGCGAGTCCGGCCGGGGCGGGGCTGTGGCTGTCGGTGGTAATCGACATCGCCGCGGTGGCGCCGGCGCGACGAGGCCTGTTGCCGCTGGCCGCGGGGTTGGCCGCATCGGACGCCCTGACCGAGGTCACCGGGCTGGCGGTGCTGCTGAAATGGCCGAATGACCTAGTCATCGATGGTCCCGCACCAGGTGGGGCACCGGGGCCGGGCAAGTTGGGCGGGCTGTTGGTCGAAGCCGGTCCGCAGGCGATCGTCGGTTGCGGTATCAACGTCAGCGCCCGGGTGGACGAACTGCCCACCGCCGGAGCCACCTCATTGGCTTTGGAGGGGGCCAACGAGGTGGATCGCGGCCAGTTACTGGCGGCCGTCCTTTGCCACCTGCGGCGCCGGGTCGACCAATGGCGCACCGGTGCGGGCCTGATTGATGACTACCGGGAGCGCTGCTTGAGCCTGGGGCGCCAGGTGGTGGTCAGCATGCCCGGTGGCGAGATCTTGGCCGGGGTGGCGACCGCAGTCGGGGCCGACGGCCAATTAGGGGTCACCGACTCGCAGGGAAATACCCGGTCTGTCGCCGCCGGCGATGTGATTCATGCAACGATCTAGCCATGGCCTACCCAAAGAAGCTGCTCTCGCCCGGTGAATCAATTGAATTCGAGATGCGCCCCCACTGGCGAGCACTCATCGTGCCGGTGCTCGTACTCATCGCCATTGTGTTCTTGGGCACCTGGCTTTACTTCTTGACCAATAGTTCGATCCTGCGGTGGATCATCGGATTGGCCGGCGCCATCATCTTGCTCTTTTGGGCGCTGATCCCGTTATTGCGGTGGCTTACCACGCAGTATGTCTTCACCGATCGTCGAATCATCGTGCGCAAAGGCTTGTTGACGAAGGAAGGGCGCGATGTCCCGCTCGCCAAAGTCAACAGCGTCTCCTTCGAGCAGAGCGTGCTCGGGCGCATCTTCAACTTCGGGGTGCTGAAGGTCGAATCCGCCAACGTCGAAGGCACCTTGAGCATCAAGGATGTTCCTGACGTTGAAGAGATTCAGCGCGATGTCTACCGGCTGCAAGAAGAAGATGATGTCCGGCGCCGCGGGACCTCCGCCGCCAGTGGCACCAGCCCGGTGCTGCCGACCGACGGCACCTGAGGGTTGCGGCCGGCTGCGCTTGTAGCCTGAGCCAGTGAGCGTACCCGTCGTCGGCATGATCGGCGGGGGCCAACTTGCGCAAATGTGTGCTGCGGCGGCTACCGCACTTGGTATCGGATTTCGGGTACTCGCCAATTCACTGACCGATCCAGCGGCCCAGGTGGTCCGCGATGTGCGCATCGGCGACCACGATGATAGGGACGACCTGCTCGCCTTCGCTCCGGGCTGCACGGTCATCACCTTCGATCACGAACAGGTGCCACCGGTCTATCTAGAGCAACTGGAGGCACTTGGTATCGCCGTGCGGCCCGGCCCTTCTGCGCTCTTTCATGCACAGGACAAGATCCACATGCGCCGCGCACTTAATGACATCGACGTCCCGTGCCCGCGCTGGCGGGTGGTGTCGGCGCTGGATCACGTAACCGACTTCGCTGCTGAAGTCGCGTGGCCGGTGGTACTGAAGACTTCACGCGGTGGCTATGACGGTCGTGGGGTGTGGGTGGTGCGGTCAGCGGAACAGGCTGCCGAAGTCCTCGCAATACCCTTGGCCGCCGGGGCACAGTGGCTGGCCGAGGAGCAGATTAATTTCGTGCAGGAGCTTTCGGCGCAAGTAGCCAGATCCCCGCATGGGCAAGCGGTTGCGTACCCGGTGGCACGCACCAAGCAAGTAAATGGCATCTGCGCCGAAGTCGTGGTTCCGTGCCCGGGACTTGCGGCCGATCGGGCGGTGCAGGCCCAGGAGATAGCGCTGCGCATTGCCCGCGATCTAAACGTAACCGGCATGTTGGCCGTTGAGATGTTCGACACCGGTGATCGGCTTTACATCAATGAACTCGCGATGCGTCCGCACAACTCGGGACATTGGTCCATCGAAGGCGCGGTGACCAGTCAGTTTGAGAATCATCTGCGGGCCGTACTTGACCTACCACTTGGTGATCCACGCGCGGTGGCACCATATGCGGTGATGGTGAATATTCTTGGGGGTGATGTCGACGACCTTTATTCGGCATATCGACATGTACTCGCACGTGATCCCGGGCTCAAGGTGCATCTTTATGGCAAGCAAGTGCGTCCGGGACGCAAGCTTGGGCATGTGACTGTCATCGGCGATGACTATGAGGAGCTTCTGTTAAGAGGCCGACATGCGGCTGACTATTTCGCGGGAGTAATTGATGAGTGAAAATCTGTCGAATCCAGGCGCGTTGGTCGGTATCTGCATGGGCAGTGACTCTGATTGGCCCACCATGCAGGCGGCGGTAATCGCACTTGATGAGTTCGGGGTTAGCCATGAGGTGCGGGTCATCTCGGCCCACCGAATGCCACTTGAAATGGTCGAGTACGCAAGCTCGGCGGCGGCGCGTGGTATCCAGGTGATCATCGCCGGTGC
>SYJA01000047.1 GCA_005798555.1 Actinomycetota bacterium
CGACCCGACCGACCTCTATCGAGCACGCAACCCCGAGACGGCCGGGCCGCAAAACTTGTTGCGCGTGCAACGCGAGGTTTCGAGTTTGATCGCCGCATGTGCCTTGGATGCGGTCTCATTCACCTTGTTGCAGGAGCAACTCGAATCAGTCCTTGACACCTTGTCTGATCGCGAGGCCGGGGTGGTCAGAATGCGCTTTGGATTAACCGATGGGCAGCCTAAGACCCTTGATGAGATCGGCAAGGTTTACGGGGTCACCCGCGAGCGCATTAGGCAGATAGAGAGCAAGACCATGTCGAAACTGCGCCACCCATCAAGGTCACAGGTGTTGCGCGACTATCTTGACTGACGCCTTTGATGTAAAAAGCGAATCGTGGAATTAGCGGTTGTCGCTTGCGGGCACGTCCGTGAGCCGATGGGTCTCATCAACGATTGCCGCGGCTTGCGGACGAAGAACAATTTCATGTCGCGACCAGTGATGCCCACAAAAAAGCAGGTCTGCGCCACCCGGCAACACCACGCGCACATAAGCCTGTGCATTGCAGCGGTCACACCTGTCTGTTGCACTAAGTGCAGGGGCCGTCATCGTCGTGGTCATGTACCAGGCACCTCCTCGGCTGTTTTTCGTCCTTGTTGCAATAGGTAACAGTGTCTCATCCCGATTGTATTCCCGACACGCCGCAGGCACCGGGTTCACGTAGAGCGAACGCTAGATGTTCATCTGTGGACGACACGTTCAAGCCACGAGCGATTTCCCCCGACTTCGCCGTAATCTAGACCAAATGACCGCCAGAACCCCCCGAAAATCCACCCGAGCCACCGCCGGCATG
Organism: Actinomycetota bacterium; assembly: GCA_005798555.1. GTDB lineage: Bacteria > Actinomycetota > Actinomycetes > S36-B12 > S36-B12. The sequence continues at coordinate 831 of SYJA01000047.1, forward strand.
GCAGTGGACGGCGCGGGCGGGGCCTACACCGCCAAGCACCTGGCCGTGCTTGAGGGCCTTGAGGCGGTGCGTAAGCGCCCGGGTCTGTATATCGGGTCCAATGATGGCCGGGGGTTGATGCACTGCCTCTGGGAGATTGTGGATAACGGGGTTGACGAGGCGCTGGCGGGCTTCTGCAAGAAAATCGTCGTGACACTGCATCCTGACGGTTCTGCCGAGGTGAGTGACGACGGCCGGGGAATACCAGTTGATGTGGAGCCGAAAACGAAATTGACCGGCGTTGAGGTGGTCATGACCAAGTTGCACGCTGGCGGCAAGTTCGGCGGTGGTTCTTACACGGCTTCCGGCGGGCTGCATGGGGTTGGCGCATCGGTGGTCAATGCTTTGTCCGCGAGACTAGATGTTGAGGTTGACCGTGGAGCGAAGATTCACACGATGTCCTTTCGGCGCGGCGTTCCCGGTGAATTTGACGGCGAAGGTCCGGGCGGGGAGTTCCAACGCAGGAGCGGGTTAGGAGTTGCGGGCACCTGCCCGCGGACGCGCACTGGTACGCGAGTGCGCTGGTGGGCCGACCCACAGGTCTTTACCAAGGACGCAGCCTACGATCGAAGCGCCCTACGCGAACGTGCCGTGCAGAGTACCTTTTTGGTTCCCGGGCTGACTATCACGGTAATAGACGCCCGCGATTCGACAGATCTATACGAAGAGACATTTCAGCATAAAGGCGGTATCGCCGAGTATGTCGAAGCGCTGTCGGTTGGCGAGCCGGTTTGCTCGGTGATTCGCTTGCACGGCAGTGGTCACTTTCGCGAGACGGTTCCGGTGCTCGACGACAAAGGGCACATGACACCGCAAGATGTCGAGCGTGAGTTGGGTGTCGATATCGCCTTGCGGTGGGACGCAGGCTACGAGTCGGATATCCGCTCATTTGTCAATGTCATCGCAACCCCAAAGGGCGGTACCCACCTGTCGGGCTTTGAGCGGGCCATGGTCAAGACCATAAACGACCAAGTACGAGCGGCCAAGATCCTAAAAGGTGCAGAAGACACCATCACCAAAGATGATGTTTTTGAAGGCCTGACGGCAGTTGTGACGGTACGCCTAGCCGAACCGCAGTTTGAGGGCCAGACCAAGGAGATCTTGGGCACCCCAGCCGCGTCCCGCATCGTCGGAAGCGTTGTTTCAAAGGAACTCGGGGCTTGGTTCACCAACCCGCCCCGGGGGGAGAAAGCCCCTGCGAAATCAGTTCTTGATAAGGCGGTCAATGCCATGCGCACTCGGGTGGCAGCTCGGACTCACCGTGATACCCAGCGCCGCAAGACGGCCCTGGAATCATCGGCTCTTCCAGCCAAGCTGGTTGACTGCCGCACCGATGACGTTGCCCGCAGCGAATTGTTCATCGTGGAAGGTGACAGCGCCCTTGGAACCGCGAAGGTAGCACGCAACGCCGATCACCAGGCGCTGCTGCCAATTCGCGGGAAGATCCTAAACGTGCAGAAGTCATCCCTGGCCGACATGCTGAAGAACAACGAGTGCGCTTCGATCATTCAGGTGATTGGGGCGGGTTCTGGGCGGTCATTCGACCTCGGGCAGGCGCGTTATGGGAAAGTGATCCTGATGTCGGATGCCGATGTTGACGGCGCCCATATTCGGTGCCTGCTCCTTACGCTGATTAATCGGTACCTGCACCCATTGCTTGCCGATGGGCGCGTATATGCAGCCGTGCCACCCCTGCACCGCATTGAGATCCTAAATGCCGGGAGTAAGGCCAATGAGGTGATTTACACCTACTCTGATGCGGAAATGAAGCAGGCCTTGGCGGATGCAAACAAGCGTGGCAAGAAAGTCAAAGACCCAATCCAGCGGTACAAGGGCCTCGGTGAGATGGATGCTGGTCAATTGCGGGAGACCACGATGGACCCTGCGCACCGAACACTTAGGCGGATGACGATGCAAGATGTCGAGGGTGCGAGCGCGATATTCGATCTGCTGATGGGTGGTGAGGTGGCTCCGCGCAAGGAGTTCATTGTCGCCGGCGCTGCTGGCCTTGATCGGGGTCGGATAGATGCCTAGTCTCGGTCCTTTCTGCTACTGGAGGTAATGAAGTGGATAAGCCGATACGCGTCGCGATAGTTGGGTCCGGGCCATCTGGGATGTATGCCGCCGATGCGCTGATAAGCCAGACCGTGATCCCGGTATCGGTTGATGTAATCGACAAACTGCCGGTGCCATTTGGCCTCGTTCGCTACGGCGTGGCGCCCGATCACTTAAGTATCAGATCGGTCCGCGACACCCTTGACAAAGTATTTGATAAGCCCGGGGTGCGCTTTGTTGGCAATGTCGAAGTCGGTAAAGATATTCCAGTCGCAAACCTGCGTGATTTTTTTGATGCCACCGTTTTCACCTATGGTGCATCCCGCGATCGCCGCCTAGGAATCCCCGGTGAAGACCTGGACGGAAGCGTCGCTGCCACGGATTTGGTGGCCTGGTATTGCGGGCATCCCGAGGCCGATCGGGCAACATTCGAACGCCTGATTCCGTCGGCAACATCTGCGGTCGTGGTTGGTGTCGGCAATGTGGCAGTAGACGTGACTCGGGTGTTGGCTAAGACGGTCGGCGAACTCATCCACACTGATATGCCTGAGTACGTCTTCGAAACCCTTCGTCGGTCACCGATCACAGATATCCATGTGCTGGGCAGGCGAGGGCCCGCGCAGGCCACCTATACGACGAAGGAGCTGCGCGAGCTTGGGGAACTGCTGGACTCTGACATCGTTGTCGATCCTGCGGATTTGGTATTTGATGAGGCTAGTGACCAACTGATTGCAACCGACAAGGCGATTGCGCGCAATGTTGATGTCGTCAAGGAGTGGGCAACTCGATCTGAAAGTGGCAAGTCGCGGCGGATTCACCTGCATTTCATGGCGCGACCCGTTGAGCTCTTAGGGGATGGGCGGGTACATGAAGTCGTGGTCGAGCGCACCGAACTCGATGGGACAGGTGCGGCAAGGGGCACGGGTGAGACTTTCGTTATTCCAGCGGACCTGGTCGTCCGGAGCGTTGGGTACCGCGGCCAGCCCTTGGCCGGAGTCCCATTTGACGAAACCCGCAGTGTCATTCCCAATCTTGACGGCAGAGTTCAAGATGGCACCCAAGTGGTGGTCGGGCAATACGTGGCGGGTTGGATCAAGCGAGGGCCGACCGGGATCATCGGTACCAACAAGAAGGATGCCACCGCATCGGTAGCCTCACTGCTGGCCGATGTCGGCGAATTGCCGACCGCTCCGCTTGCCACAACTGGGGATTTTGACAAATGGTTGGCCGCGGCGGGTGTGTGCGCCGTCGGTAATGAGGGCTGGCGGGCTATCGATGCGGCGGAACGGGCGCTCGGCGCCACCAACGGACGCGACCGAACCACCATCGCCACAAATCAGGATTTACTTCGGGCGGCCCATCTAGTAAGTGATTAAGGCTTTAAGCGCCGCGCCAACCAGCGACTTCGGCAACCCCGGTACTTCGCCAAATGCTTGCGGTGGTTAGCTCCCGGCCACATGACTCGGGCCGGGGTTGGGCAAGTTCCTCCTGGCGCAGGTTTACCCGCCACCCGCGCCCGTCGGTATGTCGAACTTCGGCGACCAGCGACGAACCCAGACCGGGGAGTTCGGCCAGGGGTGGCATTGGTAGTGCGCGGTCATCGATTACCCGCAGCACATCCAGCACATCACGGTCATAAATTGCTGCGCTCCTGCGAACGGTGATCTCGGCCACTTGCAAAGGTGGGGCAAAGCAGGTCCGGCCTCGATAATTATCAAGGGTCAGAGCCTGCTCCCGCGCCTTGGAAAATACCGCGTGCGCGGTGCGAGCCGTTAGCCGGCCAAAGACGGCCCCCGCGGGCAGGCTCAACACGGTTGGGGCAAAGCGGTGCCCACCGATATGGCTGCACTCCCATATTGAATCACGCTCGGCTGCGCTGACGCTTTGGTGAAGGGCGGTTATCAGGGCCCGGCCATGCAGTGCACAGCAGGCGTCTCGGCCGCTGTGGGTGCAAACCAAGAACATAGGTTCTTCGGTTGCCAACCCAAGCGGCGGTAGTGACCCGGCGGCAAGTTCGGCGAAATCCCAGTCCAGGATCAACTGCAGATTAGACACCGTGCCGCGGCGCATACGAGTAGCGCCGGGGCAGGTGTACGCGACCCAGACCAGCCGGTCGGCATCATTGGAGTCGCGAACCGGGTGCCCAGGGTGACGAACGAGCAAGATATTAACCCCGGTGCCCGCCGCCTTCGACTTGAGAGATTGCCCGAGGTCACCTTCGAGTCGTGACTCCAAGAGCGCATCCTTGCCCCACGGGCCACGCTGCTCTATCAAGATCCAACAAGTTGCTACCGGCGCTGTACCCGCGAGGGGCTCGCCGGCCTCAAGTGCCGCCGTTGAACAATCGATGTTCAAAGCCTGCCGCCAAGACCCATTACGGGTGTGGTACCCGGTGTACCGGTGCCGTCGCGCTTGCCGATTGCCTTGGGTAAATCGGCCGGCACCCCGGAGGCGGTGGCAGCGCGCGCCGGGCCGTTGCCAACCCATGCGAGTAGCAAACCGTCCTCACCCGCGCGGAGCCTGTGGCAGCGCACACCACCGGTGCCACGGCCTTTTGCTGGATACTCGGCCAACGGCGTCACTTTGATGCTGCCGGCATCGGTGCCGGGTAATGCATCCGCGGAGCCGGCAATGGTTACCAGAACAGATTCGGGGGATGTGGCGACCGCAAAAAAAGCTATGACACGCGCGCCGGCTGCCAGCCGGATACCCGCGATTCCACTGCCGGCGCGACCTTGCGGGCGGACCGCCGTAGCCGAATACCTGAGCAACTGGCCATCGGAAGTCACGAAAGCGAGTTCACTTGCCTTTGCCGCAGCTTCGTCTAGGTAACTTGCTCCGATGACGACATCACCAGCGCCCAGTCGAATGATCTCCCACGAGTCCTTATTGGTCAGGGATTCAGGAAGGACCCTCTTGACCACGCCATTCGCGGTCGCAAGGGCGATGCCGCCGGAGTCATCAAGGGTGGTCAGGCACAGGGCCGATTCACCGACTGGCAGATCAACGAAAGCACCGATTGGCGCGCCCGCGGACAAGCCGGGGATGCCGACAACCGCTGGAAGGGCAGGTAGGTCAACCACTGCGACGCGCACGACGCGGCCAGCACTGGTGACCAAGCCAATGTAGCCACGGTTGGTCGCTGGGATCGCGCTGATGATCACATCATGGCTGGTTCGGGAAATATCCCCTTCGAGATCAAATGCGGGCTCGCCGGTGCGCGCCAACAGACCGGTGCTCGACATCAGTACTACGCACGGCTCATCATCTATCTCTAAGGGGACCGCGGCCTGAACTGGCGCTGCACCGGCCTCCATCAGCAAGGTGCGTCTAGCGGTGGCATGCGTTCTCGAAATTGCCGCTAGTTCGTCCGAGACAACATTTCGCAGCTGCTGGTCATCTTCGATAATTGAGGTTAGGGCCTCGATATCGCTTCGCAAGGTGTCGGACTCCCTCTCCAACTCCAGACGTGAGAACTTGGTCAGTCTGCGCAGTGGCATCTCGAGAATATAGGAGGCCTGGGCTTCGCTGAGGTCAAAGACTTCCATTAGACGATGTCGGGCGGCGGCTGCGTCATCGGACTCACGAATCAGCTGGATAACCTCGTCGATATCCACAATCGCAATTAGGAGCCCGGCAACCAAGTGAAGGCGATCTTCGGCTCTCGCGCGCCTGAACAGACTTCGACGTCGGACGACCTCGAGTCGATGATCGATAAAGACATGCAATAGCGGCAACAACCCCAAGGTCTGTGGTTGACCATCCACCAGCGCCACCGCGTTGATGTTGAATGACTCTTCCAAAGGCGTGAGTTTGAACAGATTCTCCAGGACCGCCTCGGCGTGAAAGCCATTCTTAATGTCGATTACCAGATTGAGTCCGGAATCACCATCAGTCAAATCGATAATGTCGGCAATACCGAGCAGCTTCTTATTCTGTACGAGATCCTTAATGCGCTCGATTACTCGCTCTGGGCCGACATTCATCGGCAATTCGGTGACAATGATCCCGCGACGCCGTGGCGAGACTTGCTCTATTCGGGTGCGAGCCCTGACCCGAAACGTGCCGCGGCCAAGCTCATAGGCTTCTCGTACCCCGCTGAGGCCAATGATGACGCCACCGCTCGGCAAATCGGGCCCGGGGATGAACTTCATTACCTCGTTTAGCCCCGCCTTGGGATTCTTAAGCAGGTGCCTGGCGGCCCCGATGACCTCGCCGAGATTGTGAGGGACCAAGTTGGTTGCCATTCCCACCGCGATACCGGAAGCGCCATTTACGAGCAGGTTCGGAATGGCAGCAGGCAGTACCGTTGGCTCGGTCTCGCGACCGTCATAGTTCGGGACGAAATCGACTACGTCCTCGTCCAGGCTCAAGGTCATGTCAAGGGCGGCTAAGGCAAGTCTGGCTTCGGTGTAACGCATGGCCGCAGGGCCATCATCAAGTGCGCCGAAGTTTCCGTGACCGTCGACCATTGGGAGGCGCAGCGTAAATGGTTGGGCCATGCGAACAAGTGCGTCATAGATCGCGGTGTCGCCATGTGGATGCAATCGACCCATGACCTCGCCAACCACCCGGGCACTCTTGACATGGCCACGCTCCGGTCGCAGCCCCATCTGCGCCATCTGAAAGAGGATTCGCCGCTGCACCGGTTTAAGGCCGTCTCGGGCATCGGGTAATGCCCGTGCATAGATCACTGAATAGGCGTATTCCAAGAATGAGTCCCGCATCTCATCGGATACATCAATATCCACGATGCGGCCATCACCGGGTGGGGCCGCCTTGCTCGAATGCCTTGCCATTTTCAGCCTTTCTTGCCAACGAGCAGACACTGGCTCCGGAGGTCGGGTACCGGCGTGCAAAAACTGGTCAGTTACCCCGATTGTCGCTGGTCAAGGGGTCATTGGACCGCCTCCGACACGGCTAAGGGTCCGGGTGGCTTGCGTTACCCCCGAGGCCACCGCCTCGGGTAACTCGCGGCCTGTGCACCAACTTGCCAAGAACCCGGCGGCGAAGGCATCACCGGCACCGGTGGTATCGATTACCTTGGCCGGCAGGGCAGGCACCGCATAGCGCAGGTGGCCTTGGGCAGCCACCGCGCCGTCGGGACCGCACTTGATGACAACCGTCTCGACGGCCTCAGCCAGGGCGGCCAGGGCAGCGTTGGTGTCGGCTAAACCGGTCAAGGCGGTAGCTTCATCGCTGTTGGCCAGCAAGACGTCGACCTGTTCTAGGGCTGCCCAGATTGGGGCCCGGTTAGCCGCAATCGGAGCTGCCGAGGCCAGGTCCATGCTGCTTGTTAGCTGGCGGGCTCGCGCTCGGGTCAGTGCAACTTGGCCAACGCCTCGGGTAGCCGAGTTGAGCAGGGTGTACCCGGAGAGATGCAGATGCGCTCCGGCGGTGAACAACGAATCGGTGAGTTGGTCGACGTCGAGGGCCTGATTGGCCCCTGGGTCTGGGAGCATGGTGCGCTCGCCGGTCGCATCAACTAAGACTATGCAAATGCCGGTCGCGGTGCCTCTTATCTTGGACGCATGCAGATGCACGCCAAGACCGGTCAGCGCCTCCCGAAACAATGTCGCGAACAAGTCATCACCGAGTGCGCCAATTAGGTGTACATCTTCGCCCAAGTGGGCGAGCCATGACGCAGTGGTCGCCGCCCCGCCACCTGGTTGAATACTAATTTGGGCGCGAGTGTCGCTGGCGTAATTGATTGGCTCATTGGTGACCGCGGTGATATCCATCATCAGGTCCCCGACTAGTACAAAAGGAACAGTGCCGGGCTTAGCTGTCATCTGTCCGCCGCGGCAGCAAAGGCCACTGCGATCTGCGCGGCTAGATCGGCGTTCCGCAAAATGATTTGCGTATTGACGACCAAGCTGGCGCCATGTGTTGATCGGTGGAAGTGATCAAGCAAGAATGGCGTGACATCCTTGCCCTTGACTCCCCGCTGGGTTGCCAGGCTCAGGCCATCCTGAAGCACCCGATCATGTAAGTCCGGGTCGAGTTGCTCAGTCTCTGGTATCGGGTAGGCGACGATTAGGCCGGTCGCGATTTGCATTGAGCGCCGCGCACCCATGATGGCCGCAACCTGGCCGGGATTGGAAACGGACCACGTCACAGGAAAACCGCTCTCTCTCAGATAAAACCCTGGAAAGCTCGTGGTGTTATAGCCCAAGACACCCACATTTAGTGTCTCGAGTCGCTCCAGGGTGGCCCCGACATCAAGTATTGATTTCACGCCTGCGCAAACTACGGTGATGGGCGTGTCGCCAAGAGTTGTTAGGTCGGCAGACTCATCCCAAGTGTGGCGGGCATCTCGATGCACGCCGCCCAAGCCGCCAGTGGCAAAGACGTCGATGCCAACCAACCTTGCAATGTGACTGGTAGCAGCAACTGTGGTTGCCCCACTACCGCGGTTAGCGATTACCGTGGCGATATCTCGGACCGACACCTTGACGATGTCATCTCGATTGGCTACCTGGTCGAGCAGCACATCATTTAGTCCAACGTGCACTGTGCCATCAAGAATTGCGATGGTGGCCGGTACCGCGGCGTTTGCTCGCACCTGAGCCTCTACCTCGATGGCAACCCGCAGGTTCTCCGGGCGGGGCAACCCGTGGCTGATGATGGTGGATTCGAGCGCAACCACGCCCCTGTTATCAGCCAGGGCTTGGGCGACTTCCGGGGCGATATTCATCGGCTGATAACTCACCTACTAACCGTATCTGTCGGCCCAGCGGTTCGAAAGATGCGGGTAATCTTCAAGTCGTGACTAGTGCATTTCATCATGGAAGGTTATGTGGCAGGATAGCGAAGTGATGAGCCTCGATCAGCAGTTGCGCACTGATATCCAACGCAGTGGGTACTACCCGGATCTAGTTTCCGACGCCCTCGACACGGCCTTGGCCGGTGAGGTTCTTAAGTCTTATCTGGTTCATCACGAGGCCACTTTTGACCACGATGAGTTAAGGCGCCACGTAACAGTCCTGGCCTTGACACCAACGCGATTAATAGTCGGGCACACTGACGAGCATGGTGCAAACGAAGTAAATCCAACTCCATTTGCCACTGCTTCGACCGAGGGCGTGCGGCTTGAGCGGGTTGATTCGGTAGTCGTAACCCGAGTGGTCAGCGAACCTGCCAAGTACCAGCCGGGTGGCTCCACTTCCGAGGTGGTGCTGACGATCGGTTGGGGTGCGGTCAGTCGCATCGACCTAGAGCCCGCAAGTTGCGGTGACCCCCAATGCGAAGCCGAGCACGGGTATACCGGCACGTCCAGTAACGACGACCTTTCGGTTCGGGTAGCAGAAGTTGCAGATGGCGCCGATGTCGTTGCTCAGGCGCTCGCTTTCGCATCGGCTTTGTCACAAGCAACCGCGGCCCGGTTGCGTTAGTTCCAGCCGTTAATCCTCAGATGGCACTTGATTCACAAGCGGCCCCGGCCAGCTTGGCCGATGTCGGCTCTTCGGCGGCGGCCAGCGTAGGAGTTCCTGGTTACCACGATGTGCTGGGCCTAGGCGATGTCCAGCACGTCGCCATCTGCCTCATTGATGGATTGGGCTGGCTGTCACTACTTGAGTTTGGGTCGCATGCACCTGACTTGATCCAATTGGGTGGGGGCCCAATGCAGACGGTGTTCCCGACAACAACGCCGACGGCACTCGCATCCCTTGGTATCGGCCAGTTGCCGGGCACTCACGGCTTTGTCGGCGCAACCTTCTTCCTGCCGGAAACCCAATCGATTTTGGCACCGCTGAGCTGGAAACACGATCCATTACCCGCCATGGTGCAGCCGGCACCAACGATCTTCGAACGGGTGGCTCGACATGGCGTGCAGATGCTGACCGTGGCACCTGCAAAGTACGAGTTCACCGGATTGACCGCAGCGGCTTTGCGTGGTGGTCGCTATCTAGCGGCCGAAGACACCGCGCAGCGCGTTGCAGGATTACATGCAGCGGTATCGGGTGCGGGTAGGTCATTTACCTACGTGTACTGGTACGAATTGGACGGAGTTGGCCACAAGTATGGTGTCGGGAGCAAAGTCTGGCTTGCTGCACTGGGCCGGGTGAACGACCTCGTCGCCAGGTTGGCGGCGCAGTTGCCGCCTAGTTCCGCACTGATTGTGACCGCCGATCACGGCATGATAAATTGCGAGTCCAGCATGCAGGTATCCATCGAGGGTAATCGTGAACTGAGTGCTGATCTGGTCTTGATCGCTGGGGAGCCACGAGCCCGGCACCTCTACGTGCAGCCACGCTGTGCAGATGCGGTTGCGGCAAGATGGTCTGCATTCCTTGGGGCCAGCGCGAAGGTGTTCACCAGGGCGCAAATTGCTGATTCAGGTTTACTCGGTCCGACTGACCCCGATCTGATGGATCGAATCGGCGATGTGGTTTGTGTAGCAGAAGACACGACGATGCTAACGAGCCTGGTTGATCCCAGGTCCAGTGCACTCCTTGGCCAGCACGGGGCACTTACTCCAGAGGAGCTCGTAATCCCCGGGCTCATTGTTCGAGCTTAAGGAATCGGACTTGCGGCAAAAAGTGAAACCGGGATATGGCAGCATGACGTCGTGGCCGAGTTAATTTTCTTCGCGGGCACCATGGACTGTGGCAAATCCACCCTGGCACTGCAAACCGACCACAATCACTCGTCTAGGGGTCGTTCTGGCCTGGTGTTCACCCGGCTGGACCGTGCCGGTGAGTCGGTGCTATCAAGCCGACTTGGCCTAAGCGTGGATGCGATCGAAGTAACCGAGACCCTTGATCTTCGACGGCACGTGGTGAACGCGCTTTCGCGCGGTGACCGGGTTGATTACCTGATTTGCGACGAAGCGCAGTTCTACACCGAAGCCCAGGTCGAACAGCTCGCATCCGTTGTCGATGATCTCGGCATCGACGTCTACGCATTTGGCATCATGACCGATTTTCGAACCCGATTGTTCCCCGGATCTGCGCGGCTGGTGGAGCTCAGCGACCGGGTTCAGGTGCTGCAGGTTGAGGCACTTTGCTGGTGCGGGATGCGGGCGATACACAATGCGCGAACACTAGATGGGGTCGTGGTTGTCGAAGGCAGCCAAGTGATGGTCGGCGATGTCGGCGACGGCGCAGATTCCCGAGTCGATATCCCAGTCGTGTCCTACGAGGTGCTGTGTCGGCGACACTATCGGGCCCGGAAAACGGCTAGCAGCGCCGGTGCTGAGCACATGTCCAAGGAGCCGCTACCTTTTACTGAGTAGGTCACCCACCCAGGCGGCTGAGCTGCAGATAGCTGCCTTGCGGGACTTGCCGGCCTGCAAACAGCAGGGGGATTGCTGCAGTTTTCGTTAAGCCGAAGGGTTACAAGTCTCCCCGATAGTCCCTTTTCGTTGTGGCGTAGGTGTTACCGGTGGCGATATTTTCGAGCGGCTCTTGGACCGTCACCGATCAGCGGTGCAACGCCTTATGAGTTGGCCACCAAACCCAAAAGGCGATAGCTCGGTTTCCCCAATTAACGCGGCGCACACCGGCGCCCTGCGAAAATGTGTCGTATCACGGTGCTAGCAGCAAGGGTTAAACACCCCACCTAACGGTAGGGGCAGGTGCTACTCTTCATTACCCTCAAAGCACCTACCGGAGCCTAGGCCGGTATAGTACGAGTGTAGGGTGCCGCCAATAATTCCCGCACCCGGGCGTACCCAACTGATACCAAGGGCCAACCGATCACTGGCCGCCGAGCTAACCGGCGCACTAACTTCCACACTGGGCATTCAATTCTCCTTCTCATCTGGGTAGCGGCCCGCGGATGGGCCATTACTCAATGGGAACACTGTAATCACCAAAAAGCAATAGCGAAACGCCTAGCATCAGGATTCCGAATTCCGCTGCGCCTGCCATTTGATCAACTGCCATGGCTGGGTGGGCATGTAACCCACTCTTGGCGACAGGACTAGGCGTCGTCCCCGCGTGTTGCCCCGAAGAGAATCTCATCCCAACTAGGCACGCTCGTCCTCTTGCCTTTGGCTTTGGGCTTCGGCTCCGCCTTCACCGGTGGCTTGACCGGTACGTCCGTCTCCGGATCGTAGATGGGGATCAAAATGTCAAGCACTGGATCAGCAGCACGCTCAGGTAAGGCGGGTGTTGGCCCAGCATCAGGCACGGCTACTAAGCGCGGACGCTCCGAGGCCACGTCAACAACACCGGCGGTGGCTTCCGCGTCACTGCCAGCCGACAGATTCACGATCATCGCCTGGTCTTCGGTGATGTAGTCGAAAATCTGCTCGTCGCTGACTCCCATGAGCCGTCGGGCCGTCTCATCAAGTGGGTGAACCGTGCGGCCGAGGTTGTCATAAGTCCAGGAGGCACGCTGGCTAGCGCCGCGACTTGTGAAAGTGACCAACACGACCCACTTAGAGTCGGCACGCCGGGCCGCATCCCACGTGATGGAGTCGGCGCCGTCTGCGCTTAGTACCGATGAGACAGTGTCGCCAAGTGTTACCGGGCCGCCGGTGCGCCGGATCTCGACCAATTGGGCGCGACCAGCTACGTACTCGCGCTCCGCAAGGGGCGGGCCGGCATACCTCTGAATTTTTTCGAGTGGCCAACCGGTCTCGGCAGCCACGATCTCCGCAGAGGCTCCGGCTCGAACGCGGGCCTGAATCTCTTTGGGGCTGAGCGGTTCCAGGGCGAACTCCATAGGTCGGCTGCGGGTAGTAATACTCAGAACTTAGCGCTTCACCGGTCTTTGGCGCGTGCGGGTGCCCGAACTTTAGGCATTAACCTTTCTCGGCAGCGAACCCGCCTGGGGCCGGACCGGGTATTGGCTCGGCATTTAGGGCCGAGGTGGGTGGGATCGGGCCATAGTCCCGCACCGAGCGGCGCAGCCGATTTTGGCCGAGTAGTGCAACCAAGAAGGCCCCGCCGGCGGCACCGACACCCACGGCGAAGCCAAATCCGGTGCCCCAGCCGTCGATGGCGTAGCCGCTGACGGCTACGCCGAGGGAAAAGCCGACACTGAGCCCGGAATTGATGTAGGTCAACCCCTCCGTTAGTTGCGCATTGGGCACGAGTCGTTCCGCCAGGCTGAAGATCGTGATCAAGACTGGCGCAACGAGGGCGCCGGAGATCATGGTGACCACGGACAATGCCAGCAGTGACGTCATGAAGGGCGTCAGTAGCAAGGCGACTGTCAGCGCCGCCGTGAGGGCAACCAGTTGACGCGATAGCGGGGCGCGAAAATGCCGTGCCCCGAACCAAAGTCCACCGAACATCGAAGTCAACGCCCAGGCTGCAAGCAAGACGCCTGATAACTCCGGCGTACCAAGTTCGGCGGTGAAGGCCACGATCCCCACCTCGAAAGAACCGAAGATCGCACCGGTGGCGATGGCAGAGAAAACCATCAAGAAGACACCGGGGTGGCGAAAGGCGAAGGTGTGCGGTTCCTTGGCATGGCGTACCGGCGACGCGGTTGGCTCGGTAGTGCGAAGGCGAATGAGGACGAAAGTTCCGGTCATTCCGACAACAATCGCGAAAATCAACGGTGCAGGTAGTGCAACCGAAATTGCCAGCCACGCGGTGATCAGTGGCCCAACCGTGAAAATTACCTCCTCGGAGATACTCTCGAGGGCGAAAGCAGTGCGTAGCTTCGGTGAAGACGTGGACTCGGCACGGGCGATCACAAATGTCCAGCGCGCCCTTACCGCCGGGCCGATCGCCGGCGAACAGAGACCGGCAGCGGCGGCAAAAATTGCCGGCACCAAAAATGGCAGCTTCAATTCCATACTCAGGATGAAGAGCACAAGGCCCAGGCTTTCGCCGGTAACCAGCCAACCCAAGACTTTGTGCTGCCCAAGGCGATCGACCAACCGACTGGAGGCGATCATGCCGACGGCGGCGGAGAGGGAGAAGGCGGCTGACATCACCCCGGCCAGTCCATATGAGCCGGTGACCCCGCTGGTGAACAACAAAATCCCTAGACCAACCAAGGCCATCGGCAGCCGGGCGATCAGACCGCTTGCCGAGAAGGCGAGCGCACCCGGCACGCGTAGCACTTCGCCATAGCTTCCAAGCACATGGTGACGCTATCGCGACCGGGTTAAGTGGCTGCCGTCCTACCCGGGAAGATGGGTGCGTGCCGAATTGTCATGAACCATCAGCGCCGGGCAAGAACATGCAGATTCAGCCACTGTCCTTGGTCTTAGCTACCCATCCGCTGCTGCCCCTTGCCTGGGACGCGGCATGGCAGGCCGCGCGTTTTTTGCAAGACGAACGCCCGGTTGACTTGCGGATCGAGTCCAAGTCAACCGCCTCGGACCTGGTTTCCCAGATGGACAAGGGGGCCGAGGAGATCTTGATCTCCGCATTGCTGGGGGAGCGGCCAACCGATGGGTTGCTTGGTGAGGAAGGCGGCGAGCGCACCGGCACGTCCGGGGTCCGCTGGGTGGTAGACCCACTGGATGGCACCGTCAACTACCTGCACCACATGCCCACCTGGGGGGTGTCGGTCGCCGCTGAGCAGTCCGGTCAATCGGTCATTGGCGTTGTAGTCACGCCCGCCTTCGATGAGGCGTATATCGGGGTGCGGGGGGTTGGCGCGTGGGTGGTCACAGACCAGATGGCTACCCCGATTCAGGTAAGTGCCTGCCCCCGTTTGGCGACTGCGGTGGTGGCCACCGGATTCGGTTATTCCGAAAACCGCCGAGCGGCACAAGGTCGGATCGTGCATGAACTGCTGCCCAAGGTCAGCGACATTAGACGCATAGGTGCCGCCGTGATCGACTTTTGCTGGCTGGCCCGAGGCCGACTTGATGCCTATTACGAACGGGGACTAAATGCTTGGGATATCGCGGCCGGTGCCTTGATCGCGGCCGAGGCCGGTGCATCAGTGACCGGATTGCGTGGTGAAGATGTATATGGTTCCATGATAATTGCCGCGACTCCGGCGATAGCCGGTGAACTTCGAGAGTTCTTATTAGCCGTCGATGCGGATCAGGATTGACTTCAACTCAGGAGCTTCAGGCCCGCCGCGTACCGGTGCGCGTTGCTCACATAAAAAGCTGCCGACCCCCGGAACGCACCATCTGCTATGACATCAAGAGTTATTGACGCCGGCACACCCAGTGCCCTCGCATTAGGGGGAACCACTTTGTCATTTGGCACCATGGCGCAGGCCCCAACTAGCGAATTTGGCCCGACGATGACCCGGTGCAGCACCACTGATCCGGAGCCAATGAGCGAGTCGTCATGCACCGTGCAGCCCTCAAGGTGGGCGCCGTGGCCAATTACACACCGGTCACCAATGATGGTGTCAGCGCCCTCAGTACAGTGCAAAATCGCACCGTCCTGAATCGACGTCTGAGCACCAATGCTGATCACTCCATGATCACCACGCAGCACCGCACCGGGCCAGACACTGGACTCAGGACCCACGGTGACGGCGCCTATTAGTACCGCCTGCGGGTGGATATAGGCCGAATTGTCGACTATTGGAACCAGGTCGCCTAAGGCGTAAATGGGCATGGGGGTAAGGCTACCCGCAGGCCCGCGGGCCCAGCCTCGCACGTGTCAGTCGGATGAGGCACAATCTGCGCACGTGGAGTTCGATACCTGGGTGCGGGAATACCGCCCGCGGGCATCTTGTTAGGGCAAGGGAAAGTACCAAGGGAAGGAAAGAGGAGCCGTGGCTACCGATTACGATGCACCACGCAAGACAGACGAAGAACTTGCCGAGGACAGCATAGAAGAGCTCAAGGCCCGGCGAGTTGATAAGTCATCTTCGGTAATTGATGTTGATGAAACCGAGTTGGCCGAGAATCTCGAGCTGCCTGGCGCCGACTTGTCGGATGAGAGTTTGACCGTTCGGGTCGTGCCGCGACAATCTGATGAGTTCACCTGCATGAGTTGCTATCTTGTGCAGCACAGCAGTCAAATTGATCACGAAAGCAAAGCCGGGCCAATCTGTAAGGAGTGCGCCTAGTCCGTCGCACGGGTGGCGCCCAGGTGATTTGTGACCCGATAGGCAACCACCTCGACTCCTGCGGCAATTGCCGCGGTGGCGGTGGCCCAAAGCAGGGCCTTGCCAAATGGCACACCGGGATCATTGGAGCGTGGAGCATCTTTGCCCGTCATACTTCGATAGCTGGCGGTGATCACTTTCCGCACGATCATCGTTGCGCCAAAGGCAACCAGGGGCGCGAGCAGATGCACAATCGGATTAACGTGGATTTCCGGCTCTAGCGCCACCTCGTCGGTCATTTGAACTCCAATCGGTTTACCTCTTTAGCGTGATGTTAGTCAATCGCTCCACCGCGCCGGAGCGCGACCGCGAGTCGGGCTGGGTCCTTGGTGGTCAAAAGCCAGGCCGGATGCGGATCGTCCTCATCGATAAGTTCGATCAGCACGCCCCCTCGGGTGCGCCATGGTCGGAGCAGAAGATAGCGGGTCGCAACATTTTGGGCGCCTCGCATTTGTGGGCCGGCAAGTACTTCGACGCTTCCCAGTTGGCTTCTTGGGATTGTGGCGCGCCCAGCGCGAAGGTCATGGTCACTTACCGCAATCACCGGCGAACCAATGAACAAAGCAAAAACGCAAAAGGTAGCAATGAGTGCGAAGGTAAGCCAGCCAGACCATTGCGAATAAGCCGCACCAACGGCTATCGCCAGCATTGCCACCAGCGACAAGACCACCACATAGACCCACACTGACGGCAGCAATCGCTCGCGAAAGAGGTTCGCCGGGGACTGCATGCTGCGAGTCTGCCATGCCTTGCCGACGGTAGAGTGTGCAGATGCGCTCCACCACGGCACCCGATGGCGCTTTGCTGCCGACTCGGCTGGTTGGTGCCCCGGCCCCGGGTGAGCCCATTCCATCGCACTACCGATGGTGCTTTGGTTGTGGCACCGAGCATCCAACCGGCCTGCACATGCAGATCACGGCTGGTGTGGGCTTGCGCGTTATCGGAAACTTCACGGTGACCGAGCACCACCAGGGGGCACCGGGGCTGGCCCACGGCGGCCTGCTATCAGCGGCGATTGACGAGGTTCTCGGCTCCTTGAACTGGCTGCTGGGGGAGCCAGTGGTAACCGCTTCGCTGTCAATGCATTTCCTTCGACCGGTCCCGGTGGGTTCGGTGCTGCATATCGAGGCTGAGGTTACTGGTGTGGTGCGACGCAAGGTGTACACCAGCGCGGTGGGCAGGCTGGCCGATGCAAGTGGTGACATCGCGGCCTCAGCTTCGGCGCTATTTGTGCAGGTGCCGATCGAGCACTTTATGAAATTCGGTAACAAGGAGCAGGTCGAGCTGGCAATTGCCGACCGGGCTGGTGGCGGGCCCGCCTGGCGCACCGGCGGCCACGATGTTGAGTTCAATCCGTGATCCAACCGCTAAGAGTGCTCATTACCCGACTCGATGCAGAACTGGAGCTCCCCGGCTATGAGCACCCCGGCGATGCGGGGCTAGACCTCCGCGCGCGGACCGGCGTCACCTTGACCCCCGGCCAGCGGGCGTTGGTGCCAACGGGAGTGGCTATCGCCTTGCCCCTTGGGTTCGCCGCCTTCGTGCATGCCCGCAGCGGACTGGCTCTGCGGTCCGGGCTAGGAGTGGTTAATGCGCCAGGGGTAATCGATGCTGGCTACCGAGGCGAGATCGGGGTTATCTTGATTAATCACGACCCCCTTGAGTCAATCGCAATCAAAAGGGGGGACCGCATCGCCCAATTGGTTGTTCAGCGGGTCGAGCAGGTCTTTGTCGATGAAGTCACTGAATTGCCCGGGAGCCACCGCGGCGCCGGTGGCTTTGGCTCAACCGGAGGCCACGCGGGTACGGTATCGTCATGACCGCGCGCAAGCTGGGCCCATGGGATGAATCCGAAGTCGATTTTTCGGACGGGATCGAAAGGCTCGATCTTGGGGGGCTGTTGGTACTGGCGACACCCGGCGTCGACGTGCAAGTGCAAGCAGATCAAGCCACCGGTGTGGTCACGGCGTTGACGTTCGCCCAATCAGGTGCCGCGGTACAAGTGCAGCCATATGCGGCACCGAAGTCTGGTGGCATGTGGGATGAGGTTCGCGGGCAGATCAAGGGCTCAATCACCAAGAGCGGTGGCCTTGTCGAGGAGGTCGCCGGGCCCTTCGGCGTCGAATTGCAATCACAGGTAACAGGCGCGGACGGGGCAATGCAGCCGGCCCGATTCGCCGGTATCGAAGGTCCCCGTTGGTTTGTGCGGGCGGTCTTCCTCGGAGCGGCGGTCAAGGCCGGCGAGGCAGCAGCAACCCTCGAAGGAGTGGTTCGTAACCTGGTGGTGGTGCGCGGGGGCGATGCCATGGCGGTTGGCGCGCCAATTCCAATGAAATTGCCGAATGCGCCGGTGGCGCCGGTGGCGCTCCCTGACGGCCGGCCGATCCTGGCCCCGTTCGTTCGGGGTCCGGAGTTGACCGAAACCCGCTAAGTCGCGCCAGGTGCAATGTTCGGCGCGGTCACGGGTTAATCTGGTGGAGTGACCGCAGTGTTAGGCCTCTGGCGCAACTTGACCCGCACTCGGACCGAAGTCGAGGCCGCCGAACTCCAAAGGGAAATGCGCGAGGTAGGGGTCGCACCGATTCACGAATGTCAGCATGGTGCATTTGTTTGCGTCACCGGCATCGTGCGGGTTGTAACCGTGCGGCCCGCGACGGCACCACCAGCCTTGGAAATCGAAGTCTATGACGGATCCGGGTGCGTAAGCGTGATCTGGCTGGGACGCCGGCGAATTCCGGGAATAGCAACTGGGCGCCGAATAGTTGTTTCCGGCCGATTAACCTGCTCACCTAATATCAAGGTCATCTACAACCCCCGCTATGAACTACTGCCGACGGCAGCGTGAGCATGAACCCGCCCGAGCAGTCCGAGGTGCCAGATCAGCCCAAGCCTATTTTGCATGAGACTAAAGCTGATGTGCGGGCCGAGTCAGTACTGCTTGAGCGCGCCATCGGGGGCTGGCGCGGCATTATCGACTCCGGTGTGCCGACCGTTGTCTTCGTGGTTGCCTATCTGGTAACCGGGCAAAACCTCGGCCGCTCGGTCGGCGCCGCGGTCGCTGCGGGAT
Organism: Actinomycetota bacterium; assembly: GCA_005798555.1. Lineage (GTDB taxonomy): Bacteria > Actinomycetota > Actinomycetes > S36-B12 > S36-B12. The sequence goes on from SYJA01000047.1 coordinate 19,984, forward strand.
TGCTGATCGTAATTTGGCGCGTTATCCGCAAGGAGCCACTGCAGCAGGTACTCGCTGGCTTCGCCGGGGTGTTGATTTCGGCGCTGGTGGCCAATTGGACAGGTCGTCCCGAGGCATATTTCATCCCGGGCTTCTTGCAGAACCTCGGCTATGGATCGGCATTCTTGATTTCGATTGTCGTCGGCTGGCCGTTACTTGGAGTCGTTCTCGGATACCTAACCGGAGATGGCACTCGGTGGCGGCAGGATCGCCAGCTGCGCCGCTGCTATGCGGCGGCCTCGTGGATCTGGGTGGCCTTGTTCTTCGGGCGCCTTATTGTGCAGGTGCCGCTTTACCTGATTGGCGCGGTCGGGGCCTTGGGCGTGGTGAAGATCTTAATGGGGATCCCGCTGTACATAGCGGCCGCCTACTTCACCTATCGGCTATTGGCGCCGATCTGGAATGCGAAGCGCAACCCGAAACGCGAGTAGTTCGCCTCACGGAAATTGTGCGTGTCCAAGCATGTTCTGCAACGCTGACTCTTGATCCGGCGCGGTGACGAACAGCAACTCGTCACCAGCATCGAGTGGATCATCAGGTGACGGCGCAAATACCCGTGAGCCGCGCACTATCGCTACCAGTGCGGTGTCGGTCGGCCAGGCCTGATCGCCAACCCGTTGGCCGAGCACCGGTGAATCTGATGACAAAGTCAGCTCGACAAGGTCAGCATTGCCCTGGCGGAAGCTTAAAAGGCGTACTAGGTCACCCACGCTGACTGCTTCGTCGACCAAGGCGACCAGCATTCGTGGGGTGGAAACCGCGACATCCACCCCCCAGGACTCATCGAACATCCACTCGTTCTTCGGGTGGTTGACGCGGGCAATTACGCGGGGCACCCCGTACTCGGTCTTGGCCAAAAGCGAGACGACCAAATTGACTTTGTCATCACCCGTTGCAGCTACCACCACCTGGCACTGCGATAGGTGTGCCTCATCCAGTGCGGAGACCTCGCAGGCATCGGCAATCAAGAATTCGGCTCCATCAACTGACCCGGGGCGCGCGGCTGCCGGATCCCGGTCTATCAGCAGCACCTGATGACCGCGGCCCAGGAGCTCCTTGGCGATGGATCGACCGACCTTGCCGGAGCCAGCTATCGCAATCCTCATGACTGGTCCTTTTGTCTCATGAAAGTTCCGAAGGACGAGTTTCGAATATCGACTCGACGCGTTCGCGATCCACGCTCAGATAGACGGCGTGGATCACGTCCTGGTCTTGGATGACGGTCTCGGGGTTCGGCAGCAGCGGCTGGCCAAGCCGCGTGATGAAGGCGATGCGCGCTCCGGCTGCATCCTCGAGTGAAGTGGCGCGGTGGCCGGCCCAGCTTGTGCCCACATGTACCTCTGCCAGCGCCATGGCGCCGCTTGGGTCGCGGTACTCCTCGTGGCCCCCCAATGGCAATATCCCGCGCATGATCTGGCCGGTTGTCCAGGCCACGGTGGCGACGGTAGGGATCCCCAGACGCTGGTATACCTCGGCCCGTCGTGGGTCGTAAATTCGCGCAACGACGCGGTCCACTCCATACGTTTCGCGGGCCACTCGAGCGGCAAGGATATTGCTATTATCGCCGCTACTTACCGCTGCAAAAGCTTCGGCGCGAGCGATACCAGCCTTCTCCAATGTCTCCCGGTCGAACCCGATACCGGTGACGGTGACCCCGGGGAAACTAGCTGGCAGCCTGTCAAAAGCCAGGGAGTTTTGGTCCACCACCGCGACGCTGTGGCCTAGGGCCGCAAGGCGCTCAGCAAGTAAGGTGCCGACGCGCCCACATCCCATGATTACCACATGCACACGGCAAACCGTACACGTCCGATGCCGCCATCGGTAACCGCTGGTGATCTAGGTGGCATGTTAGGCGTAGCATCAGCAATCGTGCCGATCTCTGATGGCCTAAAACGCCTTATCTTTGGCCGGGCGCTGCGAACTGATCGCCTCGGTGACTCACTTTTGCCCAAGCGAATTGCGCTACCGGTTTTTGCCAGCGATGCGTTGTCATCGAATGCTTATGCCACCCAGGAAATTTTGTTGGTGCTATCCCTAGGTGGTGCCTCCCTTTACGCCTTCGGGGGCTGGGTGGCGGCCGCGGTCGTCGTTGTGTACTTCATAGTTGTTGCCTCATATCGCCAGAACGTACACGCATACCCGAGCGGCGGCGGTGACTATGAAGTTGTGTCAAAGAACCTTGGGCAAAATTGGGGAGTCTTTGTCGGGAGCGCCCTGCTAATTGACTATGTGCTGACAGTGGCTGTTTCGATTTCGTCGGCGATTGCCAACCTCGGATCAACCATCCCGGCGATTGCCGAGCACAGGGTCTGGTACGCGGTCGGCGCTATCGTCCTCATCACCTTGCTGAACCTGCGTGGCATCCGCGAGTCGGGCTCGCTTTTTGCGATCCCGACCTATTTCTTCATGGCTTCCATCTTTGTAATGATCGGTGTGGCGATCTTTAGAATCGCCACTGGTTCAAGCCTAGCGGCCGAGAGCGCAAACTGGGAAGTCGTGCCGGAGGCAAGTTTTGCTGGGGCGGCACTGATCTTCTTGGTAGCGCGCTCCTTCTCGTCCGGCACGACGGCACTCACTGGCATCGAGGCCGTTGCAAATGGCGTCCCGTCTTTTCGAAAGCCAAAGTCGAAGAACGCGGCAACAACTTTGTTGATGCTCGGGCTAATCGCGACCACAATGTTCGGCGGTATCACTTGGCTGGCCCTCAAAACTCGCGTTCAGGTGACCGAGTTTGATAAGGATTTAATTGGGCTGCCCGAGGGCCAATCTCAAAAAACCGTGATTGTGCAGGTTGCCGACGCAGTATTCGGCAATTTCGAAATTGCGGTCCTGGTGATTGCGCTGGCAACAGCCCTGATCTTGGCGCTGGCCGCCAATACCGCATTCAACGGGTTTCCAGTTCTCGGTTCCATCTTGGCCAGGGATGGCTACCTGCCCCGTCAATTGCACACCCGTGGCGACAGATTGGCATTTAGCAATGGCATATTGATGCTCGCAGGTCTCGCGGTGTTGTTAGTCGTGATCTACCAGGCAAGTGTCACTGGCCTAATTCAGCTCTACATTATCGGTGTATTTGTATCTTTCACCCTGAGCCAGCTTGGCATGATCAGGCACTGGAATCGCAATCTCCTGGGGGAGTCGGTTCCGGCTGAGCGGCGCAAGATGATGCGGTCTCGGGCTGTCAACTCGGTGGGCTTCGTGATGACCGGGTCGGTGTTGATAATTGTGCTGCTCACCAAGTTCACCAAGGGGGCATGGATAGTCGTTGTTGCGATGCCACTTATCTACTTGCTAATGCGGGCTATTCGTAGACACTACGATCGCGTAGCGACCGAACTTGCCACTACCGATGAGGACAAGATCACGCTGCCAACGCGGGTGCACGCCCTTGTCCTGGTCTCCAAGATCCACAAGCCAACCTTGCGCGCCTTGGCATACGCGCGGGCCACTAGGCCCTCAATCCTCGAAGCGATTACCGTCAATGTTGACGACGAAGCAGCCGCCGAGCTGGCGGCCGAGTGGGAGCGCCGAGCGATCCCGGTGACCCTTAAAGTTCTTGACTCACCCTACCGGGAGATTACGCGCCCAATCATCGAATATGTAAAGCGCCTGCGCAGTGAAAATCCAAATGACGTGGTAACGGTTTACGTGCCCGAGTACGTGGTCGGCCACTGGTTTGAGCAACTCCTGCACAATCAATCGGCACTACGACTGAAGAGTCGTTTGTTGTTCATGCCCGGGGTGATGATGACAAGTGTGCCGTGGCAACTTGATTCAAGTGAGCGTGCGCTCGACCGTGATTCCTGATGCACCAGCCAAAACATTGGCACCCCTTTGTGTTGGCGACGTTCTAGACGTCACTATCGGCCAGATCGCGCACGGCGGTCATTTCATTGCCCATGCGAATGGGCGCACCATTTTTGTGCGGCATGCAATAACGGGCGAGTTCGCCAGAATCAAGATAACCGAAGTCAGATCGAAGATCGTGCGCGCCGATGCCGTCGAAATCCTGGAGCCGAGCCCGGACCGGGTATCCCCACCGTGCGCATTTGCGGGGCCGCAATTGTGCGGAGGCTGCGACTTCCAACATATTTCATTAGGCAGGCAGCGTGCATTGAAACAGCAAGTGGTTGCCGACGCCTTTCGCCGCCACGCACGCCTAGTTGATGTCGGTATCCACGTGCTGCCAATTGCGGGAGACGATGATGGGTTGCATTGGCGCACCCGAGTGCGATGGGGAGTTGATCGCCAAGGTCACGCGGGTTTTCACGTTTTTCGAAGCAGTACCGTATTGCCCGTGGACAAGTGCATGATCGCCACCGCAGGCCAAGGGGTTGTGCCTGCCGCCACCTACCGGGGCGCGCAAGAGGTGCGCTCCGCCGAGGGATCCGATGGCGAGGTAGTCGTAACGGCCACTGGTACGGCAAGTTCTGGTGGGAGCCGGGTAACCCAATTTGTCCTCGGGCGCAGTTGGCAAATAGGGCTGGCAAGTTTTTGGCAAGGACATCGCGGCGCGCCGGACACCTTGGTGCGAGCGGTACTGGCTGCTGGCGACCCGCGAATTGGCGAGCATTGGTGGGATCTCTACTCCGGGGTCGGGCTATTTAGTGCCTATCTGGCAGCAGCGGTTGGCCCGACCGGTTCCTTGGTGGCGGTTGAAGGCGACAGCAGGTCGGTCCGTGATGCGCGCCGTAACCTGCATCAGGAGGCCAACATCAAATTGGTCGAGGGGCAGGTGGGCGACTGGTTGGGGAGTGCGCCTGGACCTGGCCGCGTTGATGGAATCGTGTTGGATCCGCCGCGGACGGGTGCCGGCCACGCTATCGTTTCGCAAATTGCAGCTAGGAAGCCAAGGGTGGTGGTTTACGTCGCCTGTGACCCGGTGGCCTTAGCACGCGACGTGGAAGCTTTCGCCAGCAACGGATATCGATTCGCCGGAGCCACCGGCTTTGACACCTTCCCGATGACCCACCACGTCGAATTGGTAGCCACCCTGGTGCCCATCGACGCCGCTGATCAGATATCTTGACATCAAGATATCCTCGGAGGCCCAGGTGAATAGCAGAGACAGTTTCGGTGCCAAGCGCAAGTTGACGGTGGCGGGGCAGCAGTACGAGATTTACGGGATCGATGCGGTTCCCGGCTTCGAAAAACTGCCGTTCACTCACAAGGTACTTCTTGAGAATCTGCTAAGAACCGAAGATGGCGCGAATGTCACCGCCGAGGTCATTCGAACACTTGGTGCTTGGGATCCGGCGGCGGATCCAAATCAGGAGATTTCCTTCACCCCAGCTCGGGTGATTATGCAGGATTTCACCGGAGTCCCTGTAGTGGTAGATCTAGCCACGATGCGTGAGGCGGTGGCAGAGCTAGGTGGCGACCCGGCGCGAATCGAGCCACTTGCACCGGCCGAAATGGTCATCGATCACTCAGTAATTGCCGATTTTTTTGCGATCCCAGATGCCGAGTCACGAAATGTCGAACTTGAGTATGAGCGCAATCGCGAGCGCTACCAAGTCCTGCGTTGGGGTCAGGGGGCATTTGCTGAGTTCAAGGTGGTCCCACCCGGCACCGGAATTGTGCATCAGGTCAATATCGAGTACCTAGCCCATGTCGTGATGGCCCGCGCTGGTCAGGCATATCCGGATACGGTCGTCGGAACCGATTCGCACACCACCAGGGTCAATGGGCTTGGTGTACTCGGCTGGGGTGTTGGCGGGATTGAAGCCGAGGCGGCAATGCTGGGCCAACCCGTTTCCATGTTGATACCGCGCGTTGTTGGATTCAAGTTGCGTGGCGAACTGCCGCAGGGCGCAACCGCGACCGATCTAGTTATCACGATCACCCAGATGTTGCGGGAACACGGGGTGGTGGGCAAGTTCGTTGAATTCTATGGTGACGGCCTTAGTTCAGTTCCGCTCGCAAATCGTGCGACTATTGGCAATATGAGCCCCGAGTACGGCAGCACGGTGGCAATCTTCCCAATTGATGAGATGACGATGGAATACCTGCGCCTGACCGGGCGCTCAGATCAGCAGTGCGCCCTGGTTGCTGCTTACGCTAAAGCCCAAGGTTTGTGGCATGACCCGAGTAGCGTACTTAATTACTCCGAGTACATCGAACTTGATCTCGCGACCGTGGTACCGAGTTTGGCCGGCCCCAAACGCCCTCAAGATCGAGTCCCGCTCAGTGATGCGAAGGCCATGTTCGAGGTTTCACTTGGTGATTACACGCGGACTCCTGAAACTGTCGCCGGCTTCACGATTGCGGGCGCACCCGTGGAGATTGGCCACGGCGCGGTCACCATCGCAGCAATCACCTCCTGCACCAACACTTCAAATCCATCGGTCATGATTGCTGCCGGGCTGCTGGCAAGGAATGCGGTCAATCGAGGCCTGCAACGAAAGCCCTGGGTGAAGACAACGCTGGCTCCGGGCTCAAAAGTGGTTACCGACTACTACGACAAAGCCGGCCTAACCAAATACCTAGACGCCCTTGGCTTCGACACCGTCGGGTATGGCTGCACCACTTGTATTGGGAACTCCGGGCCACTGATACCCGAGGTGAGCAAGGCGGTTAATGCGAACGATCTAGCGGTGGCCGCCGTACTCAGTGGCAACCGTAATTTTGAAGGAAGAATCAGCCCAGATGTTAAAATGAGTTATCTTGCTTCACCACCATTGGTTGTTGCATATGCGATTGCCGGCACGATGGATATCGATCTGCAAAAAGATGTACTCGGTGCTGATCAAACTGGTGCGCCGGTCTACCTCGCAGATATCTGGCCAACGACCGCTGAAGTTCAGCGGGTTGTTGATGACTCCATCGACGCGGAAATGTTCGCGAATCGGTACGCCGATGTCTTCCTTGGCGATGAGAACTGGCGCGGACTCGATACCCCAAGTGGCGAGTTGTTTGCGTGGGATCCATCAAGCACCTATGTGCGCAAACCCCCGTACTTCGAGGGGATGCGCCGTGAGCCAAGTCCGGTGACCGATATCACCGGCGCGCGGGTGCTTTTGCGACTCGGGGATTCGGTGACGACGGATCACATCTCGCCGGCCGGCTCGATTAGACCTGATAGCCCTGCTGGAATCTATTTGAGCGCAAATGGCGTGGCGCGCGCGGACTTTAACTCGTACGGGTCACGTCGGGGCAATCACGAGGTGATGATCCGTGGCACTTTCGCCAACATCAGGCTGCGTAACCTGATGTTGCATGATGTCGAGGGTGGATTCACGGTCGATTTCACGACACCTAATGATGACATCGTCCCGGTCTATGACGCAGCGATGGCGTATGGGGCGCACCACACCCCATTAGTGATCTTGGCAGGCAAGGAATACGGATCCGGCTCAAGTCGCGACTGGGCCGCCAAGGGCACCGCCTTACTTGGTGTGCGGGCCGTCATCGCGCAGTCCTATGAACGCATCCATCGGTCGAATCTGATCGGGATGGGCGTGCTTCCGCTGCAATTTGCGGCAGGCATGACTTCATCCTCCCTCGGCTTGCAAGGGGATGAAGTGTTCACCATTCATGGCATCACCGAATTGAATAATGGATTGACTCCAGATCAGGTGGACGTTGAGGCAGTGGCCGCGGACGGACGCACCGTTGAATTCTCCGCCCTGGTTCGAATCGACACCCCCGGTGAAGCCGACTACTACCGGCACGGTGGCATTTTGCAGTACGTCCTGCGCTCGCTGCTGTGAGCGGAACGGGCGGTACGCCACCGGGTTGGCCCCGTGATCTGCCGCCGCCCGGTACCGCTGAATTCGAGGCGAAGGTCGTGCCCTGGCTTTTAGACCAGGGGCCCGCGGATCTTCGCGCCGGCGCGCTCCGGACCTTGCCAGTGGCCTTGGTTCGTTACCTTCGTCACTACACCGATGGCGCCCTGAGGGCTACTCGAGCGGCTTATGGGCAGGCCCGGGTTGAACTCGGCCCGGTACTGACCCCGGCAGAAGTTGCCAGTGCCCAAGAAGCCATCTCGGCGCAGGGGGCACGGTTCTTGCAATTGCAACGAGAGTTGGTATTAGTCGAAGACGCGCTCAGTACCGGCAAATCGGCAAATGCCTAGCGGATCGACAGGTGCGAATTAGGGTGGTGACGTAGAATAATTGGAGAGACACGAAGAGCTAGTAGAGCCGGACCAGATGTAGTTGAGGTGGATTGGGGCCCGCGTTGAGTCTGTTACCGGGTATCCGCGATCCACGTGACCTGCGCGCACTGGACCCTTCGCAGCTGCCCGAGCTGGCCGACGAAATCCGCACTTTCTTGGTCCAAAAGGTCTCGTCAACCGGTGGGCACCTGGGTCCAAATCTTGGCGTGGTTGAGTTGTCGATGGCCGTCCACCGGGTATTTAACTCTCCCGACGATGCCATCATGTGGGATACCGGGCATCAAGCCTATGTGCACAAACTGCTCACCGGACGCGCCGGCGGATTTGATCAGCTGCGGCAGCGCGGTGGTCTATCCGGCTATCCGAGTCGTTCCGAAAGCGGGCACGACATCATTGAGAATTCCCATGCCTCGACAGTTCTCTCATACGCCGATGGGCTCGCCAAGGCTTGGCAGCAGCGCGGGCTCCTTGGGCAGCACCATGTGGTAGCGGTTATCGGCGATGGCGCACTGACCGGTGGAATGGCTTGGGAGGCTCTGAACAATATCGCCGCGGGTGAGCGTCAGGTAATCATCGTCGTCAATGACAATGCGCGTTCTTATTCGCCCACAATTGGCGGTTTGGCGCATCATCTTTCGACTTTGCGAACCACCCGTGGCTACGAACGCTTCCTGTCCTGGGGTAAGCGCACCTTGAATCGCACCCCCATCGTCGGCGGGACGGTATTCGGCGCGTTACATGGCATGAAGAAGGGTGTCAAGGACATATTCGCGCCACAGGGAATGTTCGAGGACCTCGGCCTTAAGTACATCGGTCCCATCGACGGTCACAACATTGCGGAGATGGAGTATGCACTGCGACGGGCGAAGCTTTTCGAAGGCCCTGTCATTGTGCACGCAATCACTCAGAAAGGTCGGGGTTACGGACCGGCGGAGCGCGATGAAGCGGACCGCTTCCATGGCGTAGGGGTAATTGACCCGGAGACCGGCGAGCCACTCAGTGCCGGTGGTCCTACTTGGACCGGGGTATTCGGCGACGAATTAGTTAGAATCGGACATGAGCGCCCTGATGTCGTGGCGATCACCGCGGCCATGCTCGGACCAACCGGGCTGGAGAGGTTTGCCGCCGCTTACCCGAGTCGTATTTATGATGTGGGCATAGCTGAGCAGCATGCGGCCACCAGTGCTGCCGGGTTGGCATTTGGCGGGTTGCATCCGGTGGTTGCCCTCTATGCGACATTTCTGAACCGAGCATTCGATCAGGTCCTGATGGACTGCGCTCTGCATAAGGCGGGAGTGACCTTCGTGCTCGATCGTGCTGGAGTGACCGGCGACGATGGCGCCAGCCATAACGGAATGTGGGACCTAGCGATGTTGCAGGTGGTGCCAAGGCTGCGCATTGCGGCACCACGTGATGAATCCACCCTGCGTCGGGCGCTGCGCGAGGCGGTCTTGGTCGATGATGCCCCAACCGTGGTGCGCTTCCCAAAGGGCGCGCTTTTGCCCGCTACCCCGGCTATCCGCACACTGGGTGACCTTGACGTAATAGCGGAGTCGGGTGAGCCCGAGGTGATAATCGTCAGCATCGGGGCGCTTGCTCCACTTGCGGTCGAGGTAGCCGAACGACTGCGGGCCCAGGGGATTGGGGTATTGGTGGTCGACCCCCGTTGGGTCAAGCCCTGCTCACCAACACTGGTTGAGGTGGCCCGGTCATCTAAGCTGGTGATAACGGTCGAGGACGGTGTCCGTGCCGGCGGGGTGGGCGCATCGGTCAGCCAACTACTGCGCGATCACGAGATCGATGTCAGCGTTCGCAACTTTGGGATCCCTACGGTTTTCCTTGAGCAGGGCAAACGTGCCCAGATTTTGGCTGAGATCGGACTGACCGCACAGGATATTTCGCTGCGAATAGTCGAAACAATGGCGCAGCGAACCGATCAGGGTGCCGACGAGAGAGCTTCCGGATCAATCAATAACTAGCTGGTTCGCCTTTGTCACACTCGAGTCGAAGCGACGCCCGGAGCCAAGAAGCGTTTGCCATTAATGTCTTCGGCGGTACCAGTTCGATCTAGGTAAGGGGTCAGCCCGCCGAGCCAAAATGGCCAGCCGGCACCCACCAGCATGCAGAGGTCGACATCCTCGGCCGCCGCGACCACGCCTTCGTCGAGCATCAGCTGGGCCTCTTGGGCCAATGCGGCTAGGGCTTTTGCGCGCACTTCTTGCGCCGATAGTCGCACCGCCCCTCGCTGATAAAGAGCCGAAACCTCCGGATCCACCGTGGGCTTGCCGTCACCATCCCAGACGTAAACACCGGTCTTGCCTGCCGCTACCAAGCGCTGCAGGTTCTCGGAAACGTAGAAACGATCAGGAAATGCGTCGTGCAGTGTCTCCGAAACGTGGAAGGCCACGGCCGGCCCGACCAGTTGCAGTAGTACAAATGGCGAGAGTGGCAGGCCTAGGGGCTCCAATGCGGTATCTGCAACCTCAAAGTCCGTACCTTCATCGACCGCACGCGTGACCTCGCCCAGGAATCTAGTAAGTAGGCGATTAACAACGAATGCGGGTGTGTCTTTGACAAGGACGCAAGACTTCTTTAGCGCTTTGCCAACCGCGAATGCCGTTGCCAGGGTCGCATCGTCGGTTTGGACACCACGGGCGATTTCTAGTAATGGCATCACCGCGACCGGATTGAAAAAGTGGAAGCCAACGACTCGCTCAGGGTGCCTGAGATTGCTGGCCATGGCCGTAACTGAAAGTGATGAGGTATTGGTGGCAAGAATGCAGGTGTCCGACACGACAGCCTCCACCTCTGCGAAGACTTGCTGTTTGACATCGAGTTTCTCGAACACCGCCTCAATGATAAAATCCGCGTCGGCAAAACCAGACTTCGACGTGCTACCGGTGACCAGTGCCTTCAAGCGGTTTGCCCGATCCGAGGACAGGCGGCCCTTGTTTGCCATTGCGTCGAACTCACCGTGCACGTAGGCCAGGCCCTTGGCTACCCGGGCCTCATCTAGGTCGGTCATTACCACCGGTACCTCAAGTCGGTGCACGAACAGCAGCGCAAGTTGACTTGCCATCAACCCGGCACCCACCACGCCAATTTTGGTGACCGGTCGAGCGAGGGACTTATCTGGCACACCGACGGGCTTGCGCGCCCTCTTGTTCACCAGATTGAATGCGTAAAGGCTTGCGCGCAGGTCATCGCCCATCATCAAGGCGGACAGTGCTTCATCCTCTGCGACGAACCCTTCGTCACGGGTTCTGGTCTTGGCTCCGGCAATAAGGTCGAGAGCCACACCTGGTGCTGGTGTCGCCCCATGCAATCTGGCCGTGACCGCAGCGCGGGCCGCATCAACTACTTCATCCCAGGACTGGCGGTCGGGTTCTGGGCGAGAAACCCCGACTTCACCGCGAAGCACTTTGGCCGTCCAGAGCATGGACTGCTCCAGGAAATCGGCTGGCTCGAATGCGGCGTCCGCGATCCCAAGCTTGATCAGATCCTTTGGGCGCATTTGCTTGTTCTGAGCCATTGAGTTATTGATGATTACCTGGATTGCATTGGCGGGACCAATTAGGTTCGGCAGTAGCCAGGTGCCACCCCAACCAGGGATAAGGCCGAGGAAAACCTCAGGTAGCGCGAGCCCGGCCGCGCCGGTCGACACGGTGCGGTAGGTGCAATGCAGGCCCAGTTCGAGCCCGCCGCCCATCGCGGCTCCATTGATGTAGGCGAAGGTTGGTATCGGCAATTCCCCCAGGCGTCGAAAGACCCGATGCCCAAGTTCGGTGATCGCGCGTGCGGCTTCGATGCTGTTTATTAGGTCGACCCCACTGAGGTCGGCGCCCACCGCGAAGACAAATGGCTTACCGGTAACGGCCACCGCGGCAATATCGGCAAGCTTCGCGACTTCGCTCAAGGCGTCGGCTAGTGCGGTCAGGCCGCCGGGCCCAAATGTTGACGGCCGAGTGTGGTCTTGGTCATTGTCCAAGGTAATCAAGGCGAGCCGGCCAGCAGCCAGTGGCAATTCCAGTAACCGCACTTTTGCGTGCGTCACCACCTCACCGGCAAACGCCGAGGGCAGTTCGGTGCGCACATCTTCGGTACTCACGCGGAACCCCCTTGAAAGTTGGTGTTTTCCCAGATGACGGTGCCGCCCATGCCCAAGCCGATGCACATTGTGGTGATCCCGTAGCGGGTGGACGGATTGTTTTCGAAGTCCTTAGCAAGGTAACTCATCAGTCGAATACCACTTGACGCCAGTGGATGACCGACGGCAATGGCACCACCGAGCGGATTCACCCGGGGATCGTCATCGGCGATCCCGAAATGGTCGAGGAACGCCAGCACCTGAACCGCGAAGGCCTCGTGGATCTCGAATAGATCAATATCAGCGATGGTCAGGCCTGCGCGATCGAGCGCCTTCTGGGTGCTCGGCACTGGACCGACCCCCATCACCTCCGGCGCGACACCGGCAAAGGCAAAGCCAACCATTCGCATTCTCTTGGCCAAGCCGAGTTCATCAGCGCTGGACTCATTTGCCAGCAGGCATGCGGTAGCCCCATCGGTAAGACCCGAACTGTTTCCGGCGGTTACGCGCCCGCGCGGGCGAAATGGCGTCTTGAGGGTGGCCAGGCCAGCAAGCGAGGTACCTGGACGTGGACATTCGTCAACACTGACCAAATCCCAACCCAATTCGGGGCTGCGTACCGCCACCGGGACGATTTCACCTTGCAGCATGCCATTGGCGTACGCCTTGGCCGTCTTCTCCTGCGAGGCGACCGCGAATGCATCGGCCCGTGCTTTCGTCAATTGCGGGAATCGATCATGCAGATTCTCGGCGGTCATACCCATCTGCAGTGCCTCGGGATCAACGAGGCGCTCGGCCAAGAAGCGCGGATTAGGATCGATACCTTCACCCATTGGGTGCCGCCCCATGTGCTCGACGCCACCGGCCAACGCGATGTCGTAGACACCGGCCATGATCCCAGCCGACAAGGTCGTGACCGCGGTCATGGCACCGGCGCACATTCGGTCGACAGAATAGCCGGGGACCGAAACCGGTAACCCGGACAAAATCGCCGCGGTCCGTCCAAGGGTTAGCCCTTGGTCCCCGATCTGGGTGGTAGCGGCCACCGCCACATCGTCAATGCGATCTGGTGGCAGCGACGGATTTCGCCGAAGTAGCTCCCGGAAAGCCTTGACTACTAGGTCATCTGCGCGGGCACCACCTAGGGCGCTGCCGGCTTTAGCAAACGGCGTTCGGACGCCGTCAACGAAGACCACTTGCTGGATCGTGGCGCCATGGTTGGCTGGGCTCACGGTTACTCCTCAGGTTGGATAACCCGATATTACTCGCCAGTAACAAAACTTGCTACTCGCTGGTAACGGGTTTTTTCACCTGGGCCGACATCGAAGCCATGAGACCTGGGCCGACTAATTCGATTTGCCAGGGCCGGGCGCCGCCGGCCCTTAGTGCCTCGGGTAGCTCGTGCGGTGGGATTGGGGGAGTCCAGCAGACCCGGCGGACCAGCTCGGGGCTGATCAGGTTCTCCACCGGCACCAGGACCTGCTCGGAGAGCTCCAAAAGGTGCGCCCTGGCCGATTCAAGTCGCGCAAAGGCCAGCGGGTCGCGTTCGGCCCAGGCCCGGGGCGCCGGCGGGCCGCCCGCGGGTAAGGAAGCGGCTGGCAGTTCTGACTCCGGCAAGGCAAGTGCGGTGCTGATCGCCGCCCACCAGCTAGCCCGCCGACGGGTTTGCCCGCGTCCGTTGAACTCCTTGATGGCGCCCAAGGCCTGCGGTGTTTCCGGTAGCAAAGTTGCTGCGGCAGCAATCGCCGCATCGGGCAGGATGCGACCCGGCGCGATGTCTTCACGCTGGGCAGCACCATCACGAGCCAGCCACAGCGCTCGAACCACGGCAAGCGCGCGCGGCCTTCGAATCTTATGAATCCCAGATGTTCGCCGCCACGGATCATCGCCTCTATCGCGCGGGGTATACGACAACAACGCCGCAAACTCCTGCAGGGCCCAAGTGAGCTTGCCAGCCCGTTCGAGCTCGGCATACATGACATCGCGCAGCTCGACTAGCAACTCCACGTCTAGAGCCGCATAAAGCAGTTGCGCAGGGGTAAGTGGTCGAAGTGACCAGTCTGCAGCGCCATGCCCTTTCTCTAGGTGCGCGCCGAGCTCACTGGAAACCAAGTGCCCGAGGCTAACGCGTTCGCGTCCGAGCAGCCGTCCGGCTAGTTCGGTGTCAAAAAGTCGCGATGGGCGTAGGCCAATCTCGGCTAGACAGGGGAGGTCTTGGGTTGCCGCGTGCAAGATCCATTCGACCCCCTTCGTCGCCTCTTGGATGACTGAAAGATCCGGTACCGAGATCGGATCGATCAGCGCGGTGCCGGCGCCTACGCGGCGCAGTTGCACCAGATAAGCCCGCTGGCTGTACTTGAAACCGGAGGCTCGTTCGGCATCCAATGCCAGTGGACCGGTTGCCACCCGTAGTCGCTCGGCGTATTCCCCAAGCGCAGCCGCGGTGGTTATAACATCCGGTACGGGCTCGCGGGGAGCGAACGGACTAGGGGCTGCCTCCTGCGTGCTCAGATCTTCGGGGGCCGGGGTTGTCACTGTCAGCCGCGGCTACGTCGGCGCGGCGCGCTTACCTGAGCTATGCCAGGTGGCATCGGCATCAGGCCGGCGGCGTGTGCGAGTAGCTCGAGCCAAGCCCCGACATGACGGTCCATGACCAACTGGACCGGTGACCCGTCGGTTGCCACCGGGGTCCAGGAGGCGCGAATCTCTATGAAGCCGTCAGTTGGGCGGTCAGCCATTGACCCAAACGACTGCCCAGAACTGCAAGTCACGGTGCCACCGGCTTGGGTGCACTCGGCGTCGGAGCCGGCGAGTGACTCCACTAGCCAACTCCAGCCCACCTCGTGCAGCAGCGGATCACCAATCAGATCGGCTTCCAGGGCGGCGCGCACGAACACGACGGCCCGAAAGGTGCCATCCCACTCCTCGACGCCATCGGGGTCATGCAGGAGAACAAAACGCCCGGAGGCGGGGTCGGTGCCCGGATCGACGCTCTCCGCGGTTAGCGCCAAGGCGCTCGGGGCGAGGCGGGCCGGCGCCGGCGCTTCATCGAGGGCGAACTCCGGGCGGACCACCACCGATCGCACCCGGACAAGCGCTTCGGCGAAGGCGTCGGCGGTCGCAGGTACGGATCTCACCTTCGCAGGTTACGGCCCACGCTGGGTGCCGGCCGACCTTGGCGCGCCGAACGGGACCCGGTTTCCGGCCTGCCCACGCAAATAGTGGGCCGGGATATTGCGGTGTTCAGGTACTGGGCTGCATCCGTAGGGAAATCGAGTTGATGCAGTACCGCAGGTCGGTTGGCGTGTCGTAGCCCTCGCCTTCGAATACGTGGCCCAGGTGCCCGCCGCAGGATGCGCATCGCACCTCGGTACGGACCCGACCCATGGCGGAATCCTCAAGGTATACAACGGATTCCTTCGCCAAGGGCTCGAAGAAACTTGGCCAGCCACAATGTGAGTCGAACTTGCCGGAGCTTCGAAACAACTCCGATCCACAGGCCCGGCAGGAGTAGATTCCCTCGGTTTTGGTATCGGTGTATTCACCCACGAATGGGGCTTCGGTACCTGCCTCGCGCAGCACGTGGTATTCCTGCGGGGTCAGCGAGCTCGCCCAAAAATCTTCGGGCTCTTGGACCGGGTATTCGGTACCGTCGGGGCGCGTTGGGCCGTCGCGACGCGGAGAGGATTGACTCATGCTGGCATTGTAGTTGGATGCGCGCCCGGTTAAGGTGCCACTGTGAGCGACATCCTCGATACCCAAACCAGATGGCTAAGCGACGAGGAGCTTGCCACGGCTCGCGGCCAACTGCCGCTTGTCTATGTCGATGCGGTACCAGTACGCACAGATGCCAATGGTGAAGTCACCCGGGTGGGGCTGTTACTTAGAGCGATGCCCGATGGCAATATCTCTCGTGCGGTGGTATCCGGGCGGGTTATGTATGGCGAACGTATTCGTGATGCCCTAGTTCGTCATCTAGAGAAGGACCTAGGTCCAATGGCGATGCCGCAGATTCCGCCCACCGCGCAGCCATTTAGCGTGGTCGAGTACTTCCCGGACCCCACAGTGACCGGCTTCCATGATCCACGTCAGCATGCGGTCGCAATGGCCTACGTGGTGCCGATTTCGGGGGATTGCGCGGCTTCGCAAGACGCCTTAGATCTGGTTTGGGTTACACCCGCCGAAGCTTCCACCCCAGCCTTCCAAGCGGAGATGAGTGGCGGCCAGGGTCGGCTGGTAAAAATGGCCCTTGCCTACTGCGGCGTGCTGTTTTCCTAGTCGGATTTCTGGTGCGGGGTCGGGTCATACGGATCTAGCCCCAGCAGGGTTTCATCCTCTGGGGTAAGAGCCGACGCATCATCAGGCCCGTCATCGTCGAAGCCGTCACCAATTGCATCTCCAGCTGGCGCGATGATGTGCATTGCGAACTCCTCGGCGCTGAGCCAACGGTGCGTGTTCAGGCCACCGGCAGGCAGCGGATCATCGCTGAAGTCATCGGCCTACTCGGCCGAGAGCAGATCCTCAACATCTTCGAGGGGGTAACCACGCCCAGCGCTGACCTCCCGGCCGCCAACTGCACCGGCTGCCTGCAGATCAATTGCCTCCCGCAGCAACCCAGCTTGATCCGCGGCGTCGCCGCTTCGGTCGAAGTTCCTGCTGGTCGCCATGACACTCGCCTCCTTAACGCCACGGTAGGCCGATGCCGTAGCTTCCGGCAGGGACCTGGGTCGACCATGCCAAGGTCCAAGGGCCCGGGGTGCCGAGAGTTCGGACATCTGCAAGGCTGCTCCCATGACCGCATTGATCGACAATGTCTCCGAGCAGCGACTTCTGATGGATTTGGAGCCGGTGGTTGAGGTCGAACTCAACCGCCACTTGGCTTCCGCGAAGGAGTGGTTTCCGCATGAGTACATCCCATGGAATCTCGGCGAAGACTTCGCCGGCCCGCTAGCCGGAAAACAGTGGAGCCCGCAGGAGCAACGCTTTAGTGAAGTTGCGCGAACGAGTTTGATCATCAACTTGCTAACCGAGGACAACCTGCCCAGCTACCACCATGAGATCGCCACCTTCTTAGGCCTTGATGGCCCATGGGGGCATTGGGTCGGGCGCTGGACAGCAGAAGAGGGCCGCCATGGCATGGCTATCCGTGACTACCTCCTAGTTACCCGCGCCGTTGACCCGGTAGCCCTCGAGCGCGCGCGAATGGTCCACATGACCGAAGGGTTCAAGGCAATTCACCCGGGGGTGCTGGCCGGGCTGTCATACGTCTCCTTCCAGGAACTTGCTACCCGGGTGTCCCATCGCAATACCGGCACCGCAACCGGTGACCCGATTGCCGAGCAGTTGTTGGCGCGGATCGCACTTGATGAGAACCTGCACATGATCTTTTACCGAAACCTGATGTCTGCGGCATTCGACATCACCCCGGATGCCACCATGCGAGCGGTCACTGAAAGTGTCCGAGACTTCGCAATGCCCGGAAACGGTATTGAGGGCTTCACCCGTAAGGCGGTGGAGATTGCGGTCGCCGGGATTTATGACCTACGCCAGCACAAGGATGAGGTGCTAATGCCGGTTCTGCGTAAGTGGCGGGTCTTCGAACGTAGTGATTTCGGCCCGGCGGGGGAGGCGGCGCGCCTGGAACTGTCAGGGTTTTTGGAGACGATGGAAGCCTCGGCTACCCGCTTTGAGGACAAGCGCGAGGTTTTAAGAGCCCGCCTCGCAGTGAAGGACTAGTCCCCTTTGCACTGCCCTGTTGTGCGCCACCTCCGAGGTGAGAGGCATGTCACTAGGCTAATTGCATGGCGGCCCCGACATCGGCGCCGGCCACGGGATATCAGCTTGTTAGCCGGGTCCCGCGTGTGGTTATCGGCCCGCTCGCGTTTTGCTATTGCGATTTGGCGGGTTTGATGTTGTAATAAAAAAGCGGTGATGGCGCCGCTAGCCTTTCCACAATTGCTGACGCAAAGGACGTTAATCTGATGCCAAATATTGATATTGCTACCCCAGCAAGTTCCGCGCCAACCGATCGGCTCGCCCTCGGTGTTGGTTGGGTACGCCCCGGTGCGGGTGGTATCGGCGGTACCCTAAACCCCGGCTCCGCTGAGACCGGTTTAAAGTGGTTTCACTTTGTGTGCGGGTGCTTTGAGGGTAACGATGAGTAGCACCCTTCCCCGCCGCTAGGTGGGGTGTTGATATCTCGTGACCGACCCCAGGCCGCTATTGGTCTGGGGTCGGTTGGTATCTGAGCACCATGGCCACTGAGGCGAGCGGTATCTAACTACGCTAAATGCATGGAGGCCCGGACGCCGTATACAGCAGTGATATTCACCTCGACACGTACCGAGCACCATGATTTGGAATATGCCTATTGGTCAGATCAGATGACCACGCTCGTTCGCGAGCAACCCGGGTACCTTGGTCATACGAGCGTGCGAGATCCAGTAACTCGCGAGGGCATCACGGTGTCGTATTTCACCGATGACGAGGCCGCTGCCGCCTGGAAGCGGGTAGCCCAGCACGAAATTGCTCAGCAAATGGGTCGTGAGGTGTTCTATTCCGAGTACCGCGTTGAAGTCACCACGGTATTTCGAACATACCGTGCCAAGATCTAGCCATGACAACAAACGGGCCCGATGCGATGGATGGCAACACCGCGAGCACTGAACTAGCCGAGTCATCGGTCCCTTGGTCGGCCCGGTCACCGCAGCGATGGATATTCGCGATAGCCGCCGTCGCACTCACCGTAGCCATCGTCATTGCAGCACTGGGTTCAATACGAGCCGGTGAGGGCTCCGTGGTGCCGTTCTTGATGCTGCTGGTCGGTCCGGTTCTCGGTGGTTTCTACTTTTGGTACTTCGCGATTAGAAGGTGGTGACGGCAACGAACGTCAATGCCAGCGATGCACCGGCGCGGGCCGGCATCATTCTCCTCACCCTGATCGCTGGCGCCGTAGTGGCCAATGTCAATACTTCGATCTCTAATGTGGCCCTGCCAGCAATTGGCAAGGCACTAACCGCAACCGACACCCAACTCACTGGTATCACCGACGCCTATCAACTCGGTATCGCTTCGACGGTTCTGTATCTCGGGGCGGTTGGCGATCGACATGGTCGGCGCAAACTGCTGCTGATTGGTGCAGCACTGTGTGTTCCCTTTTCGATTCTCTCGGCCCTTGCCCCGTCGCCAGAGGCACTCATAATCGCGCAGATTGCCGTCGGGGTCGCCTGCGGGATGCTGTACCCGACGACTTTGTCGTTGATCACTTCGCTCTGGCAGGGCACTAGCAAGACAAAGGCGATGGCGCTGTGGACCGGGATCGGAACTGGCACTTCAGTACTCGGCCCGATAATCGGTGGCTGGATGCTTGGGGAGTTTTGGTGGGGATCGGTCTTCTTGATCACGGTACCGATCGCGGTGGCCGTACTTAGCCTAGGGTTTTTTGTCCTTCCCAAGAGGGCGGGCGAGTCGTCAACCCAGGTTGACCATGCGGGTGGCGGTTTGAGCGTTGTCATGATCGCCGCATTTGTTCTCGGAATCATCTTGTTGCCGCAGGGTTTCACCCCGGTGGTCGGAGTGCTCTTCGCCGCGGCCTTGGTCGCGGGCGCAATCTTCGCTCGGCGTGAACGCCGCGCGATCAACCCACTATTTGATTTAAGGGCGGCTGCCGTACCAACTTTTTGGGTGGCATTCGTTGCTGGGTTAATCGCCTTCGGGGCGCTGATTGGTGCACTCTTCATCGGTCAGCAATTCACGCAAAATGTACTCGGCCAGTCGGCACTGACCGCGGTGCTACTAACCCTTGGCCTGGCCGTCACCTTGATCCCTGCGTCGATTCTCTCGGGGCGCATGATCACCGCGCGTGGCACGCGAGCCCCATTCGCACTGGGCCTGGCTTGCGTCGCTGTTGGCTTCGTTGAGATTTTCTTCCTTTGGTACCCGGGTACGTCCTTGGCTTGGGTGTTAATCGCCTACTTGATCATTGGGTCCGGAATCGGCTTCGCATCGACCGCCGCGATGCGTTCACTTAGTTTGTCGCTCCCGATCAGCAAGGCGGGCATGAGTTCGGGGTCTGCGGACTTGACCAAGGACTTAGGCGGCGCGGTGTTTCAGGCCCTGCTCGGCACCATTTTGGCAATTGGCTACAGCAGTTACCTGACAAAGGGCATGAGCAAGCTTCCGACATCAACTCTAGGTGAACTTGGAGCACAAGGTCAGCAGGAGATTGTCTCGTCCTATGAGGAGGCGGAGGGAGTCGCTGCCACCTTGCCGACAGGTGATGCGACCGCACTCATCACCG
>SYJA01000048.1 GCA_005798555.1 Actinomycetota bacterium
TACCGAACAGTGGCTACAGTGCCATGAGATTGCGCACGAGATCGGCCTTCGGTCTAACGTGACCATCATGTTCGGCAGTGTTGAACAGCCGGTGCACTGGGCCCGACACATCGTGCGCACCCGCGAACTGCAAAAGCGTACCGGCGGGTTCACTGAGTTTATTCCACTGCCTTTCGTGCACATGGCTTCGCCGATCTATCTGAAACGCCGGGCGCGACGCGGGCCTACGTGGCGCGAGACCGTGCTCATGCATGCGGTCGGGCGCATTGCCTACCACGGGCAGATCGACAATATCCAGGCCTCCTGGGTCAAGTTGGGTGTTGAAGGGGCGCGGCAGTTGCTGCAGGCGGGGGTCAATGACCTCGGCGGCACCTTGATGGATGAAAATATCTCGCGCGCCGCTGGTGCGACCCACGGGCAAGGCCTGACTCCTGTGGACTTCCAAGCTGTCTGCGACCCGATCGGCCGCACGGCCAAGGAGCGCACGACTTTTTATGGTTCGAAGGCCGCCAGCGAAATAGCCGCGTGCGCATGAATCCTGGGTCGTTGGTGGCCGCCGTGCCTAAGCGCTCGTATCTCGGCACACCGGCGACGGCTCCTGGCCCGGTCGGGCCGCAGATGCTAAAAGCCTTTGGCCGGATTCGCAACAACCCCTTGATGTATCTAAATGAAGTGTGGCAGGAATACGGCGATGTCGTGCAATTTCCGATTCCCCGGCCACCTTCATATCTGGTGGTGGATCCAGCGGGCGTCGAACGCGTCCTGCTTGGCAGTGCGCGCGACTACGGTAAGTCGACTATCCAGTACCGAGCGTTGTCTTTGGTAACCGGCGAGGGGCTGCTGACCGCCGACACCGAAGTCTGGCGGCGCCAGCGGCCGATGGTGCAACCGGCCTTTCACCACGAGGGCCTGGCCGCGATCGCCGGTCACATTGGGATCGCTATTGATCGCATAGCCGATGACTGGCACCGGGCAGGTTCTGGCACCGTCATCGATGTCGATGCGGCCATGATGCACGGCGCATTGGAGGTGGTGGGCCATTCCCTCTTCGGCTCGGACTTAACAGGTGACGCCGAACAACTAGCCAGCGCCACCTTACGTGCTTTAGATGTAGTCATCGCCCGGGCTCGGGTGCCCATCGCCCCGCCGGGTTGGGTTCCGACCCCCGCGAATCGAATCCTCCGCCGGGCCAATGGCCAACTAGATGCGGCGGTGCGCGCCATGTTGCAGGATAGGCGTGCACTGGCAAGGGAGCGGCCGATGGACATGCTCGATATCTTGCTCTCGGTGCGCGATGAGGATGGTGTTGGTCTTACTGAATCCCAGATTCGCAATCAGATGGTTACCTTCATTGTTGCTGGGCACGAGACGGTGGCGAGCGCTTTGACGTGGGCGTGGGCTTTGCTCGCTGCAAATCCAACATGGCAAAAGCAGATGCAGGATGAAGTTGATGAGGTTGTGGGCGCCCGTTCGGTCACCTTCGCGGATTACCCTCGGTTACCGGTCACCCGGGCAATCTTCGATGAGGTACTGCGCCTTTATCCGCCCGCCTGGTTGATCACCCGAAAGGCGCTTGCGGGCGATGCGCTCGGTGGCCGGGAAGTGCCCGCCGGTGCTCTCATCATCTTGAGCCCCTATCTACTGCACCGGCACCCAGATATCTGGGATCGACCAGCGGACTTCGACCCCGGCAGGTTCCTGAGTGGAAAAGTAAATCGAACCGCATTCATCCCGTATGGGTACGGGCCCCGGCTTTGTGTTGGTCGGGACTTCGCGTATCTGGAGGGGGTTTTGCTGTTGGCTGGTTTGGGTGGGCGCTTTGAAGTTGAATTTCCGAGCGGGGCGTCGATGCCTGCGGGTAAACCACTGGTCACGATCAGGCCACCTGCCGGGATGCCACTTGTGGTGCGCACGCGCGGATAATTCAGTTGGCGAGTAGCCGCAACACATCAGCGTGCAACCACTTGTTGGTGGCGACCGCGGAGCCGCGGTTCAAGGTCGGGCCGCCGTCATAAGCGGTTATTTGACCGCCGGCCTCTTGAACAATCGGGATCAACGCTGCTACGTCGTAGGCTTCAAGATCGGCCGGCTCAACCGAGATGTCAACGGCGCCTTCGGCTACCAGCATGTGCGACCAAAAATCGCCGTAGGCCCGTTGGCGCCAGGTGGCTGCCGCCAGTCTAGGTAGCGTGTCTTCCCAGCCAACTGAATCCGAATACGACAATGACGCATCGGCGAGCGCACGCACCGAGCTGACTCGCAGCCTGGTAGCCGGTGCGCCAAATGCTGACACCCAAGCGCCGCCACCCACCCGGGCCCACCAACGCCGACCAAGCGCCGGTGCGGACACCACGCCGAGGACAACCACATCGTCTATGGCAAGGGCAATCAGGGTTGCCCACACAGGCACCCCACGTACATAGTTCTTGGTGCCGTCGATCGGGTCGATAATCCACTGCCTGCTGGCATGGCCCGTTACCCCGAACTCCTCACCGAGCACCGAGTCATGTGGGCGCTGCTCGTCGAGTAACTGACGCAGCATTTTTTCGGTCCGGAGGTCGGCCTCGGTTACCGGTGTCAAATCCGGCTTGGTCTCGATGATCAGGTCAAGTGAGCGGAAGTGTGCCATCGAGATTGCGTCGGCAGCATCGGCCATCGCTAGGGCTAGATCGAGGTCAGCCGCCAATTCAGGGGTCACGCGGTGAAATCTATCGCCCGCCAATATGTTTAGGCGGTGGACTTGCCCTTCGACACCATTTTCGGACTCCCCGTCCACGCGTTAGTGGTCCATTCGGTGGTGGTGCTGATACCACTGAGCGCAATCGGGGCTGTCCTGATGGCAGTGCGGCCGAGTTTCTCGAGGCGCTTTGGCCCGCTGGTTGTGTTGCTCGCCTTCCTTGCCGCGGGCTTTTCGTTAATCAGCGAGAAATCCGGTGAGCAGTTGGCCGAGCGTGTTGGTCTACCGCTGGTGCACTCAGAGCTGGGCTCGTCCATGCCGCTGATCGCCATCGCTTTCTTCGTGGTGCTACTTGTTTTTTGGCTATTTGATCGGGGGATTCCGCGCAACCGCCACCGGCCGGTCTGGGTTCGACTATTAGCGGTTGTGCTGATTGCGCTGGCGGTGCTTGCGACCATCTGGGTGATCCGCGTCGGTCACTCCGGTGCGGAAGCTACGTGGTCGTATAAAATGGAGCAGTCAAATCAGTGACTCGGGCCAGTTAACTGGTTGGGAGTGCCACCCCGGCGAGCAGCCGTCGCATGGAAGCAAGGCGTTCTTGCACGGCAGGTGGCTGACCTGGGGCCCACAGGTTCAGGCCGCAATCTGGTTCATCATGTGAACAGGCCCGCGGGCAATGCTCGATTCCCGGTGCCAAATCCTCGAATGAGCTGATGACGCGATCGGCGTTAACATGGGCGAGTCCGAATGAGCGGATCCCTGGGGTATCGATTATCCAACCGCCACCGCCAAGTGCGATGGCGACCACACTGGTCGAAGTGTGTCGACCCTTTCCTGTTACCTGATTTACGCCACCGGTGGAGCGGTCGGTGCCGGGCACCAGGGCATTGACCAGAGTGGATTTACCAACCCCCGAGTGCCCGACGACTACGGTCACCTGATCTTGTAGGGCGGCAACCAGTGCTGGTGCCGGACATTTCTGATGAACCTCAAAAACCGGGATATCAAGTGGCAGGTACCTGCGATTAAGTTCGTCGGGGGAGTGCAGGTCGGTCTTGGTGACTATCAGCAGCGGCCGGATCCGGGCATCGTAGGCGGCAACGAAGGCCCGGTCAATTAGGCCAGGGCTCGGATCTGGGTTGGTGGTGGCCGTCACCACGGCAAGCCTTGTTGCATTGGCGACTATGACTCGCTCGACCGGGTCAGCGTCATCGGCGGTGCGGCGCAGGGTGGAGATCCGCTCTTGGCGACGCACTATGCGCGCCTGAGTATCCGAGGCACCACTTAGGTCACCGACGAGGTCAACTTCGTCCCCGACCACCAATCCTTTGCGCCCGATCTCACGTGCTTTAACCGCATAGATGACCGTGCGCACTCCGCCGGTATCGCTGCCGGCCAGTGCAACGGTGAATCTTCCGCGATCAACCGCGACGACGGTGCCGGCTTTAGCCTCGTCATGTGTGGGTCGATCCTTTGATCTGGGTCGAGATTTACCGCGAGTGGGTCGAATCCGGACGTCATCCTCGTCCATGCGATTCATTCGATCGCGCTGTCGGCTCACGCATCACCGGCTGAGGTTTTGTCACCTAGCAGCTGCGCCCAGCGGCGCGGAAAGTCTGGCAGCGTCTTGTCAGTAGTTGCGATGTCTTCAATCTCAACATTGCGTACGCGCAATCCGATGACGGCACCGGCGGTGGCCATCCGGTGGTCCGCGTAGGTAGCCCAGCGGCCGCCGTGCATGAAGGCGGGCCGGATGTGCAAGCCGTCCGCGGTCTCGACGGCGTCGCCACCAAGGTGGGTAATCCCATGGGCTAGTGCCTTGAGGCGATCGGTCTCATGGCCGCGAAGGTGGGCGATGCCGGTTAGGTGACTTTGGCTGCGCGCTAAGGCGGCGAGGGCTGCGATGGTCGGCGTCAACTCACCGACCGCGCCGAGATCGGCGTCGATCCCTGAAATATCGCCGGTCATCGACACCGTCAGGCCGGTGTCATCCAGCACCACTTGGGCGCCCATGCGCTCCAATAGGCCCAGTAGGGCGGCGCCAGGTTGGCCGGTGCTAATTGGCCAACCCGTGATGGTGACGGTGCCCTTGGTAACCAGTGCGGCGGCCAGGAATGGTGCCGCATTCGAAAGGTCTGGCTCAATTCGCCGATCCACGGCTCGGATCACTTGGTGATCGACCCGCCAGACATCGGCTGCTGAGGTGTCAACTGCGACTCCATGCTCAGCGAGCATCTGAATGGTCATTGCAATATGTGGTGAACTGGGAATCGGCGCCCCCACGTGCCTGATCGTGAGTCCGGTCTCATAGCGGGCCCCGGAAAGCAGGAGTGCCGAGACGAACTGGCTTGAGGTTGACGCATCGATCGTGACGAGGCCGCCGGCAACGCCGCCGGCTGCAGTGATGGTGAAGGGCAATTGGTCACCGGCGACAATCACGCCAAGGGCGCGCAGGCTATTTAGTGTCGTTGTTATCGGTCTATTGCGCGCGCCTAGGTCACCGTCGAAACGGATTTCACCGGTCGCGAGTGCGGCAAGTGGCGGCACAAATCGCATTACGGTTCCGGCGAGACCGACGTCGATGACCGCGGGACCGCGCAGGGCCCCTGGGGTGATTCGCAGATCGAAATTTCCCGAGCTGCGACTTGGGCCGACTGCAATATCGGCCCCCAGTGCCACTAAGGCGCCAATCATCAATCGGGTGTCGCGGGCATCGAGTGCATCAATGATCTGGCTCGGGCCATCGGCCAAGGCTGCGAGGATGAGCGCGCGGTTGGTAGCAGATTTCGACCCTGGCACCGACATCTTGGCGGCTACGGGGGCATGGGAGGTGGGCGCCGGCCACAAGTTCGTAGCCGGTTTCGGCTCGTTGCCGGGGGTGTTGGCTGCGATCATCAAGCCTGAAGCCTAGGCGGTGGCCCGCCGCCGGGTGGCCCGCCAGTCGGCGGGCTCGAGACAAAACTTTGGGCGATGGCACCGGCAAAGGCATTGGGCACACTCGGGAAGGCCTCGGTGATGAAGTACGCGTAGGTACCCTTTGGGTAGTCCGGGGTAATGCAAAAGCGCCCGTTAGCCGCGTCTAGATCACTAGAGCCGGCTAGGTACTGGTAGTCCTGATTGAACCAACCGTTGTAGATCCCACCCGGACCAGATGGTCGGGTACCGGTCTTGAGCTGGTAGGAGGATTGCAACTCACGGACCTTCCCGGATTTCTTTGGGTTCGCGTAACCATCGCGCACATAGATAGGAAACCCATCGCCGGCCCAACCGACAAGGGGTGAATGCCGCGAGCTGCCGAGCACATTGAGTAGTCCATCGGGGACCCCGTGGTAGTGGTAGGCGCCGGAAGGCTGCACGTGGGCATGGTTAGCGTCAAGCCCCAAATTGATTCCGCCGCCCAAAGCGTAGTACTGCCATCCGCTGTTCCGGTCGTTATTCCAATACTCGGCGGCGAGAGGATCGAAGAGCACTCCGTCAACTGTGATACCGAATGACTGCGGGATTTCAAATGGCGTGATCGTTGTAAGTTTTGGCCGGGTAGGCAGGGCGTATGCGTAGCTCTGAGCGCTAATGGTGTTGGGGTTACCCGAATTAGGAAAGATACCTGGCTGATAATCCGGTAACCCATTAGAGGTGATAGTTCTAATTCCCTTACGCACCTTCACGCTTACCTGGCAACCGGTACTAGCATTTTTGATTGTGTAGTCACCGGTGACGTTGACCGCCCGCTCGCCCTCTGCCGCAAAGGCGCGGAGTGCTGTTGCCCCCGAAGCGGTCACTGCGAAGCCTAGGGATACCCCCGCGACGAGAACATTTCGACGACTGATTTCCGTCATGCGACGAAGCATATGGGTTCGGTCTGCTAGCACTACGCTGATGAGGTGAAAAAGCGCAATGATGGGCTAGATGTGCTGCCTGAACTAAGTGTTTCCGGGGCCCTCCTGCAATCGGGTCGTGGCCTAGGCTCAAACGGCCAGGTGGTGCGGCTGGCTTTGGCGATCAGCGTGGCTTGGCTGATTGCGATCTCCCTGACGCACAGCCAGTTGGGGATCTTCGCGCCCCTGACTGCGCTGATAGTCGTCCAAACTTCGCCCTGGAGCACCGTCGGTGTCTCGGTGCAGCGGATCCTCGGAACCGGTGCGGCTGTGCTGGTCTCGGCGCTTTGGGTGAACTCGGTGGGGTTGAGCTGGTGGTCGTTCACGATTGCGATCTTGGTATCACTGCTGGCGGCGCGGGCCTTGCCTTGGTCGGCAGCTGGCCAACTGCAGATTCCGACCGCGGTTTATGTCTACCCGCCGAGACCCAAGCCGGAGATTTTCGAGGCCAAGTTGCAGCTACCCCGGGATGCGGCGATTGCCGTACTCGAAAGTATTGGCCTGGAGAGCGGCAGCGCGACGGTGCCATTGGAAAGTGACGAGCTCCCCAAGTACATCACGGCAAGTCGGGCCCTGCAGCCGCTGATGGCTGGTGCCCGAAGTGAGCTCGGGCGATTGGTCGAGAGCGTGCAATTCAACCCTCGGGGGGTTAAAGTCCGCGGCCGACTCAAGCAAGATGTGGTGAGACTTCGGCAAATCGGTGGCATCGTCATCCAGATTCGTGGGATCGCTGGCTCGGCGGATTTACTTTATGACCGTGGCTCGAGCCCGAGGCTCTCGGTGGCTGAGTTACGCGAAATCATCACTTTGAGTTCACGCATGGCGCGGGTTTCACTGGGTGCAGGGGGCGACGCCATAGGGGCCACTGACCTGCAATTGCTGGCCCAGGTGGATGAATCCCTGCATGCTCTCTTACGCCGAACGGTCGATGAATTCATGTCGCACAACGACACGGTAAGTGACGCGCTCGCATCGGTTTCACTAGTCGGGCGCTTTGATAATTTTCGGCAGCAGTTGATGCTGTTTCACAATCTGGGACCAGCAACTGAATTGGACGGTGCATAGGCCATGTGCGGGCGCTACGTGGCAGCACTTGACTTTGATGCGCTGGTCGAGGAGTTCGAGATCACTCGGGTGCCGGTGGAGCGATTGAGCGCCGATTACAACGTTGCGCCGACTAAACGGGTGTACCTGATCGCGGAGGAGCCAAAGAACGACCAACTCGGCAGGGCACTTGAAATCGCCCGATGGGGGCTGATCCCAGCTTGGTCCAAGGATCGCTCTCGGGCCGCGCGCACGATAAATGCGCGGGTGGAGACGATTGCAGAGAAACCATCCTTTCGCAGTGCCTTCGCGAGCCGACGGTGCCTTATCCCAGCAAGTGGCTATTACGAGTGGTCCGGCCCACAAAAGCAGCCGTACTACATCCATGCGGCCGATGGTGCGCCGCTGGCCATGGCGGGCCTGTTTGAATGGTGGCGGGACAAAAGCGTGCCTGAGTCCGACCCGGGGGCGTGGACCGTGTCCTGCTCGATCATCACCACGGCCGCCAGCTCGGGATTGACCCAGATTCATCACCGGATGCCGATCCTCGTCGCACCCGGGGATCGGGCCGGTTGGCTGGCTACCGCTCGCCTTGGTCCGGCGGCATTGGCGGGGCTGACTGCGCCCGTTCCGCTGGCCGCCCACCCGGTTTCGACCGCGGTTAACAAGGTCAGCAACTTCGGCCCCGGCCTAATCGCCGGTGACGCGGAATAGCCGGTGTGGCAGTTGCGTTGACCATGAAGTGATGCTCCTGCTGCCCAGCCCAACCGAAGGCAGCCGCACGCCAATAGGGTTCGCGCCAGTGGATGAAAATGAGTTCGATGAATCCTCGGCAGCGGGCGCAGGTGCTCGTGTTGAGCGCTTCGAGCGCGACTCCTTGCCATTTATGGACCAGCTGTACGGGGCAGCCTTGCGAATGACCCGAAACCCGACCGACGCTGAAGACCTGGTGCAGGAGACTTACGTCAAGGCCTTTGCGGCCTTCGACTCTTTCACCGAAGGCACGAACATGAAAGCCTGGTTGTTTCGGATCCTGACCAATACCTATATCAACATCTACCGCAAGAAGCAGCGTCAACCATTCCAAACCGGCACTGATGAGCTAACTGACGGGGAGATTCACGAAGCCGAATCACATACCTCAAGAGGGCTGCGCTCTGCTGAGGTTGAGGCACTTGACCACTTAGTGGATGTCGAAATTGTCGAAGCCTTGGCTGCGGTGCCGGATGATTTTCGGTTGCCGGTGTACCTCGCAGATGTCGAAGGTTTCACCTATAAGGAGATCGCCGACATGATGGAAACTCCGGTTGGCACCGTTATGTCGCGGTTACATCGGGGTCGGCGGATTTTGCGTGATCAATTGACCGAGTACGCGATCGACCGCGGGCTCATTTCGGCGGCACCGACTGGGGGTCGAGCATGAGCTGCGGCAATCCACACGAGACTCCGTGCACCGAGGTACTTTCGTTGACCTATCTATATATTGACGGGGAGATTGACGAGGTGCACTTCCTCGAAGTCAAGACGCACTTAACTCAGTGCCCGCCATGTCGTGATACCTACTCGGCTGAGATCTTGCTCAAAGCGATGGTAAAACGCTCCTGCGAGGGCGCAGCAATCACTAAAGACCGCCGAGCCCGTATCGTGGCCGAACTAAGGCAGTTCAGCATCACTTATCTCGAATAGTTGCATCGCTGTGCGCCAAGTCATGGAATGATGTTTTAATTCAAGGGAGGGCATATGTCACAGACCATACGTGCTGAGATGGTCGCATCCGTCCTTGCCGTAGTCGCCGAAGTCGGTGACGAAGTTGGAGTCGGCGATACCTTGGTGATTCTTGAGTCTATGAAGATGGAGATTCCGGTAGTTTGCGAGGAAGTCGGGGTAGTAAGTGAGATCGTGGTGGCCCCCGGCGATGTCGTACGCGAAGGCGATGTAATCGCCATCGTCTTGTAGCCGGTCGGCGCCCTCCCATGCCTGACTTCGCATTCGATGAGTTACTCAACGCTCAGGGCGACGCCACTATGACGGTGCAGCCGGCTGACACGGCGGCGTGGATGGGCAGCGGTGAGGTGGAGTACTTGGCGACACCGCGCTTGATTGCTTTGCTTGAAGCCGCTACCTGCGCCGCCCTTGCCGGCCGCCTGTTGCCAGGACTCACTTCGGTTGGCACGCGAGTTGCGGTCGATCATCTTGCTGCTTCGCCGATTTCTGCCAAGGTGCACGCACACGCTGAAGTAATCGATGTAGTGGGTAAGCGCGTTTCTTTCGCGGTGAGCGCGACTCACACTCTAGTCTCGGGAGAGTCAAAGCGCATAGGGGTCGGGACCGTTACGCGAGCCATCGTCGATCGGGCTGAGTTTTGTTAGGAAATTAGCCTGAAAGCATCTTGCGATAAACTTGCAGGTTGATCCCCGGCCGCGGCGACCAGTCACGCTCGGGTAGTCGGTCAAAGCCCAACCTTTCATAGAAGCGGTGCCCATCAGCATTTATCTCAATGACGCAGATAACCAATTGGGTCGCTAGGCCCTGCCCGCGCAATTCGCATTCGGCGACCAACCGCTGACCAATGCCCTGACCCCAGTTGGTTGGCTCAACGGCGAGGAATCGAAACTCCAGTTCACCGGGCACGGATATCTCAGCGTACACGGTACCGGGTGGACAGATAGTGACAGTGCCGACGAGTTGGCCGCTCACTTCTGCCACCAGCACTAAGGCCTGTTCGGCGCGGTTGGCGACGTCGCGGATCGTTGTTGCGTACTCGTTTCCGGGTTCCAGGTGGCCGCCAACCTCATAGGCTCGAACGCAGAGGTCACCTGCGGCAACGTATTCAGCCGGGGCGATTTCACGGATTTTCAAAGGTGGCTTTCCCTCACTGGAGCGTGGGGCCAATGTAGTGTGCTCTGCACCAGCCAGCGGCAGCAGCCGTGGGTGCAGAAAGCCGGGCCCCGGGAGTGCAGATGCCCACCGTTCGAATTGAAAACGCAACTGTATGGACGGGGTCATCGATCACCGGTGGCGCCATCGCTATCAGTGATTCGGTGCTATTTGAAGGTGGGCGCATTTTGGCCCTCGGGGCAACGGCTAGGCGGTTGGCGGCCGATGAAGTAATCGATGCGGCTGGTGGCTTCATTTGCGCGGGCTTTGGTGATGGCCACGTGCATCCGGTATTTGGGGGGCTCGAACCGCAATTCGCACCGATCCGTGATTGCGCCAGCGCCCAGAAGGTTGCGCAGGTGGTTGGCAAGTGGGCCAAGGAGCACCCAACCGCGCAGTGGATTCGGGGCGAGGGTTTCGACCACACCTTGGCCCCAAACGGGGTGTTTTTTGCTAGTTGGCTTGATGCCGAGGTTCCCGATCGCCCGGTGGTATTGCGTGCCACCGACTATCACACCGTGTGGGTCAACTCCGAGGCCTTGCGTCGAGCCGGGTACCAGCGTGGCCTGGTGCAACCACATGACGGTGAGATTGTGCTCGACGAATTTGGCGACCCAACCGGCACCTTGCGGGAGTGGGGAGCCTGGCGACCGGTTTATGCATTGTTGCCGGAGGTGGA
>SYJA01000049.1 GCA_005798555.1 Actinomycetota bacterium
GCGAGGCCGGCGTGCCCGGCAGCCATTCCAGCACCAGCTGGCGGCGCAGCACGGCGTCGCGCACGGCCGGGTCGACCGGCACTTCGCCCACCAGGTCCAGCCGTACCGGGCTGTCGAGCTGCGGGTTGACGTAGCGGTCCACCACCTGCTGCAGTTGCTGGCTTTGACCGCCATGGAGGAGCCACTCTCTTTTAGCTCGGATGACGTCCGCCTCGAAAAGGAGAAAGTGCTTTCCGCCATCACGGTGCCATTGGAGATCGACCTGCATTCTTCGCGCGGGCAGTACACGTCGGGCTGGCAAGGCGGAATCCCAGTAAAGGGATACCTCGAGGAAGATGGCATCTCCCCCACCTCAACCACCGACACCTTCGCGGCGATTCGCCTAAATGTCGAGAATCGGCGCTGGGCTGGCGTGCCCTTCTACCTGCGTACCGGTAAAAGGCTCGGCCGTCGTGTCACCGAAGTGGCCATAGTTTTCAAGCGGGCACCGCATCTCCCCTTCGTTCAAACCGCAGTGGAGGAGCTCAGTAACAACGCATTTGTCTTCCGCATCCAGCCAGATGAGGGCATCACGGTTAAGTTTGGCTCGAAAGTGCCCAACACCTCATCGATTGAGGTGCGAGATGTGACGATGGATTTCCAGTACGGCGATTCCTTCGTGGATTCAAGCCCCGAGGCATATGAACGGCTAATCCTTGATGTACTGCTGGGCGATCCGCCGCTGTTCCCGAGGCCCAGGGAAGTTGAGTTGGCATGGCGGATCCTTGATCCAATTTTGACTAGGTGGGCCGAGCAGGGACGCCCTGAGCAATATGTTTCAGGCAGCTGGGGCCCGCATTCGGCGACGGAAATGATCGCCCGCGACGGGCGCACTTGGCGGCGACCATGATCCGGCTTGAAGATACCAGCGGCGGTGCAATAGTCGCGGCCATCAACCGCGAGCGCAGCCGGCTGGGCTCATCCGCCACCGGCATGGTGCTGACGCTCATCATCGTGGGCAATGAGGAAACCCAGGCCGACGCCACCGCGGCCGCGGTCACCGCCGCCCGGTCACATCCGATGCGGGTTGTCACGATGGTCCCAAGGCCGACTGATCCAGGCACCCGCCTGGATGCGGATATCTCCGTGGGCGGGCAGGACGGGCCAGGTGAAGTCGCGGTCCTGCGTCTCCGGGGGGCACTTGCCAAGCATGCGAACTCGGTGGCGGTACCGCTGCTCTTATCGGACACCCCAATTGTCGTTTACTGGCCGGGCCTCGCCCCGGCCGTACCTGCAGATGACCCAATCGGTCGGCTCGCCCAGCGTAGAATCACCAATGCCACCGGCGCCCTTGATCCAATGCGCGAGTTGCTCGCCCGTCGTGCTGGCTACCGCAGCGGTGACACCGACCTCGCGTGGACCCGGCTCACCTCATGGCGCTCGGTTTTGGCTGCCGCACTCGACCAGCCGGTTGAAGGGTTAACAGGTGCCCACGTTACCGGCGGGCAAGGCAACCCCAGCCTGCCACTTCTCACCTCGTGGTTGCGTCAGCGCCTCGAAGTTCCGGTGAGCTTGACCTGGAATGCCGGCCCTGGCGTTACCTCGGTCGAAATAGGATCCGGTGACCTAGGGATTTGCGTCAGTCGAGAAGCAGATTTAGTAGCGACGCTGACCCGTACCGGCCGGCCCGATACCAAAGTGCCACTGCCGCGTCGCGACCTAGCCGCACTTCTTTCGGAGGAGTTGCGGCGCATGGACCCGGATGAGGCCTATCAAGGGGCCATCGCCAATGTGGATGAATCTGAGTGCAAGTCTTGAGCCGGGTGGAGATCTTCCGACACCAAGACTCGAAGTCACTGGCAGCTGCAGCTGCTGCCCAGCTGATAACCACCATTGTTGAGGCACAGTCATCAGGGGTGCGCCCGCACCTTGTCCTGACCGGCGGTGGCATTGGCACCGCGGTTCTCGCTGCGATCAACGCGGGTTCAGGGCGTAGCTCCGTGGACTGGGAGCAGATCGAGATTTGGTGGGGCGATGAGCGCTACCTGCCCACCGGGGATCCCGAGCGCAATGAGACGGCCGCGCGCGCGGCGCTCCTGGACCACGTCGCCATTCCGGCACGAAATGTGCACCCCGTCGCCGGCCCTGAGACAACTGCCGACGCGCAGATTTCGGCGCGGGCCTACGCGACCGAACTCACCCGCTACCGCCGGCCCGAGGACCACGCCCCCGTACCGAGTTTTGACGTTGTACTGCTTGGGATCGGGCCCGACGCGCATGTTGCTTCCCTATTCCCTGAGCAGCCCGCATTGCATGATGCTCGCGCCGTGACCGCGGTGCAAGGCGCCCCCAAGCCTCCACCTACCCGCATCACTATGACGCTGCCGACAATATGTGCCGCACGTGAGGTGTGGGTACTTGCCAGCGGCACCGAAAAGGCCGCGGCTGTCCGCCTCGCATTGGACCCGGCCGCCGGCCCATTACAAGTGCCAGCGGCGGGCGTGCGCGGTCGCGAGCGAACTTTGTTCCTGATAGACGAGCCGGCCGCGATGAAATTGCCAGCCGATATCGGGCGCTTCAACGCCTAGCGTCAACACGCTTAACCCGAAACGCGCAACGAACTACGGGCGGATGTTCTCCATCGCCTCGGCCAAAATCGCAGCACCGTCTTTGTCCGAGCGCCGCTCTTTCACATACGCCAAGTGCGTCTTATAAGGCTCAACTTTCTGCGGTGCGGGTGGATTGGCCTCATCGGGGCCGGCGGGCAGGCCGCAACGCGGGCAGTCCCACTCCTCCGGAATCGCGGCATCGGTTGCAAAACTGGGCTTTGACTCATGGCCTCGGCAACACCAGAAGGACACCCAGATGCGCGGTGCCGACTCGCCACGTTCGGCCTCACCCATTGGGCCCGCGCCGACACGACTACCGCGAATTGCACTGCCACCTGCCACTTGATTTCCTCTCCAGGGTTCGTTAACTACCGGTACGCACTAGCAGGCCAACGGCAACCACACTCGCTGCCCAAACCAGACCCAAACCGACCGTCAATCGATCCAAGTTGCGCTCAGCCACACTAGATCCACCGATGGAGGAACTGACACCACCACCGAACAAGTCAGAGAGGCCACCGCCTTTGCCGCGGTGCAGCAAGATCAACACAATCAGCAAAACACTGGTAATCACCAGGATCACGGCGAGGGCAATTGTCAAGACGGCAATCATGGCCAAAGGATACGCGGGGACCCGGCTGGCCGGTTAAGTGGCCGGCCCGTTGCCTAGTCCGTTGGGTGCAGCCGGTACCTGATGATGCCCACGAAGTCATCCGGATCGATGCTGGCCCCACCCACTAGGGCGCCGTCCACGTCCGGGTGGGCCATGATCCCCACCACATTGCTGGACTTAACAGAGCCGCCATACAGGACCCGGACTTCCGCTGCCGGCTGCTTGCCCCAGACTTCTGCGACCTGACTTCGAATCGCCGCGCAAACCTCCTGGGCATCCTCCGGCGTCGCAACCTCACCGGTACCAATTGCCCAGACCGGTTCATAGGCGATGACTAAGGAGGCAACCTGCTCCGCGGTCAGCCCGGCCAATGAGCCGGCCAGTTGCTCGAGCACATGGGAGACCGCGTTACCCTCCAGGCGAATCTCCAGGTGCTCTCCCACGCACACGATGGGGATGATGCCGTTTCGGAGGGCGGCCTTGGCTTTTGCGTTGACCATTTCGTCGGTCTCACCGTGGTAGTGACGGCGCTCACTATGGCCGACAACCGCATAGGAGCAGCCCAATTTCGCCAACATCGGGCCCGAAATCTCACCCGTAAACGCACCTGAATCATGTGACGAAATATCCTGCGCCCCATACAGGAGGTCGTACTTATCGCCATCGATCAGGGTCTGGACCGATCGGATGTCGGTGAATGGTGGCAGCACCACGACATCAACGGCAGCGAAATCCTGATCATTTAGGGCATAAGCCAATTTCTGCACCAAAGCAATGGCCTCGAAGTGATTCAGATTCATCTTCCAGTTACCAGCCATCATCGGCTTGCGGTCTACCACGGCTAATGCCCTTCGTCGAGAACGGTGATCCCGGGCAAGGTTTTGCCCTCGAGGAATTCCAAACTAGCCCCACCACCGGTACTAATATGACTAAAGGCGGACTCCGGTAGGCCAAGGATCCTTATTGCAGCGGCCGAATCACCCCCGCCAACCACGCTCACCCCGGGTGCAGCGGCCACGGCTTCGGCCACTCTTTGCGTGCCCGTGGCAAATGGTGGCATTTCAAAAACTCCCATTGGGCCGTTCCAGACAACGGTCTGCGCATCGGCAATTTTCGAAGCGAAGAGGGCGGCCGTTTTCGGACCAATATCCAAGCCGCGCCAGCCGGTGGGGATCAAGTTGCTCGGTACGCACTGCACCTTGGCTTCGGCACTGAACTCATCTGCGACCACCACGTCAACGGGCAGCAGCAACTCCACACCCGCGTCCTTCGCCTGTGCCATGAATCCCTTGACCTGGTCGATCTGATCGGCCTCTAGGAGTGAGTCACCAACTTCGTAGCCTTGGGCCGCTAAGAAGGTAAAGGCCATGCCCCCGCCGATCAGCAACCGGTCGACGCGGCCAATCAAGTTACCGATGACCCCGAGCTTGTCACTGACCTTGGAGCCACCCAAGACGACGACATAAGGCCGCGCTGGACTTGCCAATAGTGATCGAAACACCTCGGTTTCAGCAATGACCAAGCGCCCACCGGCAGCCGGCAGCAGCCGGGCAATGTCGGTAACCGAGGCCTGCTCGCGGTGCACTACCCCAAAACCATCAGAAACGTAGATCTCCCCCAGCGCCGCCAACTCAACAGCAAGGCTCTGCCGCTCGGCGGCCTCTTTACTCGTCTCCCGCGCGTCAAACCGCAGATTCTCCAGCAGCAGCACGTCACCGGGTTGCAGCGCCGAGATCAGGCCGGCAGTGATCGGCCCGGTGATATCGGCACCGAGTTGCACTTGGATTCCGAGCAGGTCACCTAGCCTGCTGGCCACCGGGGCCAGGCTGAGTTCTGGCCTGCGGGCACCCTTTGGTCGGCCCAGGTGCGCCATGATCACTACCTTCGCCCCGTGAGCACGTAGATACTCGATGGTCGGCAAACTCGCACGGATTCGGCCATCGTCGGTGATGACCTTTGCGCCCAGCACACCATCGGCGAGCGGCACATTGAAATCCGACCGAACCAAGACGACTTTCCCGCCGACTTCTAGGTCGTCGAGGGTGCGCATTGCTGGCGGCCCTAGAGGCTTGAGCCGACGAACACGGTGAGGTCGATCAATCGGTTGCTGTAGCCCCACTCATTGTCATACCAACCGACGACCTTGGCCATGTTGCCATTGACGTTGGTTAACCCGGAGTCGAAAATACATGAGGCCGGGTCCGTAACGATGTCGCTGGACACAATCGGGTCCTCGGTGTAGACCAAGATACCCTTTAACGGTCCAGCCGCTGCCTCTTTAATCGCAGCATTGATCTCGTCCCTTGTTGCCGGGGTCTTCAACTCCACGGTCAAGTCGGTGGCGGATCCCGTCGGCACCGGCACCCGCATCGCGTAACCATCAAGCTTGCCCTTCAGCTGCGGCAATACCAGGCTGATGGCCTTAGCGGCACCGGTGCTGGTCGGGATCATGTTGATCGCTGCCGCGCGCGCACGCCGCAGGTCACTATGTGGGTAGTCCAAGATGCTCTGGTCGTTAGTGTAAGCGTGAATGGTGGTCATCAAGCCACGCTCGATTCCGAATGAATCATCTAGCACCTTGGCCATCGGCGCCAGGCAGTTGGTCGTGCACGAGGCATTAGAGATTATGTTGTCAGTTGCCGGGTTGTACTTGTCCGCGTTTACGCCCATCACAATGGTGATGTCCTCACCTTTGGCTGGCGCGCTGATGATCACTTTCTTTGCACCGGCGGTGAGGTGGCCTGCGGCCTTCGCCGCATCGGTGAAGAAACCGGTTGACTCGATGACAATGTCAGCTCCCACCTTGGCCCAAGGGAGTGCAGATGGGTCACGTTCGGCGAAAACTGGGATGGTGGTGCCGTCCACGATGATCGCACCGTCGGTGGCGGTGACCTCAACGCCAATGCGCCCTAGAATGCTGTCGTACTTCAGTAGATGGGCCAAGGTCTTGGTATCGGTTAGGTCGTTGAGGCCCACAATTTGTAAATCGGCTCCACTGGCGCGTAGCGCACGGTAGAAATTGCGGCCAATGCGGCCAAAACCGTTAATGCCAACCTTGATCGCCACTTGAACTCCCCGGTAGCTTGGAACCCAATAACCTTGTCACCTGAAAAACCATCTCATCTTGTAAGAGCTATCATGAAAATCTTACCGGTTATCAGGAGTCGTCGACATCTTGGCCGAGTGCCGACTCGGTATCTGGAATCCCCAGATCCGAGGCGCGTTTATCGGCCAAAGCCAAAAGTCGACGGATCCGGCCGGCGATCGCATCCTTGGTCATTGGTGGGTCAGCCAATGCTCCCAATTCTTCCAAACTCGCCTGTTGATGTTCGAGCCGCAACCGGCCCGCAACCGCTAGGTGCTCTGGCACGTCCGCACCCAGAATCTCCAAAGCCCGTTGCACCCGAGCACCGGCGGCCACCGCCGCCCGAGCCGATCGTCGCAAGTTCGCGTCATCGAAATTCGCCAGGCGGTTCGCGGTGGCCCGCACCTCACGGCGCATACGTCGTTCTTCCCAGGCCATCATTGACTCGTGTGCACCCAACCGGGTCAGCATCGCCCCGATCGCATCTCCATCACGAATGACGACCCGATCAACACCGCGTACCTCGCGCGACTTAGCCGGGATCCCAAGCCTCCTGGCCGCACCGACCAGTGCCAGGGCAGCTTCTGGGCCCGGGCAGGTGATCTCCAAGGAGGATGACCGCCCGGGCTCGGTCAAGGAGCCGTGGGCGAGGAAGGCCCCGCGCCAAGCCGCCTCGCATTCGCTCACCCCGCCAGCGACGATCACCGGCGGCAGGCCGCGTACCGGGCGCCCGCTGCCATCAACGATCCCGGTCTGCCTTGCGAGCGCTTCCCCACCTTCTACCACTCGCACCAAATACCGTGCTCCCTTGCGCAATCCGCTTGGTTGCACGACGACGATTTCGCTCTCATGACCGTAGATGTCGAAGAGGTCCTTTTTCAGACGACGTGCCGTTGCGCCCGTATCCAGATCCGCTTCAATCACAATGTGGCCCGCGACTAAATGCAGGCCACTGGCGAACCGCAAAATGGTAGCCACCTCGGCCTTACGGCAACTCGCCTTGTTGATCTCAACCCGGCTGAGTTCGTCCTTTACCGCCGCAGTCATTGCCATGGTGCGCATCTTGCCATGCGTGGCAAGTACCCCCGCCGGGCACCGACACCCCGGCTCAAACTACCGACCCGATCGCCACGGCTAGGCGGTCTGGATCATGCTCGCCAGGGCGCGTGCCGCGTGGGTAGGTGAGAGTGTTCAGCACCAGCTCTGCGCCGATTCGAGCGCAACTGGCTGTCAGTTCCGATAGGTCATCAACATGGCGCGGGTCCGCAATCACCGCATCAAGTGCTAGACCCGGCTCTAAATCCATCAGCACCATTAGGTGGCGGTCGACCGACAGCCCTGACATCTCCGCATCACTGCTTGGATCAAGGTTCAGAACCACAATTCGCTTGGCCGGACTACTCGTAATAGCCCCGGCCAAGTCGGGCAGCAGTAAATGCGGGACAACCGAGGTGTACCAGGAGCCTGGGCCGAGCACGATGACATCGGCGCGGTAAACGGCCTCGATTGCCTCGAGGCAAACCGGTGCATCCGCTGGCTCGAGGCGAATGCCCACGATGGTACCCGGTGTCGTCGCTACCGCCTCTTGTCCACGGACAATTGACACGTGCTCGGCATTTGCGGGGTCCAGCCCTTCAACATCGGCAATGATCTGCAAAGGCACCGTGCTGCAGGGCAGTACCCGACCCTGAGCCTCAAGCAGGGCCCCCACCCAGTCCAATCCGACGACCGGGTCCTTGGTCTGCTCCCACAGCGCATAGATGAGTAAATTGCCCAGTGAGTGACCGGCTAGGTCACCTGCACCGCCGAACCGGTGCTGCACCACCTTGCTCCAAGTGCGGCCCCAAGTGTCATCGCCACAAAGTGCAGCGAGTGCCATCCTTAAGTCACCCGGCGGTAGCACGCCATATTCATCGCGCAGTCGGCCGCTTGATCCACCATCATCCGCAACGCCCACGACCGCGGTGATTTGATCCGTGACACGGCGCAATGCCTTCAGTGTCGCCGCAAGGCCATG
This sequence comes from Actinomycetota bacterium, assembly GCA_005798555.1. Classification (GTDB taxonomy): domain Bacteria; phylum Actinomycetota; class Actinomycetes; order S36-B12; family S36-B12. Next base: position 8,304 of record SYJA01000049.1, read on the forward strand.
GCCGCCACCAAGGGCCACCACATTTGGTCCGGCTCCCCCGAAGGCGAGAGCACCACGCTTCGTCACTCGCGGCCTAGATCCCGGTGCACTACGAGAGTCTCAATCCCCTCAATTCGCAACCGGGCAGCGAAATTCTCGGACATTGCCACACTTCGATGCTTGCCGCCGGTGCAACCCATCGCGATGGTGACATATCTCTTGCCCTCTTCGACGTATCCGGGCGCGATCACCTGCACTAGCTGGGAATACAACTGCAGAAAAACCTCAGCAGCGGGGGCTGCGAGTACCGCGTTCGCAACTGTTTCATCGAGCCCGTTAAGTGGCCTCAACTCTGGGATCCAGTGCGGGTTCGGCAGGAAGCGAACATCGGCAACTAGATCTGCATCGACGGGTATCCCGTACTTGAAGCCAAAGGACATCACCGTGGCATGGAGCTTCATCACATCCTGGTGGCCGAATGCAGCCTCGATTTTTCGCCGCAAATCATGGACATTAAGTGCGGTGGTGTCGATGACCACGTCGGCAATTGCGCGCATATCCCCAAGCGCAATCCGCTCGGCTGCCAGGCCATCAGTGATTCGCTGGCCACCTTGTAATGGATGCGGCCGCCGTGAACTCTCGAAGCGTCGCACCAAAGACTCATCAGAGGACTCCAAAAAAAGGGTGCGAACCGGGATGCCATCACGCCCAAGTGCCTCGAGGGTGCGGTTCAAGTCTCTGAAAAAGGACTTACCGCGCACATCAACCACCACGGCTACCCGGGAGATGTCTTCACTGCCTCGCGCCAGTTCAATCGCCTGCTGCAGCATCGAAGGTGGCAAGTTATCGATAACGAACCAGCCAATATCCTCAAGGACATGCGCCGCGGTGGATCGACCGGCCCCTGACATCCCGGTTACCAGCACCACATCGAATTCGGCGAAGTCAGTCTCTGTCACCTTGACTTCCTTTCCTCTCGCGCTTGCGCACCGGGTTGCCCGAGCCTTCTTGTTCGCCGAGGGCTGCCGCAATTGTTGCAGCAAGGACCGGGCCGATCCCCTCAACCGTACTTAATTCCTCAGGAGTCGCCGCGCGGATGGCGCGCACACTGCCGAAATGACGAAGTAGTGTCTTTGCGCGCACTGGCCCAAGCCCGACAATGTCGTCCAGGGCACTTGCAGTTGCTCGCCTGGCTCTTCGCACCCGATGCAGCCCAATGGCCGTGCGGTGTGCCTCATCTCGAATCCGCTGCAGCAGGTACAGCGCCTCGCTGGTGCGTGGCAGGATCACTGGATCGCGGTCATCGGGCAGCCAGATCTCCTCAAGCCTCTTGGCCAGCCCGATCACCGGCACATCGGTGATGCCGGCGGCCATCAGCGCATCCTGCGCCGCCCGCACCTGCGGCCACCCACCATCGATCACCAGCAACCCTGGCGGGTAGGCAAACCGCCGCCTGGCCTCATCAACTGCTGCCGGATCCTGCTCCCCCTTTCCTGGCCTAAATCTCCTCGTGACGACCTCCGCGACTGCACCAGTGTCATCGGCCGTGACCGTTCTAATGATGAAGCTTCGATACTCACGTTTCTTTGGCAAGGCATCCTCGAACACCACGAGCGAGGCCACCGTGTCCTGCCCCTGCAAGGTGGAAACATCGATGCACTCGATGCGCAAGGGGACGTCGGCGAGCCCCAGTGCATCCTTGAGTTCCTGCAAGGCTCTACTGCGCGAGGTTAGATCCGATGACCGTCGAAGTTTGTGAAGTGCCAAAGTGTGCTGGGCGTTAATCGACGCGGTCTCCAGCAGTGCGCGTTTATCACCACGCTGCGGCACCCGCACCGAAACCGCCGACCCTCGCTTCTGCGACAGCCACGATTCCCAGACCCCGACTGATTCCAACTTGGTCGACACCAGCACCTCGCGCGGGATGTCAATCTCCTCGTCATAGATTCGCTGCAAGACTCGCTCCAGGTACCCGCTGCTTGACAGCTCCTCCGACTTCTCGAGGACAAAACCGCGTTCGCCTCGGATCCGGCCACCTCGCACATGGAAGATCTGGATTCCGGCCTCCAGCTGCTCCTCCACCATTGCAATCACGTCGGCATCGGTGTTGTCGGCAAAGACCACCGCATTTCGCTCCATTGCCGCACGCAATGCCCCAACTCGATCGCGCAGGCGACCGGCTTCCTCATAGTTTTGGGATTGGGAGGCGGCTTGCATCGCACGATCAAGATCACGAATGAAGGCCTCGCCTTGCCCGGCCATAAATGTGCAAAAATTGTTGACCAGTGCGCGGTAATCCTCAGGGGTGATCTTCTCAACACATGGAGCACTGCATTTTCCGATATAGCCGAGCAGGCAAGGCCTTCCGACTTGCTTAGCCCTGCGGTACACCCCGTCGCGACAGGACCTGATCGGAAACACTTTCAATACTTCGTCTACCGTGTCGCGAATTGCCCAGGCGTGTGCGTAGGGCCCAAAATACTTGGTGCCCTTGCGCTTTGCCTCGCGAACTACTGACACCCGCGGGAACTCCTCACCAACGGTGACTGCGAGGTAGGGATAGGTCTTGTCGTCACGAAACCGCACATTGAATCTAGGGTCGAACTCCTTGATCCAGGCGAACTCCAGGGTGAGTGCCTCAACTTCATTGCCGACCACCACCCAGTCCACGCTGGTAGCGCACTCAACGAGTGATCTTGTCCTAGGGTGCAGTGTTGCCTGATCGGCGAAATAACTACCCAGGCGCGATCGTAAGTTGCCCGCCTTGCCGACGTAGATCACCCGCCCGGTGCTATCACGGAATCGATAGACCCCCGCGTTGGTGGGGATATCATGCGGGCGCGGCAATGTCACGGGGTTGACGCTAGCCCAAACAGGCTAGGGCAAGGCGATGCTGTCGCCCTGCACGGCAATGCTTGCCGCCGTCAGCCCCTGCTCCGCCGGCCCTTGGATCACCGAGCCATCGACCGCGGAGAACAATGAACCGTGGCAGGGACACACAATTTCATTTTCTGCCACCTCGCCCACCAAGCAGCCTTGGTGCGGGCAGATCGCCGTGAACGCCTTGTAAGTACCCTCGCTCGGCTGCGTGATCACAACAGGCGGCTCGGGAACTATTACCCCCCCGAAAAGGGGAACAGCACTGGTGGCGATTGCCCCCGTGGGTGCTCCGGTTGCTGCGACTGCCCCATCGGTCGCAGCGGGCGCCGCCGCCGCCGTTGCCGCCGCAGTGGTCGACCCGGAGTCGCCACAGGCCGCCAGCGCCCCGCCAGCAACAACCAAGCCACCGGCCGTCAGCACCGTGCGGCGCTCCACTGCGAACTCTTTGTTACTCATGCGCCCTCCATCGTCATCAACTTGCCTTGGACCGCTTTAGTTTAGGCGGCGGTAGCTTGAGGCGCTCGCGCAGGAAATCCCCCGTAAAACTACCCACGGTGGCGGCCACGGCCTCTGGTGTTCCGGTCGCAATGACCTTACCCCCGCCCGACCCGCCTTCTGGCCCCATGTCAACGACCCAGTCAGCAGTCTTGATGACATCGAGGTTATGTTCGATGACGACCACGGTGTTGCCTTTGTCAACCAGTGACTGCAGGACGCCGAGCAGTTTACGAATATCCTCAAAATGCAGCCCAGTAGTCGGCTCATCGAGTACGTAGATGGTGCGTCCGGTCGAACGCTTTTGCAACTCAGCGGCCAACTTCACCCGTTGTGCCTCACCACCGGACAATGTCGGGGCCGACTGACCCATGCGGACATAGCCAAGGCCAACATCCACCAGCGTGGAAAGGTGCCTGGCAATAGGCGGCACCGCGGCAAAGAACTCCAGGGCCTCCTCTATCGGCATATTGAGAACATCAGCGATGGTCTTGCCCTTGAAATGCACTTCTAGAGTCTCACGGTTGTATCTCGCGCCCAGGCACACTTCGCAAGGCACATAAACATCGGGAAGAAAGTTCATCTCGATCTTGATGGTGCCATCGCCAGAGCAAGCCTCGCATCTTCCTCCCTTTACATTGAAGCTAAAGCGCCCCTGCAAATACCCGCGCACCTTCGCCTCTTGGGTCTCAGCGAAGATCTTTCGCACGTGATCGAATACGCCGGTATACGTTGCCGGGTTACTTCGCGGGGTGCGACCAATGGGACTTTGATCGACATGCACCACCTTGTCAATGTGCTCAAGGCCGGTGACCTTCTTGTGCTTACCCGGCACCAGCCGCGCACCATTCAGATCGCGCGCCATCACGTTGAATAACACGTCATTGACAAGGGTTGACTTGCCCGAACCGCTCACACCGGTCACCGCGATCATGCAGCCCAGCGGGAAGTCAACTGTCACATTTTGCAGGTTATGCTCAGCGGCACCATGAACCGTGATCACTCGATCGGTCACCGGACGCCGGATCATCGGCACGTCAATCGACCGGGTGCCGGCTAGGTATTGCCCGGTGATCGAAGTTGGTTCGGCAAGCAGCTCTGCCAGAGTACCGCTGACGACGATCTGCCCCCCGTGCTCACCAGCACCGGGACCGATGTCGACTATCCAATCCGCGGTCCGGATGGTGTCCTCATCATGCTCGACAACTATCAACGTATTGCCCAGATCCCGGAGCCGAAGCAAAGTCTCAGTCAACCGGTGATTATCGCGTTGGTGCAGCCCGATACTTGGCTCATCCAGCACATAGAGCACGCCAACCAAGCCGGAGCCAATCTGGGTGGCCAGCCGGATCCGCTGCGCCTCACCGCCAGCCAACGTCCCGGCCGGGCGATCAAGTGACAGGTAGTGCAAACCGACGTCCATTAGGAATTGCAGGCGCTCATTGACCTCCTTCAGGACCCGGGTGGCGATCGTGGCATCGCGCTGGGAAAGCTTCAAGCCCCCCAGCATCTCGGCCATCAGCCCGATTGGCAGGCCAGCAATCTCGGCTATTGAGTGCCCGTTGATCGTGACGGCCAACGAGAGCGGTTTCAGCCTTGCCCCCTCGCACGCTGCGCATGGCACCTCGCGCATGAAGCCCTCGAAGCGTTCCCGGGAGGCGTCGCTGTCGGACTCTAAGTGACGACGTTCGATGAATGGAATGACACCCTCGTAGGTCGTGTGGTACGAGCGTTGCCGGCCGTATCTATTTCGATATTTCACGTGCACTTCGGTATCGTGGCCATAAAGCAGTGCCTTCTTGGCACGCGCCGGGAGTTTCTGCCACGGCACATCCAGATCTATCTCCAGTTCTTCGCACAACGCCTCCAGGAGCCGCTTGAAGTAATCTGAGACATTTCCCCCCGCCCAAGGTGCGATGGCGCCCTCGCGCACGCTTAGCTCGCCATTTGGCACGACTAGGTCCGGTTCAACTTCGCGCCGGGTGCCAAGCCCGGTGCACACCGGGCAGGCCCCGAACGGCGAATTAAATGAAAAGGACCGCGGCTCAAGCTCCTCGAACGAGATCTGGCACTTCATGCACGCAAGGTGCTCGCTGAAGACGCGCTCGCGGTTTGGGTCCTTTTCCGCCAGATCAACGAAGTCAAGTACCACCACCCCACTGGCGAGGCGCAAGGCTGTCTCGACCGAGTCGGTAAGGCGCCGGCGGGACTCCGCCTTAACCGTCAATCGATCAACGACCACGTCGATACTGTGCTTCTCCTGCTTCTTCAGGGTGGGCACCTCATCTAGTCCGACAACTACCCCGTCCACTCGGACCCGCGAGTAGCCCTGAGCCTGCAGCTGTCGAAACAACTCGCTGTACTCGCCCTTGCGTTCCCGCACCACGGGTGCAAGGACCTGAAACTTTGAGTCCGCGGTCAAGTCAAGTACCTGGTCAACTATTTGCTGCGGTGCCTGCCGGGCGATTACCGAGCCGCAGTCTGGGCAGTGTGGCTTGCCGATTCGAGCGAAAAGCAGGCGCAGGTAGTCATAAACCTCGGTGATCGTCCCTACCGTGGACCTAGGGTTCCGGGAGGTGGACTTTTGGTCAATTGACACCGCTGGCGAAAGCCCCTCGATGAAATCCACATCCGGTTTGTCCATCTGGCCCAAAAACTGGCGGGCATAGGCCGACAGGCTTTCCACATAGCGGCGCTGGCCCTCGGCAAAAATGGTGTCAAATGCCAAGCTGGACTTGCCTGAGCCCGATAGCCCGGTGAACACGATCAGGGCGTCACGCGGCAACTCCAGCGAGACGTCTTTAAGGTTGTGCTCGCGGGCCCCCCGAACCACCAACTGGTCTGGCACTAGCGAGCCTCCGGGAATCGGGTTTCCGCACCGAATTGGACGGAGACGTAAATGTATACCGGAAACGTAAAAGTTGGCGGCAGCGCCGACGTCCATGAGCTGCCTAAGCTCATTGTCAGCAAGCTGGCCGTGGGGCCGTACAACAACAACGCTTATGTTCTTCGCTGTCGGCGAACAGGGGCGCAGGTTCTCATTGACGCCCCGAGTGAAGCCGATCGGCTACTAACGCTAATCGGTAATGACGGGGTCGAGTTAGTCATCACCACCCACAGCCATCATGACCACTGGGGGGCCCTTGCCGAGGTGGTCGCCGCTACCGGAGCCATGACCGCAGCGCACCTGTTGGATGCCCCGCAGATCCCCGTGCCGACCGATGTGCTGCTGGCCGATCAAGACCTGCTGACATTCGGCGACTGCAGCCTGCAAGCCATCCACCTCGTGGGTCACACCCCAGGATCAATTGCCTTGCTCTATCAAGATCCGGATGGCCCGTCGCATCTATTCACCGGCGATTGCCTTTTTCCCGGCGGCGTTGGCAACACCGAAAAAGATGCGGCCCGCTTCGACGCGCTCTTGGGTGATGTCACCTCGAAGCTCTTCGAGCGCCTGCCAGATGAGACCTGGGTGTACCCGGGCCATGGCTACGACACCACCATCGGCCGGGAGCGACCTGAGCTGGCTAGTTGGCGCGAGCGCGGCTGGTAATCAATCCCGTTGGCTGCGGCTGGAAATCAAGGCGATTCGGGCTGGTCTTCCGGATCACCGGCAAGGCGCCCGGCCGGCGCGATGGCCGTCGGATCGCGTCGAACCTTGAGGGAGGACCCAACCGCCACCAATAGCAGTGCTCAGCACGCCCCCGGAAGCAAAGAGTTCGCCATCGGGCCACCAGAACTACTAATTCGTGATTGGGCATTAGCCCCTTGGCTTGGTTCGCAAACTAATGAGGATAGTAATGACCAGCACAGCGACAATAAAGAGGAGCGAGAACCAGACCGGTATCAGCGGAACTGCAAGGCTGGTCGTGGCATGAAGAGCCTCGAGGACGAGTTTAACGCCGATAAACGCCAAGATCACGGCTAGACCTTTGTTCAGGTGGTGCAGCTTGCCGAGAAACCCTTTCAGCAAGAAGAACAACTGCCGCAGGCCCATCA
>SYJA01000050.1 GCA_005798555.1 Actinomycetota bacterium
ATCGGGATGCTCACCACGGCGTGGGTCGCGGTGTTCAAAAAGGGCCGTGCCATCAAAACGGGCGAGCGCCCACTCGTCCTTGGGGAAGTGCGCCGGTACCCAGTCAACCAATACCCCGATCCCGGCCTGGTGCAGCCGGTCAATTAGGTATCGGAGGTCGTCTGGGGAGCCAAAGCGCGAGGTGGGTGCGAAGTAGGAGGTGACTTGGTAACCCCAGGACGGCCCGTACGGATGCTCAGCGACGGGGAGAAACTCAACATGGGTAAATCCGGTTTCGCCTAGGTAGTCGACTAGCTCGTCGGCAAGTTGGCGGTAGCCAAGCCCGGCGCGCCATGAGCCTAGATGCACTTCATAGACGCTCATGGGGGCTGCGAGCACGTTGGTATTCGCCCGCCTCGCGAGCCATGATGAGTCTTGCCAACCGTAAGTAGAGGTGAAGACTACCGATGCGGTTGCCGGCGGGATCTCGGTAGCGAAGGCGAATGGGTCAGCTTTTTGTCGCCAGATTCCATCGCGTCCGAGGATTTGGAATTTATACCTGTTGCCGTCAGCAATATTCGGGACGAATAACTCCCAGACGCCAGAAGCACCAAGACTGCGCATGGGGTGAGCGATGCCGTCCCAGTAGTTGAAGTCGCCCGCCACTCGGACCCCACGCGCATTCGGCGCCCAGACGGCGAATGAGACACCCGTGACAAGGCCGTGTGGGGTTGGGTAGCTGCGGGTGTGTGCGCCGAGCACTTTCCAAAGCTGCTCATGGCGGCCCTCGCGGATCAAATGCAGATCAATCTCACCAAGTGTTGGCAAGAAACGGTACGGATCGTCGGTCGCGACGATATTGCCGCCATACTGAACTTCAATGGAGTAACTCGGCACCTGGTGCTCTGGGATTGTCCCGCACCAGATGCCCCGGAACTCGTGATCGAGTTGAATGGCTCCGTGCTCGGTTACCACGGTCACGGAGTCCGCCATCGGGCGCAGGACCCGCACAGTGACAGCACCGCGATACTGGTGGGGCCCTAAAATTTCGTGTGGATTCTCATGCCATCCATCAACAAGGCGGTCTAAGTCCGCAGGTGCAGCCGGTGCCGCCGCGGGCTTGGTCATTGTTGCTGCACGTGTACTAAGTGCGCAACTTGCTCCCAAGGAGTAAGTCGAACGTAAGCGTTCTGGCCCCATGTCCAACTTGTGTCGGACAGCAGGTCGTGGGCGATGAATAGTGACCGGGGCTCGACTCCGATGGCCGCTAAGTCCCACCAGACGGTGCCCTCTTGCACATGGTGCGGGTCAAGTGTGCAAACCACAAGGATGGTGTCGTCGTCATCCTGCTTTGAAAACGCGATGATATTTGGGTTATCGCAGTGGTGGAAGTGGAGCGACCGCAGATCCTGCAGCGCCCTGTGCTCACGCCGCACGCCATTGATAAGAGTCAAAAGGGGGGCCAGGCTCCGACCCGCCCTTTTAGCCGCCGCCCAGTCCCGCGGTCGATACTGAAATTTCTCAGCGTCGAGGTACTCCTCGACGCCCGGGCGAAGTGCCACCTGCTCGTAGAGCTCGAAGCCGCTGTAGATGCCGTAACTTGGCGCGAGAGTCGCCGCCAGCACCGCCCGAATCGCGAAGGCACCTGGTCCGCCGTGCTGCAAGTACGCATGCAGTATGTCTGGGGTATTGGTGAAGAAATTTGGCCGCATATAGGCGGCGGCCGGGCCGGCCAGTTCAGTGCCGTACTCCTCGAGCTCCTGCTTACTCGTGCGCCAAGTGAAGTAGGTGTAACTCTGCTGGAATCCGACTTCCGCCAGTGCCTGCATCATCGCTTGATCCGTGAATGCTTCAGCCAAGAAGATGACGTCCGGGTAGTCGTCGTTGATTGCGGTAATGAGTCGATCCCAGAGCCAGATGGGCTTGGTGTGTGGATTATCGACGCGAAAGATCTGCACACCGTGGGAAACCCAAAAGCGCACGACCCGTTCGATTTCCGCGTAGATACCTTCCGGGTCCTTATCGAAGTTCAACGGGTAGATGTCCTGGTACTTCTTTGGAGGATTCTCCGCGTAGGCGATGGTCCCATCAATGCGAGTTGTGAACCACTCGGGGTGCTCAGCGACCCATGGGTGATCAGGTGATGCCTGCAAAGCAAGGTCAAGGGCAATCTCCAAGCCAAGGGCCTTTGCTGACGAGACGAAATCAGCAAAATCTTGCAAGGTGCCAAGGTCCGGGTGCACCACATCGTGACCACCAGCTGGCGAGCCGACGGCCCACGGGGATCCGGGGTCACCTGCGCTTGCGACCAGATCGCCATTTTGTCCCTTGCGATTTGTAAAGCCGATGGGGTGCACCGGTGGTAGGTAGACAACGTCGAATCCCATGTCCGCAATGGCGGGCAGCCGATCTGCAGCAGTGATGAATGTGCCGGATTTCGGTGGTTCCAGGGTCGCCCCTTCGCTGCGTGGGAAGAATTCGTACCACGCACCAAACAGGGCCCTTCGCCGTTGCACGGCAAGTGGCCATGGGCCGCTTGCCGTCAGGTGTTCCCGAAGGGGGGAATTGGAAAGCGCCAAAGCCACTCGCGGATCCATCGCGGCGGCGAGTCGTACCGGCGGCGGCAGTGCGGCGGTGCGCATCGTGGTTAGTGCCGACTGAAGGTCGGCCCGGGCTGGATGCTTAGGAGTAAGAGTTCCTTCCAAAAGCAAAGCACCCTCGCTGAGCTCAAGTTCGGCATCAATGCCAGCTGGAATCTTGATCTGTGCCCGGTGCAGCCAAGTCTGCCAAGGGTCACTCCAAGCCTCAATGGCGAATGTCCAATGGCCAATGGCGGTGGGCCGCAGGATACCGGCCCAAGCGTTCGGGCCACTTGGCTGCATTTCAACTCTTGAGTGAAAGGTGCCGTCAGGTCGGTGGAGAACCGCTGCGACCCCAATTACGCCAGGGCCCTCGCGA
>SYJA01000051.1 GCA_005798555.1 Actinomycetota bacterium
CCTGTGCTCCAGCCCACGTCGGCGGGGACCCACTAGACATCGGTCTCGGGTTTGAGGGCGAACACGTCATGGTGCGTGTATGACGTCTGGGTCAGGTAACCGCCGGTCGTGTGGAGGATGCCTTTTGGGGTACCGGTGGTGCCCGATGTGTAGAGGATGAAAAGGGGATGCTCACTATCGAAGGCCTCCGGGGCGTGCGTGTCGGGTTGGCGGTCAACAATTTCGTGCCACCAGACATCTCGGGAGTCCTCCCATTCAACATCAAGTCCGGTCCGGTGCACCACCAGCACATGCTCGACGGTCGGCGTGTTGGCGACTGCTTCGTCAACCGCATGCTTGAGGGGCAAGATACTGCCGCGTCGATGCTGCCCATCCGCGGTGATGACCAGTTTCGCCTCAGCGTCGTTGATGCGGCTTTCCAGTGCATGTGCTGAGAAGCCACCGAAAATAACTGAGTGTGGTGCCCCCAACCGAGCACAGGCCAGCATCGAGATTATTGCCTCGGGGATCATCGGCAGGTAGATGGCAACTCGATCCCCGGTGGTTATTCCGAGCTCGATTAGCGCATTGGCGGCCTGCGAGACTTCGCGCTGCAACTGCGCGTAAGTGATATCTCGTTGGTCGCCGAGTTCGCCCTCAAATTGGATTGCCACCTGGTCGCCGAAACCGGCCTCCACGTGGCGGTCAACACAGTTGTAGGCAACATTTAGCTTGCCGCCGACGAACCATTTAGCAAATGGCGCACCTGACCAGTCGAGCACCTCATTAAATGGCGTCGCCCAGGAAAGGCGCCGTGCTTGGGTCGCCCAAAATTCAAGGCGGTCGGCGCCGGCTTGGTCATACGCCGCAGCCGTGACATTCGCCTGCGCGACGAAATCGGGCGGGGGCGGGAAGGAGAGGTTCTCGTGGGCTGCACTTTCCAAGGTTTGCGAGGGCACACTGCATTATGGCGAACCGGGCGGTTAGATGGGGATCGTGTCCGAAATTAAAGGCCGGGTGCCGGGCGCCGATCCATTGGCCGCCCTCGCCCAGGACCTGGAGGTCACTGAGGTCATGGCGGCCGCCCGGGCGGAGATCGACTCGGTGCTCTGGCGCCGTGATGTTCGCAGTAACGCAGCGGCCGTAGCCCGGGCCTCGATCGAGCGTGGTGGTCGCGATTCAGCCGCCATCGACGGGGCCGATACCGCCGTCATTGACGACTCCCCGATGGGCCGGGTGCTGGCCCGGGCCATCGACGTCACAGCCGCGGTGCCGGGCCAGGTAGGCGCGTGGTCGTCGGCCCCCCTACAGGTAATTGCCGCCCTACACGCCATCGCGGCTAATGATTTTGCTGCCAAGGATGAACTGGGTAGGCCGCGATCGCAGGAGCTGGCCGACGATCCGCTGCGCATCGGCCACCTACCCCCGGCCGCCCTGGTGGGTCCGCGGTTGACCCTGCTGGCGGAGTTGGTACTCGCCCCGACGACGGCTCCGGCGATTTTGGTCGCGGGCATTGTGCATGCCGAGCTGCTCACCCTTCGGCCTTTTGCCTGGGGTTCGGGATTGGTGGCCCGCGCCGCAGCCCGCTGCGTGCTCGCCGAGCGTGCGGTGGATCCATCGTTGTTCACCATCCCAGAACACGGGATGTTCACCAGGGGGCGGCCGGCTTATGTTGACGCGATGCGGGCCTATGCAGCCGGCACCACGGCCGGCTCATCGGCCTACCTGATCTGGTTCGCCGAGGCCTGCGCGCTGGGCGCGAAAGCCGTCACCGGCTAAGTGGGTGCGGCCGGAGGTTTTAGGAACGGGTGAACCGGCGCCGGGCGTACCAGGCAATGCCGAGTGCGACCGCGCCCAAAGCGACGCCGGCACCGGCGGCGGCCGCCTGCTTGGTGTCGATGGTTTTCCGTAATGCGACCGGTGTTTGGAAATCCAAGATCGGCCATTCGCGCTCCGTGGCGATTTTGCGTAATTCGGTATCCGGGTTCACCGCGACCGGGTTGCCGACGAGTTCGAGCATTGGTAGGTCTGTTTGGGAATCGGTATAGGCGTAGCAGGCGGTGAGGTCGTAATCATGTTCGGTGGCCAGGGCCAGCATGGCTTCGGCTTTGCCCTCACCGTAGGCGTAGAACAAGATCTCACCGGTGTAGTGGCCGTCCTCGACGGCGACCTGAGTGCCGATCGCAATGTCGACGCCGAGGCGTTGGCCAATAGGTTCGACGACGTCGGTGCCCGATGAGGAGATGATGATGACTTCGTTGCCCGCTGCCTTGTGGTCTTCGATGAGCTTGATGGCCTCCTCGTAAACCATCGGGTCGACGATCTCGTCGAGCGTCTCAGCGACTATCTGTTTGACCTTGTCGACATCCCAGCCGGTTACCAACTTCGACATATAGGTGCGCATTGACTCCATTTGGTCGTGGTCGGCGCCGGAGGCCAGAAAGACAAATTGCGCGTAGGCACTTCGAATTACGTCGCTGCGGCCGATCAACCCGCCCTTATAGAACGGGCGCGCAAAGGCAAATGAACTTGAGCGCGCCAAGATGGTCTTGTCGAGGTCAAAGAAGGCGGCGGTTTTCACCCCTTGACGGTACCCCGACCGGGCCACCTCGCACCAAACGCAGCGCGTGCGGGCTGCAAATTCACGATGAATCGTTATCCACAGCCCACGGATTTATATCCACAGGTGGTACTGCGCCACTGGTGCGGTGGGCTCGAACTGCAGATGGTGGGCCAATGGAAAATAGGCGCCCACTGTTGATTACTGACGACATCGAGCTCACCGAAGACATTTTGCGGCTGGCCGCTGCAACCGGTGTTGATATTCACCTGGCCGCGCACGCCGACTCCGCGCGGGCACAGTGGGCGATCGCGCCACTGGTCCTGATCGGGACGGATCGGCTGTCCGACTTCAGTAACCTGCCGAGGCGCCGCGATGTAGTTGTCATCGCCCGCGAACTCAACGGTGCTGCTGACACTCCGCCGGTGTCGGATTCGGTTTGGCGAGATGCCGTGGCGATCGGGGCGGAGCATGTTGTGTCACTACCCGATGCTGAGCGGTGGCTGATCGAGCGCCTCGCCGAAACCGGTGAGGGCCCCTCGAGGCAGGGCGCGGTGGTCAGTGTGCTGGGGGCCTGCGGCGGGGCAGGTGCGTCGACTGTTGGGGCGGTAATGGCGACGGCGGCGCAAAGCCAGGGTCGGCGGGTGTTGTTGATCGACACCGACGTTACCGGCGGCGGTCTTGATCTACTCCTAGGTGCCGAGCAGGCGCCGGGGGCGCGCTGGGCAGATCTCGCCGATGCTCGCGGTCGATTAAGTGTGACAACCCTTGATGATGCCTTGCCACATGTTGATGGTGTTGCGGTTCTCTCATTTGGTCGCCAGTACTCAGGGCCCCTGGATGCGCAGGCACTGACCTGTGTACTTGATGCAGCGGTGCGTGGGTACGACCTCGTGGTTGTCGATCTGGTGCGCACTTTGGGCGATGTCACCACCATCGCCTTGGCCGCCTCGGCGAACGCCTATTTGGTAATCCCGAACTCGGTCCGCGCAGTTGCGGCGGCGGCGGCGCTGTTGCCCGCGCTGAATTTCGGTGGGTCGCTCACACTTCTGGTGCGTAGGTCCGCACGTGGCCTAGCCACAAGTGACATGGAGCGGGCCTTGGGTCATGGGTTTGTTACCGCGCTACCGGATGATTCGGCAATCACGGTGAGCGCCGAGCAAGGTGAGATCCCTGGGCCGCGCACGCCATTTGCGCGCGCCTGCGTGGCGGCGCTAAGTGGTGCGGTGCCGCAATTGAGTGTCGCGTGAGCGCCCCGTTGCTGGATCGCGTGCGAACGCGGCTGATCGAGGCGCACGCGGATGCGACGCCGACCCGAGTGGCTTCGGCCCTGCGCGCAGAAGGCGTGGTGCTAGGTGATGACGCCGTCCTCGGGCTGGTGGAGTCGCTACGTCAGGAGTTGATCGGTGCCGGGCCCCTTGAGCCATTGCTTCGCACCGGCGATGTGACAGACGTCTTGGTCAATGGCCCGGCCAATGTTTGGATTGACCGCGGCAACGGCATCGAACGCACCGACGTGGTTTTCCGCTCCGATGCTGAGGTGCGCAAGTTGGCCCAGCGGCTGGCTGCCTCGGTTGGCCGCCGACTCGATGACTCGACGCCCTTCGTTGATGCACGACTACCCGATGGCACTCGATTGCACGCGGTGATCCCACCGATTGCGGTTGCCGGGACCTTGATCTCTATCCGCGTCCCGCAGCGAAGAGCCTTCACCTTGGCTGATCTTGAGTCGATGGGCAGCATCGATGCCACCGGGGCACAGTGGTTGCGATGCCTTATTGAGCAGCGCCTGGCTTTTGTCATAAGCGGCGGCACCGGCAGCGGAAAGACCACAATTTTATCGGCATTACTCGGCTTGGTGCCCAGTGCTGAGCGGATAGTGATGATCGAAGATTCCACGGAACTAATGCCGGACCACCCGCATGCGGTGCGATTGCAGTCTCGGGTAGCAAATGTGGAAGGTGCTGGGTTGATTACCATGCGCGAGTTAGTCAGGCAGGCACTTCGAATGCGCCCCGATCGCATTGTCGTCGGTGAAGTCCGTGGCGCCGAGGTGGTCGAATTGCTGACCGCCCTGAACACCGGACACGAGGGCGGGTGCGGCACCGTGCATGCGAATTCAGCAGCGGATGTGCCGGCACGATTGGAGGCCCTAGGCCTTACGGCCGGGCTTGATCGGCTCGCCGTGCACGCTCTAGTTGCGGCCGGTCTTGACGCAGTGGTGCACCTGCAACGGGATTTGACCGGGCGACGACTTGTCGAGGGCATCTATGTGTTGGAGCGCGGTGCGGATCAATTGGTGCGGGCGGTACCGGCGCTACGTCGGCACCGGGGTCAATTGCTGCCCGAGCCAGGTATGGGGCGATTGACCGACCGGGTCGGTGGCGCCGGCATCGATGTTTCGTGATTTTCGGCAGCGCTCTACTCATGGCGGCCACGGTGGCGCTGCTGCTGCCGGTTGATGCGAGCTGGCGCCTGACGACCAGCGGCCTCATCGCACCGACTGGGAGTCGACGAAATCTAGCCAGCCTCCTGCTCGCACACCTTGGGTTCGGGCCGGCCTCAAGACGGGCCATCACCGCGCAACGCGTCAAGGCGGTAGAAGCACTATCGGCACTTGCCGCCGAGCTTCGTGGTGGGCAGCCGCTAGGGGTGGCCCTGGCAAACGCGGCCGGCTCCCCACCGGTTTGGCCAGCGACGTTGGCCGCTCTGCGACTTGATGGTGATGTCACCTCGGCACTGCGACTAGACGCGAGGGCGCGGCCGGTGCTAGCGGGCTTAGCGGCCTGTTGGCAAGTGAGTTCGGCATCGGGTAGTGGATTAAGTACCTCGGTTGATCGATTAGCCGCATCGGCTCGAGTTGCCGAGGACGTCCGGGTGCAATTGGCGGCACAACTTGCCGGGCCGCGGGCCACCGCCCGCATGCTCGCGACCTTGCCGTTAATCGGGTTAGCCATGGGGATGCTGATGGGCGCCGACCCACTGCGGTGGCTGCTTGGCACACCACCGGGACTGCTCTGTCTGCTGGGTGGCGCCCTGCTAACCGTGGCTGGGATGGTCTGGACCGCGCGGATCGCTACGGCAGTGGAACGCCAACTGTGAGTGCCCTCGCCGCCGCCGCCGCTTTCGCTGCGGTTTGGTTTTGGTTGCGGCCGGGGGCAAATGGCCGGTTGTACCGACTTTTCGCCCAGCCAAAAGTCACCAGACGGATGTCACGCGGGGCCTTGACCACAACAAGTGCGATTGTCTTTGGCTTGGGCGTGGCCCTGCTGGTAGGCGGCTTCGCAGGTGTGATTCTCGGAGCGGGTATCGCGGTCGTCGCACCGAAACTGATTATGCGGATGGAGCCGCGCGCTGCCCGCACGCGTCGCACCGCGTTGACCAAACAGGCCCCCGATATCGCCGACCTCTTGGCCGCCACCTTGGCATCCGGGGCGCCACTTCGCGCGGCATTGCAGGCGGTTGCTGAAGCGGTGGGTGCGCCAAGTTCAGAACTTCTTCGACCGATAGGTGCGGCCTTGGAATTGGGGGCGGATCCAGCTGATGCCTGGTCCCAGGTGCGCGATGACCCCGCACTCGCCCCGATAGCACTCGCATTTGTGCGTTCGGCGACTTCGGGTGCTCCGCTATCAACTCTGTTGGCCGGCACCGCTGATGATCTACGTAGAAGGCATCGACTCAATGTTGAAGTTGCCGCACGTGCGGCCGGTGTTCGTGCCGTTGTTCCGCTGGCCGCATGTTTCCTGCCGGCGTTCTTGCTATTGGGTGTCGTTCCTGTGGTTGCATCGATGGCAAGTGACCTGTTCAACGGTTGAAGTTATCCCCACAGCGCAGGTGGCTCGACCTTCTATCCACAGCGCATGAAGTGACCCTGTTGCTGACCGCCTGGTGCGAAGAAAGTTGGACTTGCCAATTGGCAGCGCGCGCCGACCGTTCGTCGGCAGAGCACGTGTATTAAGGAGAACTCCATGCGTTTCATGCTCGCACGTCTAGTTAAAGACGAACGTGGTCTTTCGACCGCCGAGTACGCCGTCGGCACCGTAGCCGTTGCCGGCCTCGGTGGCATCTTGATCAAGTTGCTGACCAGCGAGGCGGTAAAGGAGCTAATTTTTTCGGTAATTAGCCGAGCCTTCCAGGCCATATTCGGCTGATGACCAAAATATGCGGGGGAGAAGTGGTGGGCCATCATGGCCCACCACACCGCACGATTAAATCCTTCTTGTTCCGCGATCGCGGCAGTGTGCTCCTGGAAACCGCGATCGCGATTCCGATGCTGTTCGCCATTGCGATGTCACTTGTCTGGGCCCTCGGTGTCGCGACCACCGCCCTCGCACTCGGCGATGTTGCCCGCGAGTCAGCTCGAGCCATTGCCCGCGGTGAAAGCCTCGAGGTCATCGCAGACAAGACCAACGAGCAGGTACCCAAAGCGCAGGTCAACATCAATCAAGGCTCCGACACTGTCCTGGTAGAGCTAACCCAGCACGTACCACTACCACTGCCGATGTTCGAGGGACTCGGTTTAACGGTGCACCGGTCCGCGGTGGTAGCTCGCGAAGAGTTCAGTTGGTAGGGCACCTGCGCTCAGACCGTGGGGCCGCAACCCTGTGGTCCTTAGCCCTGGCATTCATGTTGATGCTTAGCGGTGCGGTCGCCATGGCCACCGGTCAAATCGCGGTGGCCCGCCAGCAAGCGAGCGTGGCGATGGACCTTGCGGCCCTCGCCGGTGCCCAGTCAAGTGGCCAACAATGTGGCCAGGCCGAGCTCATTGCGCAGGCCAATGGTGCGGTGCTGATCAGCTGCTATCTCGATCGTGGTGATGTGGTTGTCAGCGGCACGGTACCGGCCCCCGGGATAGTGCAGCGGCTCTTTAACTTCCTCGGCCAGCCACTTGCCCGGATCGCGGCCAGCGCCCGGGCCGGTCAGCCCGAGCAATAGCGTGCGATGGCCACGCCCAATGTGCCAGAGTGGGGGCGTGGATTTCGCTGTGCATTCACGTGAAGTAGGCCCCGCGTCCGTGATCGCCGTCAGCGGTGAGCTCGATATCCACACCGCACCGGATCTAACCGAGGTGCTTAGCCCGGCCCTGGCGGCCGGCCGGCCGGTGGTGGTTGACCTAACCGATGTCACCTTCATGGATTCATCGGGGCTGAGTGTTTTCGTTACCGCCCTAAAGCGGGCCCGCGAGGCCGGAACTTCGCTGGGGTTGGTGATCGCCGAGCCCCGGGTCATGCGGGTGTTCTCGATCACCGGGATCGACACCCTGATCGAAATCCATGCCACGCTGGATTTGGCTATCGCGGCCACTTAGCCCACCTGTTTGACCGATTGCGAAGTCCCTTGCGTAGACTCCGCCCGTTCCCTTAGTCCCAGCTGTCCCGGTAGGTCAGGAGACCCATGGTTGAGTTATCCGGCACCAACATGACCCTCGTTGTCATCGTTGCCGTCATCGCGTTGGCCGCCCTCGGCGTTGCCGCCGTTCTTGTCCGCCAGGTCCTGTCCGCAAGTGAGGGCACCAATCGCATGAGGGAGATCGCGGGCGCGATCCAAGAGGGTGCATCGGCATATCTAACCCGCCAGTTCAAGACCCTCGCCATTTTCGCGGTCATCGTCTTCTTCGTCCTGTTCCTGCTCCCGGCCGAAACCACCGGTGAGCGGATCGGCCGCAGCATCTTCTTCCTGGTCGGTGCGGTGTTCTCCGGCGCGACCGGCTACATCGGTATGTGGCTCGCGGTGCGCGGCAACGTGCGCGTGGCCGCCGCCGCGAATGACGATGGCGGCGAGCAGAAGGCCATGAAGATTGCCTTCCGCACCGGCGGCGTGGCCGGCATGTTCACGGTGGGCCTAGGGCTTTTTGGTGCCGCCCTCGTAGTCCTCGTATATAAAGGTGAAGCCCCCAAGGTGCTTGAAGGATTCGGTTTTGGCGCTGCCCTGCTCGCCATGTTCATGCGGGTCGGCGGCGGTATTTTCACCAAGGCAGCCGACGTGGGCGCGGACCTAGTCGGCAAAGTCGAGCAGGGTATCCCTGAGGATGACCCCCGCAACGCGGCAACGATCGCCGATAACGTTGGCGATAACGTCGGCGACAGCGCAGGCATGGCAGCAGACCACTTCGAGTCCGATGCGGTCACCTTGGTCGCCGCCCGGATTTTGGGTAAGGCCGCGTTTGGCGAACGCGGCCGGGTGCTGCCAGTGATCCACCCGGCG